>DASYBX010000157.1:0-23926 GCA_036500495.1 Caulobacteraceae bacterium
TGGATTGGCCAAGCCCTGGTCGAGAAGCGCGGTCGATAGAAAAAGGCCCCCGCCGAGGGCGGGGGCCAGTCTCCCTCCGTGGAGACGGGGGTCTTTGTAAGGCGTCGGCCTAGTAGCAGACGCGGACGCGCTCGTAGCCGCCGTAGTAGGGGTTCCAGCGCATCTCGATGCGGCAGGGCGGCGCGTAGTAGTAGGGACGCGGGCCATAGTAGCCGCCGTAGTAGCCGCCGCCGGCGATCGCCGCGCCGGCCGCCAGGCCGATCAGGGCGCCGGCCGCCGCGCCGCCGCCCCAGCCGCGATAGCCGCCGCCGCGGTACCCGCCATAGCCGCCGTGGTAGCTCCCGCCGTGCGAGCCGCCGCCGTGAGGAGCGGCCGCCGCGGGCAGGGCGGTGGTCGCGGTCAGGGCGCCGGCCAGGGTCGCAACGGCCAGGGCGCCGGTGAGGAACTTTTTCATGGTCGCCTCCATCAGATCGAGGTTGCGGGCCAAGCGCCCGACGTTGACCAGAGATTAACGGGGCCGCCATGAACCCAGGCTGAATAGCGCTGTCAGGACAAAGCCCTGGCTTTGCCGTAAATCAGCGGTGACCGCCGATGGCGGTTTGCAACTGAACTGGCGCCACGTCGTTGGCTTGCCTGCGCCATCCCGTCAGGAGCCGTTGTTGGACTCGTCGCCTTCCCGCCAGGACCCGCCGGAGCCCGGCCAGTCGGCGCCGACCAAGCGGTCCGGGCCGCTGCGGTTTCTCAAGCTTCTAGGCCCAGGGCTGGTGACCGGCGCGGCGGACGACGATCCATCGGGGATCGCCACCTATTCCCAGACGGGTGCGCAGTTCGGCTTCGGCCAGCTATGGACGGCGCTCTACCAGATCCCCCTGCTCCTGGCGGTCCAGGAGGCGTGCGCCCGGATCGGCGCCGTCACCGGAAAGGGGCTGGCGGGCGTCATCAAGGACCACTACTCGCGGGTGGTGCTGATCGGCGTCGTCCTGGTGGTGGTGGTCGCGAACACCATCAACGTCGGCGCCGACATCGCGGCCGTGGCCGAGGCCAGCGCGCTGGTCGTCCCCGTTCCACGCTGGGCCCTGGCGGTGCTGACGACCGCGGTCGTCCTCGGGCTGGAGATCTTCGTCTGCTACGCCACCTACGCGAAGTTCCTGAAATGGCTCGCCCTGGCGCTGCTCTCCTATCCCGCCACCGCGCTGATCGTGAAGCAGCCCTGGGGCCAGATCCTGCACGCGACCTTCGTCCCGCACATCGAGTTCACCGTCTCGTTCCTGTTCATCATCACCGGCGTCTTCGGCACCTCGATCTCGCCGTACATGTTCTTCTGGCAGGCCTCCCAGGAGGTCGAGGAGGAGATCGCCCGGGACATTCCGCTCAAGCCCAACGGCAAGCCCCGCCTGCCCAAGCGCTTCATCTCGGACATGAGGATCGACACCGCGACCGGGATGATCGCCGCGGAAGCGGCGCAGTGGTTCATCATCATCACCACGGCGACGGTGCTGTTTTCCCATGGCGTGAAGAACATCAACACCGCCGCCGACGCAGCCAGGGCGCTGGAGCCCCTGGTCCACTCCTTCCCCAACTCCGGATTGGTGGCGCGCAGCATCTTCGCCATCGGCATCGTCGGCCTGGGCCTGCTCGGCATCCCGGTCCTGGCCGGCGCGGCCGGCTACGCCCTGGCCGAGGCGGCCGGCTGGAAGGAGGGGCTGTCCCGGAAGTGGAAGGACGCGCGGGGCTTCTACGGGGTGATCGCGGCCTCGACCCTGATCGGGCTGTCGATGAGCTTCGTGGGGATCGACCCCATGAAGGCGCTGGTCTACTCGGCCGTGTTCAACGGGGTGGCGGCGGTGCCGCTGATCTATCTGATCGCCCGCATCAACGGCAACGCGGCCATTCTCGGCAAGCACCGCGGCGGCCCGCTCTCGCAGGTGTTCGTCTGGCTGACGTTCGTGATCATGGGCCTGTCGGCGGTGGCCCTGCTCTACACGACGGTGTCGGGCAAGTCCTAGGCGGGCGGATCGGTCAGGCCAGCCAGGTCCGCGGCCGGGGATAGGCGTCGCCGCGCGAGACGTAGATCAGGCCGAGGATGCAGCGCAGGGCGAACCAGATGTGGGTCATGGCCAGGATCAGGCCGCCGGCCACCAGCAGCGGCACGCCGACCAGGATCAGCGACAGCGGGATGCCCCACAGGAACAGGATGCCGGCGATGATCCACCATGCGATGGCGATCCAGAAGGTGCGGATCTGGAAGGTGTAGTGGCTCTCCATCGCCGGCCCGGCGCGCTCGCGGTTGGCGTAGGCGATCACCAGGCCGATCAGCACGGTGAGGCCGTTGACCAGCCCCAGCAGGTACAGGGCGTAGACCACCAGCGGCAGGGTGCGGTCGTCCTGGGCGTGGTAGTCGGTGGCGGTCATGGCGCGCACAGTGAAGCCAAAACCGGGTTTCGGCTAGTGTCCAGGAACAATGTTCACCGAGAGGCGTCTTTTTGCGCTACCGCCTTCGGCTACTTGAGCGCTCTTTGCGCCACCGCCTTCGGCTACTCGAGCGCGACTTGCGCTGCCGCCTTCGGCCGCTCGAGCGCGGCGCGGTCCTAGATCGCTTCGCCTCGACGAAGAGTGATCTCGACGCCGGCCACCGCAGGGGCCAGGGCCTCGGGCTTCTCGACCCGCACCCGGGCGGCCAGGACGCGGCCGTCGCGCATGCAGGCCAGGGCCACGCGGTGGGCGAAGGTCTCCACCAGCTCGACGTGGCCGGAAGCGGCGACCTCGCGTGTCCAGCCGACGATGTTCTCGTAGTTGATGATGTCGCCCAGCTCCTCGAAGCCCGAGGGCGCCACATCGAGCTCCACCTCGATCACCAGCGGCTGGGTGCGGCCGTATTCGTGCTCGTAGACCCCCACCTCGGCCTGCACGCGGATGTCGCGCACAAAGGTCTTGGCGGAGGCCAGGCGGGCCTCGGTGGGCGCGAAGGGGGCTTTGTTCATCGGAGTCACTAGGGCAGGACGATATCGGGCGTGAGCCAGGCCAGGTGCTGGCCGCCGTCGACGGCGATCATCTGGCCGGTGACCGTGGGGGCGTCAACCAGATAGAGCGCCGCGGCGGCGATGTCGGCGGGCGTGGCGCGGCGCTGCAGCAGGGTATGCTCGGCCTCGGCCTGGAACAGCTCCGGCGTCTGATGGATCGAGCGCAGGGTGGGACCCGGCCCGATGCCGTTGACGCGGATGCGCGGCGCCAGCCCCTGCGCCATGGTGCGGGTGGCCATCCACAGGGCGGCCTTGCTCAGACTGTAGCTGAAGAACTGCGGATTGAGGTTCCATACCCTCTGGTCGAGGATGTTGAGGATCAGGCCCGAACGGCCTTCCGCCAGCGCGGCGGCGAAGCCCTGGGACAGCAGCAGCGGGGCATGGAGGTTGACCTCCATGTGCGCGCGCCAGGTGTCCGAGGTCAGGGTCTCGATCCGGTCGTCCTGGAACACCGAGGCGTTGTTGATCAGCAGGGTGACCGGCCCCAGCGCCTCCTGTGCGGCGGCGACCAGGGCGCGCACTTCGCTCTCGTTCGCCAGATCCGCCCGCAGCACCCGGGCCTTGCGGCCCAGGGCGGCGATCTCCGCGGCCGCGCTTTCGGCGTCGGCGCAGGAGGCGTTGCAGTGCAGGGCGATGTCGAAACCGGCGCCGGCCATGGCCAGGGCCAGGGCGCGCCCGATCCGGCGTCCGGCGCCGGTGATCAGCGCCACGCCGCGCGTGGCCGAGGGGTCCGACAAGCGGGCTTAGTCCACGCTGCCGAATTCGAAGAAGTTCAGCGCGCCGATGGCCGCGACGAACCCGAAGATGATGATGATGGCGATCCAGCCGGACATGGGGAAACCTCCGAAGCGTCGTCGCTCTAGCGGGCGCGAGCGCTCCGCGCAAGCTACCCCGCCAGCGCCTGATCCCGCCGGGCCCGCATCGCGCCGGCCGAGGACAGCACCGCCATGCCGGCGGCGGCCGACAGCACCGAGGCCAGCACCACCCCGAGCCGAGCCTGGTTCTGCGCCTGCAGGTCGGCCTCGGGGAAGGCCAGGGCGCCGATGAACAGGCTCATGGTGAAGCCCGTGCCGCACAGCAGCGACAGGCCCCACACCTCCAGCCAGGTGGCCCCGGTGGGCTTGCGCCCGACGCCGAGCGTCACCGCCAGGAACACCGCCCCGAACACGCCCACCTGTTTGCCGAGGAACAGGCCCAGCAGGATGCCCAGGGTCAGGGGCGAGGTGAAGTGGGCGCCGGTGATGCCGGTGAACGAGAAGCCCGCCGCTACAAAGGCGAACAGCGGCAGGATGCCGTAGGCGACATAGGGGTGCAGGCTGTCCATGAAGTGGCGCAGCACGCTCTCCTGTCCGCGCCGCCGCGGTCCGACCGGCACGGTCAGGGCGGCGAGCACGCCGGCCACCGAGGTCGAGACCCCGCTCTTGAGGGTGAAGGCCCAGGCCAGGGCGAAGCCGATCGCGTAGAACAGGAAGGGCGCCGAGCGCCAGCGGCCGAGCCCCATCATGAACAGCAGGGCCGCGCCAGCGCCGACCAGAGCGCGCAGATGCAGGTCCTGGGAGAACAGGATGCCGATCAGGCCGACGGCGCCGAGGTCGTCGGCGATGGCCAGGGTCAGCAAGAACACGCGCAGCGAGGCCGGCAGGCTCTTGGACACCATCGACAGGGCGGCCAGGGCGAAGGCGATGTCGGTGGCGGTGGGCACCGCCCAGCCGCCGTGGCCGTTCGCGCCCCAGCTGTTCAAGGCCAGATAGATCAGCGCCGGCATGGCCATGCCGCCCACCGCGGCCAGCAAGGGCATGGCCAGGCGGCGCGGGTTGGCCAGCTCGCCCTTGAGCACCTCGTACTTGATCTCCATTCCCACCACGAAGAAGAAGATCGCCATCAGCCCGTGCTTGACCCAGTCGAGCAGGTCGGCGGTCTCCTCGAACGGGCCGATGCGCACGCTGAACGAGTAGTGGATCAGCCGGAAGTAGTCCTGGGCCCACGGGGAGTTGGCCACCACCAGGGCGGCCAGGGCGGCGGCCGCCAGGATCAGGCCCGAGGCGGCTTCGGTCTTCAGGAATTCCAGGGTCGGCCTGCGGGACAAGGCTGGAGCTCCGGCGGTGCTGGCGGCTGGAATCCAGGGCTAACACGCCCCCGCCAAGCCCGCCATGCTTGCCGGCAGTAGAGCGCTTGGAGGAAAAGTGGAGGCCGGTTTTCCGTTCGCGACCCGCTCCGATCCGAAAATCTGAGGTATGGGGAGGACATGCCGGTTTCCTCCGCCTATCGCCCCGATCCCCGCTTCGGCCGTCTCGGCCCCGAGTTCGCCGATCCCGTGCGTCCGGCCGAGTTCCCACAGGCCCTGATCCGCTTCCGCAACGACCGGGCGGCGGCGGCCGTGGGCCTGGACACGCTCGACGACGAGGAATGGCGCGCGGCCTTCGCCAGGTTCGAGCCCCTGCCGGGCAACCTGGCCCAGCCCCTGGCCATGCGCTACCACGGCCCTCAGTTCCGCACCTACAACCCCGAGCTCGGCGACGGCCGCGGCTTCCTCTACGCCCAGCTGCGCGAAGCGGAGACCGACCGGCTTCTCGACCTGGGCACCAAGGGCTCGGGCCAGACGCCCTGGTCCCGCTTCGGCGATGGCCGCCTGACGCTCAAGGGCGGCGTGCGCGAGGTGCTGGCGGCGGAGATGCTCCAAGCGCTGGGCGTTCCCACCAGCCGCGCCTTTTCCCTGATCGAGACCGGCGAGGCGTTGCAGCGCCACGACGAGCCCAGCCCCACGCGCTCTGCCGTGCTCACCCGCCTGAGCTTCAGTCACATCCGCTTCGGATCCTTCCAGCGCCACGCCTACCACCAACGGGCGGACCTGGTGCGCATCCTCGCCGAGCACGTGCTCGAGACCTACTACCCCGAGATCGCGGCCGAGGGGCCGGCGGGCCTGATGCGGGCGGTGACGGTGCGCTCGGCCAATCTGGCGGCGCGCTGGATGGCGGCCGGCTTCGTGCATGGGGTGCTCAACACCGACAACCTCAACCTGACCGGCGAGAGCTTCGACTACGGCCCCTGGCGCTTCCTGCCCTACAACGACCCGCGTTTCACCGCCGCCTACTTCGACGAGTCCGGCCTCTATGCCTTCGGCCGCCAGCCCGAGGCGGTGTTCTGGAACCTGCAGCAGCTGGCCAGCTGCCTGGCGTTGATCGAGGACCGCGACGCCCTGGCCGAGGCGCTGAACGGCTATGGCCCGGCCTACCGCGGCGCCCTGGCCGGCGCGCTGTGTCGCCGCCTGGGCGTGAAGCGCCGGTCGCCCGACAAGGACGTGGCCCTCGCCAACCATGCTTTCCGCGCCATAGGGGAGGGCGGCCAGGCCTTGCGCTGGGAGCCGTTCTTCTTCGACTGGTTCTGCGGCCCGGCCTCGGAGCGGCGGGCCCTGGAGGGTCCGCGCACGGCGCTCTACGGAGGGCCCGAGGCGGCGGCCTTCCGTGACGCCCTTTGCGCCTGCGAGCCCGAGCGGCCCGAGCGCCTGGAGCACGTGTATTTCAGCCGGCTGGAGCCCGAGGAGATGCTCTACGACCAGGTCGAGGCCCTGTGGGCGACCATAGTCGAAGGGGACGACTGGGGCGCGTTCGACGCCAAGGTCGCGGCCGTGCGCGTCGCTGGCGAGGCCTGGGGGCTTGAGGGGTGAGGCTTTTCGGCCACGCCGGTTGAAAACAAACGCCGGTATCTGAGCGGTCGGGCCCATGACCCGTCAATGTTGACTGGCATTTTGTATACATATTTTCCGCAATCTTACGGGGTAGCGGGGGCTGAAGAGCTAAGTCAGTACGTAAATGCCGTTAATTGTATACAATGAATGACCGCTACGAGGTTTTGTTCAGCGAACGCGGATAATTACATCGCATAATTATCGATGACGCCGCACCTCGAGCCTGCCTAAGCTCGGGTCAACAAAGCTTCAGGCCCTCGAAGGCCGGGCGACCTACCCATGGAGGAGACACCCAATGACGTCCACGGACGGCAAGCGTAAGCTCTTGCTCGCGACCTCGGCCCTCGGGCTGGCCGCCTTCGCCCAGATGGTTCTTCCCCAGGCGGCCTTCGCCCAGAACGCCGACAACGGCAATTCCAAGGCCCTCGAAGAGGTGGTCGTCACCGCCACGCGCCAGACCTCGACGGTGAACAAGGTCGCTCTGTCGGTGTCGGCCGTGACGCAGAAGTCCCTGGACCAGCAGGGCATCCGTAACGTGGCGGACCTGTCCACCCAGGTGCCGGGCTTCACCTATCGCGTGACCGGCGGCGACAGCATCCCTCAGTTGTCCCTGCGCGGGATCGGCGGCAACGCCATCGCCTCGACCTCCGGCGGCGCGCCCACCACCGGCGTCTACATTGACGACATCGCGATGCAGAAGCGCAACCTGAACGGCGCGACCTCGGGCTCGGGCACCCCGGTGCCGCTGCTCTACGACCTGGACCGCATCGAGGTGCTGCGCGGCCCGCAGGGCACGCTCTACGGCGGCTCGTCCGAGGGCGGCACGATCCGCTTCATCACGCCCACGCCCAGCCTGACCACCTACTCGGGTTCGGCCCGCCTCGGCGTCTCGACCATCTCGGGCGGCGGCCTCGGCGATGAAGAGGGGATCGCCCTCGGCGGACCGATCGTCCCGGACAAGCTCGGCTTCCGCATCGCCGGCTTCCGTCAGGACCGTCCGGGCTGGATCAATTCCTACTCGGAGTTCGACGGCCACCAGTTCGCCTCGGGCATCAACAAGGGCAACGACTACTCGCTGCGCGGCAGCCTGCTGTGGCAGGTGACGCCGGACTTCAAGGTCCAGGTGTCGGTGCACAACCAGTTCAACTACGACCAGGACTCCTCGTCGGTGCGCACCTCCTCGCCGTCGATCAACGTGCCCGTGCGCACCCTGGCCAACACCGGCCTCATCAACGGCGTGGCATTCTCGTTCCCGCAGACGGTGTTCGGCGGCTACACCGTGCCGGCCACCAGCTTCCTCAGCAACAGCGCGCGAAACGGGGTGGTCAACGGTCAGTACCTGACGCCGACCGACGTGATCTACCAGCCCTCGCCGCACCGGGTGATGTTCACCATCCCGAGCGTGACCCTGGACTACACCTGGAACGACAAGCTCGATTTCAAGTCGATCACCGCCGACACCATGGACCGCACCTCGGGCTACAGCTTCTCGGGCGGCAACGGCGAGCGGACCTCGAACCTGCCGTACCTGACCAACCAGCCGTGCCCTTCGGGCCCGGGGCTGATCACCCCGATCCTGAACCCGCCGGGCACCTGCACGGTGTCCACCCCCTACCTGCAGTTCGGCGCCACGCCCGCGGTCGCCGGCCAGCCGAGCCCCAACCCGACCGGCGCGGCCGGCCCGGCCAATATCGCGTCGAACTACTGGTACAACAACGGCCGCAACCAAGTGACCCAGGAGTTCCGCATCTCCACGGTGGACCCGTCCTGGAAGCTGCAATTCGTGTTCGGCGGCTTCATCGAGCACGAGCTCGACACCATGACCCTGTGCGCCCCGTTCGGCGAGGCGCCGTTCGCCACCCTGCTGCGCGGCGCCAACGGCGAATCCTATTACAATGGCACCCTGCTCACCACGCTCTGCCAGACGCCGGGCGCGGCGGTGACCGACATCGCCTCACGGACGGAAGAGGTATCGGAGGACGAACAGTCGATCTTCGGCGAGGCCAACTACCAGCTGACCAGCAAGTTGAAGGTCACCGCCGGCTTCCGCGCCACCAACTACACCCAGAACTTCTGGACGCGGTACGGCGGCCCCGTGGGCAGCGCCCCGGCGGGCTGGGTGGGCACGGCCGACGACAACCTGACGACGACGGTGGCCGGCAAGGTCTATCCGCTTGAGACCAACCCGAACTCGACCACGCCGTTCGCCAACAACTACGCGGCCTGTCCGGTGAAGCCCGAGAGCGTCAAGACCACCGCGCAGGCGGTGGGCATCGCGGGAGCGGGCTGCCCGTACACCTATACGGTGGGCACCCTGCACGAGAAGCCGGTCACGCCAAAGGTCGGCGTGAGCTACCAGTTGACCCAATCGGACCTGCTCTACGCCACCTATTCGGAAGGCCAGCGTCCCGGCGGCATCAACCCGCCGGCCTCGCCGATCCTGTGCGCGCCCAGCTTCGCCCTGCTCGGCATCACCGGGTCGCCGCCGACCTACCAGCATGACTACGTGAAATCGACCGAGGTCGGCGGCAAGTTCCGCCTGTTCGACGGCCAGGCCCAGGTCAACGTCGCGGCCTTCCACATCGAATGGGACAACGTGCAGTTCGTGGTGCAGCTGCCGTCATGCACCGGCTACTCCTTCGTCGCCAACGCCGGCCAGGCGGCCAGCGACGGGGGCGAGCTGCAGTTCACCGGTCGCGCCATGGGCTTCACCGTCAACGCCAACGTGGCCTACGACGACGCCCGCTTCACCCAGACGGTCTACGGCCCGCACGCCGCGGGCACGGCGCCGCCGGCCTCCTCCCTGGTGGCCAACAAGGGCGACAACCTGGGCATCCCGGACTGGACCGCGAACCTGGGCGTCCAGTACGACACCCGGGTCATGGACTTCCCGGCCTACGGCCGCATCGACTACGCCTACCAGGGCAAGTACATGCGTGCGACGTCGCTCGGCACCGCCAGCTATACCGCCGCCCCCTACGTCACGCCGAACTACATCAACGGCAACGAGACCCACATCATGAATGCCCGGGTCGGGGTGTACTACAAGAACCTTGAAATCGCCGGCTATGTGAAGAACCTGTTCGACTCGCGCGAGTGGGTCAACGAGAACCAGGCCAACGGCAACTACTACTATACCGGAAACACCGTGCAGCCGCGGATCATCGGCATGCAGATGAACTACCGCTTCTAGCGTCTGTCGAAAGCGTCTTTCCGGCCGCGGCCCGCCCGGGTCGCGGCCGGTTCTGTTTCTAGACCCGCTTGATCGTCATGATCGGCACGGGCGGGTCGAGCATCTGGCCCTTCATGGCCGGCACAGGGGCGGTCTTGCCGGTGTGCATGGCCAGGATCTTCTTCACCACGTCCATTCCCGACACCACGTGGCCGAAGGCGGCGAAGCCCTGGTTGTCGCCGCTCTCGCCGGGGTGGGCGTCGAGATAGGGCTGGTCGCTGGCGCAGATGAAGAAGTCCGAGGTGGCGGTGCCAGGCTCGTTGCGGGTCAGAGAGATGGTCCCGGCCTTGTGCCTGAGGCCGGTCTTGGTGGTGCTCTCGTGGGCGATCGGCGGGAAGTGGCGGGCGTAGGGCGACGGACCGGCCTGGATCGAGCCGTGGCCAGGTCCGGCGCCGACCGTGCGCGAGGCGCGATAGAAGCTGCCGCCGTTGTACTTCAGGGTATCGGCGTAGCGCAGGAAGTTGGCCGAGGTGATCGGCGCCTTCCTGTCCTCCAGCTCCACCACTATGGTGCCCTGGCTGGTCTCGATGGCCACCCGGGGCTTGGCGCCGGGTTTGGGGCCGGCTTTCTGGCCGGGTTTCGCCGCCACCGCGGCCCAGGCCATGCGCGGGCCCAGCGCCAGAAGTCCGGCCGCCCCGATCAGGCGGCGACGTGCGATGCCGTCCATGCGCTCCTCCCTGGAACTGTTCGGCCCCGATACTGTCGGGCCTGGCTTTGCGCAGGAGAATGCTTAGCGCGGGCCGGGGCGGAAGGGGAGGGCGCGGTTAGGCCGCCGCGCAGAACATCGCCCCTGCGATCTGGCCGAGGTCGTCGACCAGGACCAGCACCGCCTCCAGCTCGCCGGGCCCCTGGCCTCAGGCCCCGTAGGCGGCCATGAACACGTCGATCGCCGAGGCGATGGCGGCTTCCATCTCGTCATCGGTCGGGGCGGGACCGACATTCCACAGGCGGCGGCGGTACATCCCGCCCAGGGCCATCTCCATGGCCTGCTCGGCGGCGCGTTCGGGGTTGCAGGAGGCCTTCAGGCGGCCGTCGGCGATCGCCTGCTTCAGATAGGTGACCAGCCGCGCCTTGCCGCGCTTGGGCCCGGCTTCGTAGAGCGCCTCGCCGATCTCCGGGAAGCGGGTCGCCTCGGCCACCACGATGCGGTGCAAGGTGATCACCTCGTCGCTGAGCAGCAGGCGCACGAAGCGGCGGCCAAGCTCGATCAGGAACTTGCGGATGTCCTGCTCCGGCACGTCGAACAGCTGGTTCTGCTGGAGGTCGCACTGGTCCTGGATCACCGCGACGAACAGCTCGGCCTTGGACCGGAAATAGTTGTAGAGCGTACCCTTCGAACCGCCCACGCGGGCGGCGATGGCCGACATCGAGGCGGCGGCGTAACCCTCCTCGAGGAACACCTGCAGCGCGATCGCCACTATGGTGTCGCGCTTGAGGTCGCGGCGGGGCGTTGCGATCACTACATTCATCGGAACGGGCATCGCTTTCGCTGGCGTGGGGACCTTGACATCGCGCTTGTTGCGGCGCAATGAACAGTAGCTGACCGTACAGTACGGTCAATAACAAAATCCTCAGGGGACGTCATGCAGTTCTTACGTCCGCCCGTGCGGGTCGATGTCGCAGCCCGAATCACCGGCTTGGCCGCCGCTGCGTCTTCGCTGGCGCTGCTCACAGCCTGCGCACCGGACCTCGGGCAGCTGGCCCAGGTCAAGCCGCCGACCGACTACGCCGCGCAGAAGGCCCTGGGCGCCCCCACCGCGACCGCCTGGCCGGCGGAAGACTGGTGGACCGCCTACAACGATCCCCAGCTCACGGGCCTGATCGAGGAGGCGCTGAAGGGCGCTCCTGACCTCAAGGCCGCCGAGGCGCGCGTGCGCGAAGCCCAGGCCCAGGTGCAGGTCCAGGGCGCGCCGCTCCTGCCCACCGTGGGGGTCAGCGGCAACATCCAGGAGACCGGGGTCGAGCTCAACGTCAAGGGCATCCCCGACAACTTCAAGAGCGCCATCCCCAGCGACCTGCAGCCCTTCACCCAGCTCAGCGGCAAGGTGGCCTACGAGATCGACTTTTTCGGCAAGAACCGCGCCGCGGTGGCGGCCGCGAGCTCCGAGCAGAAGGCGGCCGAGTTCGAGCTGCGCGCCGCGCGCCTGCAGATCTCCACCGCCGTGGCCTCGGCCTACGCCGACCTGGTGCGGCTGACCGCCGACCGCCAGGCGGCCGAGGACGCCATCAAGGTGCGGGGCGACACCCTGACTCTGGTGGCCGACCGGGTGAAGA
This sequence comes from Caulobacteraceae bacterium, assembly GCA_036500495.1. Lineage (GTDB taxonomy): Bacteria > Pseudomonadota > Alphaproteobacteria > Caulobacterales > Caulobacteraceae > BOG-938. The sequence continues at coordinate 12,212 of DASYBX010000157.1, forward strand.
ACGGCCTGGAGAACCAGGGCCAGCAGGCCCAGTCGAGCGCCGAGAAGAACGTCAGCCAGGGCGACTTGGCGGCCATCGACGCCCAGATCGACCGCACGCGCCACCAGTTGGCGGCCCTGGTCGGCGCCGGGCCGGACCGCGGCCTCGACGTGCAGGCCAACCTCGGCAGCATCAGCGCCCCCTGGGGCCTGCCGTCCAACCTGCCCGCGGACCTGATCGGCCGCCGGCCGGACGTGGCCGCCGCGCGCCTGAGGGCCGAGGCCGCCGCCCAGAAGGTGAAGTCGGCCCACGCCGCCTTCTATCCGAACATCAACCTCAACGCCTCTGTCCTCGACCTGTCGTTCTCGCCGGAGAAGATCTTCACCCAGAACGTGGTGCTGGCCCAGTTCGGCCCGGCGATCAGCATCCCGATCTTCCAAGGCGGTCGGCTGACCGGCGCCTACCGCGGCGCGGCGGCCGAGTACGAGGCGGCGGTGGCCAGCTACGACAAGGCCGTGTCCGATTCGCTCAAGGACGTGGCCGACGCGGTCTCGATGCAGAAGGCCCTGGCCGTGCAGATGGATTACGCCGACAAGGCGGTGGCCGACAGCCGCAAGGCTTACGACTTGGCCGTTCTGCGCTACAAAGGCGGTCTGTCTCCTTATCTCGTGGTGCTCACCGCCCAGTCCACCCTCATCGCCCAGGAACGCACCGCCGCCGACCTGAAGGCACAAACCCTGGCCGCCAACGTGTCCCTCGTGCGGGCGCTGGGCGGGGGCTTCATCGCCCCGGCCGTGGCCGAAACCTCAAAGACTTCGAACGAAAAGGGATCCGCCCATGGCTGACGATCACGCCGGCCCCCCGCCCGCCGCTGACCGCACCAAGCCCTCGCCGACCGCGGCGGCCGCTGACGACGCCCGCAAGAAGGCCGCCCGCAAGCGGCTGTTCGGCCTGCTCGGCCTCGGCCTCGTCGGGGCCGTGGTGCTGTATGGCCTCTACTACTTCCTGGTCGCCTCGCACTTCGTGTCCACCGACGACGCCTACGTCGGCGCCGACGTGGCCCAGGTGACGCCCCTGGTGTCCGGCCCGGTCAAGGCCGTGCACGTGGCCGACACCCAGGCGGTCAAGGCCGGCGACGTGCTGGTCGAGATCGATCCGGCCGATGCGACCCTGGCCGTGGCCCGGGCCGACGCCGACTACCAGCGCGCCGTGCGCACGGTGAAGGGCGACCTCGCCACCCAGGACGCTCTGTCCGCCCAGGTCGGCGCCCGCGGGGCCGATGTCGGCCGCGCCAAGGCCAATGTCGAGGCTGCCAAGGCCGACGTGGCCAAGGCCAAGCTCGACTACGACCGCCGCCAGGCCCTGGCCAATTCCGGCGCCGTGTCGGGCGAGGAGCTGACCTCGGCCAAGACCGCCTACACCAACGCCCAGTCGGCCCAGGCCGGCGCCGAGGCCGCCCTGGCCCAGGCCAACGCCACCCAGAAGGCCTCCGAGAGCCAATTGGCCGCCCAGGAGGTGATGACCCAGGGCACGGTGGACGCCAATCCCCAGGTCGCCGCCGCCCGCGCCGCCTTGAACACCGCCAAGCTCGACCTGGAGCGCGCCACCGTCCGCGCCCCGATCGACGGCGTGGTCACGCGCCGCCAGGTGCAGGTCGGCCAGCGGGTGCAGGTCGGCACGCCGCTGATGACCCTGGTGCCCACCGCCCAGGTCTATGTCGACGCCAACTTCAAGGAGGCCCAGCTGCGCAAGGTGCAGGTCGGCCAGTGCGTCACGATGGAGTCCGACCTCTACGGCGGCGGCGTGAAGTACCACGGCAAGGTCATCGGCCTGTCCGGCGGCACCGGATCGGCCTTCGCCCTGATCCCGGCCCAGAACGCCACGGGTAACTGGATCAAGGTGGTGCAGCGCCTGCCCGTGCGGGTCCAGCTGCGGCCGGACGAACTGGCCCAGCACCCGCTGCGCGTGGGCCTGTCGATCAAGGCCAAGATCGACCTGAGCTGCAAGGAATAATCGGAAGATCGCCTCGGGACGGCCGGCCTCGTGCCGGCCGTCTTCCCTCGGCTTTAGCTTAGGAGGCCGTCATGGCCCGCCCCGCAGCCGCCGTCGCGTCCAACGCTCCCGCCAAGGGGGCGGCGCCGGACGACATCACCCTGCACGGCCTGCCGATGATCCTGGCGGTGATCACCCTGGCCTTCGCCAACTTCATGGTCGTGCTCGACATGACCATCGCCAACGTCTCGGTGCCCAACATCGCCGGGGGCCTGGCTGTGTCGCCTAGCGAAGGCACCTGGGTGATCACCTCCTATGCGGTGGCCGAGGCCATCACCGTGCCGCTCAGCGGCTGGCTGGCCACCCGCTTCGGGGCGGCCAGGGTGTTCGTCACCTGCATCGGCCTGTTCGGCCTGTGCTCGCTATTGTGCGGGCTGTCGCCCTCGCTGGGCTCGCTGGTCGTGTTCCGCATCATGCAGGGCCTCTCCGGCGGCCCGATGATGCCGATGTCCCAGACCCTGCTGCAGCGGCTGGTGGCGCCCAAGTTCCGCGCCCAGACCATGGGCATCTGGGCCATGACCACCCTGGTCGCGCCGATCATGGGCCCGGTGCTGGGCGGCGCTATCTCCGACACCTTCGGCTGGTCGTGGGTGTTCTTCATCAACGTCCCGGTGGCGGTGATGCTGGTGGCGCTCGCTCTGCGCACCCTGCCGCTGCGCGAGACCACCCAGCGCCAGCCGATCGACTTCATCGGCCTGGCCATGCTGATCGTCTGGGTCGGGGCGCTGCAGATCATGCTCGACAAGGGCGAGGAGCTGGACTGGTTCGCCTCGCCCATAATCGTCGGCCTGCTCGTCGTGGCCATCGTCGGCTTCCTGGGCTTCCTGATCTGGGAGCTCACCGACGCGCATCCGATCGTCGACCTGCGCATCTTCCGGCACTCGGGCTTCTCCATGTCGTGCCTGGCCATGGCCCTGACCTTCGCCGGCATGTTCTCGGCCAATGTGTTGATCCCGCTATGGCTGCAGACCAACCAGAACTACACCGCCTCCTGGGCCGGCATCGTGACCGGCTTCAACGGGGTGCTGGCGATCATTGCCGCGCCGATCTGCGCCCAGCTGGTGACCAAGGTGGATCCACGAAAGCTGGTGAGCTTCGGCGTGCTGTGGATGGCCTTCATCATGTTCTGGCGCTCGAACCTGACTCAGGGCCTGTCGTTCCATCAGCTGGTCTGGCCTCAGCTCGCCCTCGGGCCGGCCATGCCGTTCTTCTTCATCCCGCTGATGACCTTGGCCATGGCCACCCTGACGCCCAGCGAGTTGGCCGGCGGGGCGGGGTTGCTGAACTTCGTGCGGACCACGGCGGGCGCTTTCGCCACCTCCCTGACCACCACCGCCTGGACCAACTCGTCCACCGTCGCGCGGACGGCCTTCGTCGGCCGCCTCAACAACGCGGACGGCGTGGTCAATTCGCTGCAGGCTTCGGGCCTCGGCCACAACCAGGCCCTGGGCATGCTCGACAACCTGGTGCAGAGCCAGGCGGTGATGCTGTCGACCAACCAGGTGTTCCTGGGCATCTCGGTGCTGATGGTGGTGTCGGTCGGGGCCATCTGGCTGGCGCCCAAGCCCGCGCCCGGCACAATGTCGGGCGAGGCGGCCGGCGGGCACTAGCGGCCGGCGTCGGGCCCTAGGCGCGGCCTATGCCCACCGCCTTGTGGATGGCGGCTTCGAGCTGCTCGGAGCGGAACGGCTTGGCCACCACCGGCCGGTCGCGGTAGCGCAAGGGCACGCCGGCCTCGCCGTAACCTGTGGCGAAGATGAACGGCACGCCGCGCGCGGCCAGGCGCTCGGCCACCGGCTCGACGTTCTCGCCGGCTACGTTCACGTCCAGGATGGCCACGTCGAACTGTCCGCTGTCAGCCATGGCCACGCCCAGCGACACCCGCGGCGCGAGGGCGGTGACGGCGCAGCCCATGCCTTCGACCATGTCCTCGAGCATGAGGGCGATCAGGGCCTCGTCTTCGACGAGCAAGAGACGGAAGGGCTCGCAGGGCTCACGATCCCCCTTCATGACGCTGGCGGCGTCCCCCGCCGCATGGACCTTACGCACACAACCGCCCCCCTCAGGCTTGGTCGACAAAGCGACTCCGAGCGCCGAACGCGCCCATATGGCCACGGTTCCCGTGGAACGCGAAGTTCTTGTGGATGGTTGACCCCGCCCGGCGCCCGGACCATGTTCCGCCGCGGATCAGACGGCCGGGCGGTCGCGTCTCTTGGAGAGCTCAGGCTGTCGGGAGACGAGGAAAGTCCGGGCTCCACGGCGACAAGGCGGCGGGTAACGCCCGCCGGGCGCGAGCCCAGGGATAGCGCCACAGAAAGCAAACCGCCCTGCGAAGCCTCTGGCGGAACAGGGCAAGGGTGAAAGGGTGCGGTAAGAGCGCACCGCGTTCCTGGTGACAGGGACGGCATGGCAAGCCCCGCCTGGAGCAAGACCAAATAGGGACGGCGCGCCTTGGTTCGCGCCAGGGTAGGGCCGTCGCCGGCCTGAGCCGTCCGGGTAGGTCGCGCGAGCCGCGCAGCAATGTGCGGCCTAGAGGAATGATCGCCGCCCGCCGAAGCTCCTCGGAGCCCAGGCGGCGCACAGAACCCGGCTTACAGGCCGTCTGATCCGCATCTCCCGCGCCAACCGCATCCTCTGCGTCAAGTCGCCGCCGCCTCCCGGCCCGCGCTCGAGCAGGCCGCCAGGCCGATAGCGCTAACAAAGTGGGATGGAATGACACCGTGGTCTCATTCTGGCCCATATGCTTAATTTATGTTCCGTGTATGTTCTGTTTATAGTTAACAGGCGCAGCCGTTCCTACAGAGCGAACACCTGTGAATCCTTTGCAATCTTGGTTAAGTGTCATTGCATCCCATCTTATCCCGTGTTAACCCAATAGTCGACTGCTTCGACGTCCTCGGGGGCTTGGACGGCGGGGTGAAGCGGGGAGGCGGCGCAGGGCCGCCCGGACCCCAGGCGGTGATGGGACGGGGCGAGTGTTTCTCTCAACCTTCGAGAAACAGCTGGACTCGAAGCGGCGCATCGTAGTGCCGGTGGAGTTCCGTGCGGCCGTCGCCGGCCCCTTCGGCGGGGTGTTCTGCTTCCCCTCCATCGAAGTCGATTGCATCGAGGGGGGCGGCAAGCCCCTGTTCGACCGCTACCAGGCCCTGATCGAGGAACTGCCGTTCGGCGACCCCCTGCGCCTGCCGCTGGAGACCGCGGTGTTCGGCGGCATGAACGAGCTTTCCTTCGACACCGCCGGCCGCATCACTCTGCCCGAGCCTCTGTGCGCCATGTTCGGCCTGACCGACTGGGTGGCGGTGGTCGGCCTCGGCGACCGCTTCCAGATCTGGGACCGCGACGCCTTCCGCGCCCACCGCGCCGAGATGCTCAAGGCCGCCCGTTCTGGCCTGGCCGACCTGCGGCGGGCCCAGCGGCCCCTTCCGGCCCAGAATTCCAGCAAGCAGGGTGCGGCGGAATGACCGGCCCCGCCGAGGCTCCGCATCGGTCCGTCTTGCTGGACGAGGTGGTCGAATCCTTGAACCTCGGCCGGGTCGATCGGTCGTGGACGGGACCTTCGGCGCGGGAGGCTACAGCCGGGCATTCCTCAGCGCCGGCGCGAACGTGATCGCGATCGACCGCGATCCCATCGCGGCCCGTTTCGCCGTCCCGCTTCAGGCAGATTTTCCCGATCGTTTCCAACTCGTGCAGGGCCGTTTCTCCGATCTCGAACACCATCTGCAGGTTTGCGGGATGCAGGCCTGCGACGGGATCGCGCTCGACCTCGGCGTGTCCTCCATGCAGCTGGATGAAGCCGACCGCGGCTTCTCGTTCATGCGCGACGGCCCCCTGGACATGCGCATGGCCGCTTCGGGCCGCACCGCCGCCGACGTGGTCAACGAGGATGCTCCGGCCGAGCTGGCGCGCATCTTCTGGACCTATGGCGAGGAGCGCGCCTCGCGCCACATCGCCAACGTGATCGTCCGCCGCCGCGCCGCGCAGCCCTTCACCCGCACCCTCGACCTGGCCGAGACGGTGGAGAAGGCGCTCGGCGGCCGGCGCGGCGCGCCGACCCATCCGGCCACTCGCGTGTTCCAGGCCCTGCGCATCGCGGTCAACGACGAGCTCGGCGAGCTGGAGGCGGGCCTCGACGCCGCCGAGCGCGCCCTGGTCCCCGGCGGCCGCCTGGCCGTGGTCACCTTCCATTCCCTGGAAGACCGCATCGTGAAGGCCTTCTTCACCGAGCGCGCCGGCAAGACCCCCTCGGGGTCGCGTCACCTGCCACCGTCCCAGCGCGGGCCCGAACCCACCTTCGACCTGCTGTTCAAGGGCGCGCGCGAGCCGTCCCACGCCGAGGTCGCCGCCAATCCGCGCGCCCGCTCGGCCAAGCTCCGCGCCGGCGAACGCACCGCCGCCCCCGCCTGGAGGCTCGCCGCATGAACGGGCTCGCTGGCTTCATGGGACGCACGCTGCGCGGGGTCCGCCTGGTCGAGTTCGGGGCGGTGATCGTGCTCCTGACGATGGCCACCGGGGTCTATCTCGCCAAGGCCGCGGCCGGCCGCGAACGGTCCGACATCACCACCGTCCAGGGCCAGATCGACGAAGAGAACAAGCGCCTGCGTCTGCTGCAGGCCGAGGTCGCCCACCTGGAAGAGCCCGAGCGCCTGGTACGCCTGTCTGCCGAACTCGGCCTGGCGCCGACCAAGCACGAAGGCACGCCCGAGGAACTCGGCGACATCGCCCGCACCGCCCTGATCCCCGAGAAGGCCGCGAAGAAGCCGGCCGTGGTCGCCCAGGTCGCCCCCCAGATGGCCGCATCTCAGACGCCCTCCAGCAAGATCGGAGCGCCGCAATGAGCGATCTCGCTTGGCGCCCGCAACCGTTCGGTTGGCTGACCCAGGCCGTCTGGGGGCTGGAGCGCGCCTTCAAGAAGGCGAGGGCGGCCGAGCAGCACGAGAACGAGACGCGCCTGCGCATCTTCTTCCTGCTGGCCCTGTTCGCGACCGGTTTCCTGTTCCTGGGGATGGCCGCCGCGCGCTGCGCCCTGTTCGCCAAGCAGGACGTCAACGGCTACGTGCCGCCGGTGGCCACCGCCCGCGCCGACCTCGTCGACCGCAACGGCCAGCTCCTGGCCGTCGACCTCACCCATTACGGGGTCTACGTCGACCCACGCGAGATCTGGGACACGGCCGAGACCCAACGGGTTCTGGCCAGGGTGCTGCCGGGCCTGCAGGCTTCGCGCCTGGAGAAGGCGCTGAAGTCCGATCGCCGCGAATACCTGATCGGCGGCCTGACCCCCGACCAGAAGGCCAAGGTGGAAGACCTCGGCCTCCCGGGCGTGTCCTTCGAGGAGGAGCAGAAGCGGGTCTATCCCCTGGGCTCGACCGCCGCGCACCTGATCGGTTTCTCCGACAAGGCCGGCACCGGTCTCTCGGGCGCCGAACTGGCGCTGGACGGCGCGATCAAGGAGAGCGCTGGGCGCGAGCCGGTGGCCCTGTCGCTGGACCTGCGCGTCCAGGCGGCGCTGGACGACGAACTGACCAAGGCCGTGGCCAAGTTCCACGCCCTCGGCGGGATCGGCATCGTGGCCAATGTGAAGACCGGCGAGATCCTCGGCTTCTCCAGCCAGCCGGACTTCGACCTGAACCTGGGCGGCAAGGCGCTGCCGGACCAGATGGTCAATCGCGGCGCGAGCTCGGTCTACGAACTAGGCTCGGTGTTCAAGGCCTTCACCCTGGCGGCGGGCCTCGATTCCGGCGTGGTCACCCTGAACTCCACCTTCGACGTCTCCCATCCCATCGAGCTCGGCGGCCGGCTGGTGCACGACTACGACAAGGGGGATACGAGCCTGCAGTTGTGGCAGGTGTTCACCCACTCCTCGAACATCGGCGCGGCCAAGATGGCGCTGATGGCCGGGCCGCAACGGATGCAGGACTATTTCGGCCGCTTCGGCCTCTTCAAAGCCGCCCCGAGCGAGCTGGTCGAGAGCGCGCGCCCGATCCTGCCGCGCCAGTTCAGCGACCAGACCCTGGCCCAGATCGCCTTCGGCCAGGGCATCGCCGTCAGCCCGCTGGCCCTGGCTACCGGCTACCGCTCGCTGATGGATGGCGGCATCTACAGTCCTCTGACCATCAAGAAGCTGCCAGCCGGCACCGAGGCGCAGGGCCGCCGGGTGATCTCGGAGGAGACCTCCGCCAAGATGCTGCAGCTGATGCGCCTGAACGTCACTGATCCCAAGGGGTCGGGGCACAAGGCCGACGTGCCGGGGTTGTTCGTGGGCGGCAAGACCGGGTCGGCGCAGAAGCCGGAGCACGGCCACTACGGCAAGAACAACGTCTCGTCCTTCGTCGCCATCTTCCCCGCCGAGGGGCCGCTGAACGCCGACCGCTTCCTGGTGCAGATCACCCTGGACTCGCCTCAGCGCACGCCCGACAGTTTCGGCTTCATCACCGGCGGCTGGAACGCCGCGCCGACGGCCGGCAAGGTGATCGACCGCATCGCCCCGTTCGTCGGCGTCAAGCGCGCGCCGCAAACCCCGGCCGTCTCCACCATCGCCGCCGCCGCCAAGCCCTCTAGCGAGGAAGCCACCCAATGAGCGCCCGCCTCTCGGCGTTGCTGCGCGCCGATCTCGACATCGACCCCGTGATCTCCGGCGTCACCGCCGACAGCCGGCGGGTGCAGCCGGGCTACCTGTTCGCCGCCCTGCCGGGGGCCAAGGTCGACGGCCGCGCCTTCATCCGCCCGGCGGTGGACGCCGGCGCCGCCGCCATCCTGGCCGGCGAGGCCCATCCCGAACTGCCCGTGCCGGTGGCCTCGGCCTGGGACGTGCGCCGCGCCTACGCCCTGGCCGCCGGCGCCTTCTACGGCGAACAGCCGCGCACGGTGGTGGCCGTCACCGGCACCAACGGCAAGACCTCGGTCGCCGCCTTCTGCCGCCAGATCTTCGACGCCCTGGGCTACAAGGCCGCCAGCATGGGCACGCTCGGCGTGGCGCTCAGCCCGCGCGCCGGCGGCGAGCAGATCCTGCCGCCGGGCCTGACCACGCCGGACGCCGCCGACGTGGCCGCCAACCTCGCCGATCTCGCCCGTCGCGGCGTGACGCACCTGTGCATGGAGGCCTCGTCCCACGGCATTGATCAGCGGCGCCTGGACGCGGTGCACCTGAGCGCCGCCGGCTTCCTCAACCTGACCCAGGACCACCTCGACTATCACGGCACCATGGGCGCCTATCGTGCCTCCAAGCTGCGCCTGTTCGACACCCTCCTGCCGAGGAGCGGCACGGCGGTGCTGAACGCCGACTCCGACGCCTACGGCGCCTTCGCCTCCGCCTCGCTGATGGCCGGCCACGGCCTGATGTCGGTGGGCGAGCAGGGACAGGGCGTCCGCCTGCTGTCGCGCGCGCCGGCCGCCAAGGGCCAGCACCTGACCCTCGGCTACGGCGGCCGGACCTTCGAAGCCCTGTTGCCGCTCGCCGGCGCCTTCCAGGCCTCCAACGCCCTGGTGGCCGCGGGCCTCGTGATCGCCACGGGCGAGGACGCGGGCGACGTGTTCGCCGCGCTGGAAGACCTTCAGGGCGCGCCCGGCCGCCTGCAGCGCGTGGGCGCCGGCCCGCGCGGCGGCGAGGCCTATGTCGACTACGCCCACACCCCTGACGGCCTGGAGACGGTGCTGAAGGCCCTGCGCCCGCACGCCGCCGGCCGGCTGATGGTGGTGTTCGGCGCCGGCGGCGACCGCGACCGCACCAAGCGCCCCTTGATGGGCAAGGCGGCCGCCGACCTCGCCGACCTGGTCATCGTCACCGACGACAATCCGCGCAGTGAAGAGCCGGCGTCGATCCGCGCCGCCATCCTCGAAGCCGCCCCGGACGCCCTGGAGATCGGCGACCGCCGCCACGCCATCGAAGCCGCCGTGGCCCAGCTGCGCGAGGGCGACGTGCTGGTGGTGGCCGGCAAGGGCCACGAGCAGGGCCAGATCGTCGGCGCCGTGACCCACCCCTTCGACGACGTGGCCGAGGTGGCCGCGGCCCTAGGCGTGCGCCATGGCTGACCCCCGGCCGCTGTGGACCTCGGCCGAGATCGAGGCCGCCGCGGGCGGCCGGCTGGACGGTCCCGCCTTCGCGGCCCACGGCGTCTCCATCGACACCCGCACCCTCGAGCTGGGCGACCTGTTCGTCGCCCTGGCCGGCGAGCGCGATGGGCATGACTTCATCCCCACGGCGCTGGAGCGCGGGGCGGCGGGCGTGCTGGCGTCGCGACCGGGCGATGGCCCGCGCGTGCTCGTTGCAGACAGCCTCAAGGCGCTGGAGGCCCTGGGCCTGCGCGCCCGCGAGCGCGCGAGCGATTGCCGCCGCGGCGCCGTCACCGGCTCGGTGGGCAAGACCAGCCTGACCCAGGCGATCAAGCTCGGCCTAGAGATGGCCGGAGCGGCCCACGGCTCGGTGAAATCCTACAACAACCACATCGGCGTACCCCTGACGCTGGCGCGCATGCCGGCCGACACGCGCCGGGCGGTGTTCGAGATCGGCATGAACCACGCCGAGGAGATCCGCCCCCTGTCGCGCCTGGTGCGGCCGCACGCGGCGGTGATCTCCACCGTCGGTCCGGTCCACACCGAGAACTTCGAGGACGGCGAACTGGGTGTGGCCAGGGCCAAGGCCGAGGTGTTCGACGGCCTGATCCCCGGCGGGGCGGCCATCCTCAACGCCGACAACCGCTGGTTCGAGCTCTTGAAGGGCGAGGCCGGCCGCGCGGGCGCCCGCGTCCTGACCTTCGGCTCGGACATCCATTGCGACGCCCGCCTGACCGGCTTTACCGTGACCTCCGGCGGGGCCGAGGTCGCCGCCGTGCTGCACGGCAAGGCGCTGCGCTTCCCCATCCTGCAGACCGGCGAGCACTGGGGCCTGAACAGCCTGGCCGTCCTGCTGATGCTGGAGGCCCTGGGCGTGGACCTCGACACGGGCCTTGCCGCCCTGGCCGCCTTCGAGCCGCTGAAGGGCAGGGGCGCCGAGCGCGCCGTGTCCGGCCCCGCCGGCCCGTTCGTGCTGATCGACGAGAGCTACAACGCCAATCCGGTGTCGCTGAAGGCCGCGCTCGTGACCCTCGGCCGCCGTGCGACGCAAGGCCGCAAGATCGCGGTGCTCACCGACATGCTGGAGCTGGGCCCCGAGGCGGCGCGCTTCCACGCCGAGGGCGCCGAGATGGCCGCGGAGGCCGGGGTCGACCTGGTGTTCTGCGCCGGGCCGCTGATGAAACTCCTGTGGGACGCCCTTCCGCCGACTCGCCGCGGGGGATACGCCCAAACGGCGGCTGCTCTCGCGCCGCAGGTCGTCCAGGCGGTGGGACCGGGCGACGTGGTGATGGTCAAGGGGTCCAACGGATCGAAGGCGTCGGCCGTGGCGGAAGCCCTGGCGGGCCTCGACGTCCGTGACGCCACGAAGGCCGCTGGAGGGGCGTCCGGCTGATGTTCTACCTGATCTACAGCTACTTCTCGGCCGGCGACCATGGCGGGATGCCCCACTACATCCCGTTCCTGAACCTCGTGAGGTACCTGACCTTCCGCACCATCATGTCGATGGTCACGGCGCTGGTGGTGATCGGCCTGATGGGCTCGCGCTTCATCGACTGGATGCGCGCCAAGCAGGGCCGCGGCCAGCCGATCCGCAAGGAAGGCATCGAGCGCCATGTGATCGAGAAGGCCGGCACCCCG
>DASYBX010000158.1:0-29571 GCA_036500495.1 Caulobacteraceae bacterium
CTGAACGCCGGGGTCGAGCGCACGGCGGAGGGGCTGCAGCGCTTGCTGGACGAGATCGGCGCCCTTTGCGCCCGCCACGGCGAGGCCCTGCCGCTCACCACGGCCCGCCTGCTTGCCGAGGCCGCGCTCGAACGCCGCGAGAGCCGCGGCGGCCACTGGCGGCTCGACTTCCCCGGGGCCGCCGCCGAGGCCCGGCGCACCCTCCTCAGCCCGGCGCCCGCCGTCTCGGAAGCCGCGGAATGACCCTGCCCATGGACCATCATCCGCTCGCCGCCGAGCGGCTTCTCGCGCCTCTGCCTGACCTGCTGGTCGACCCTGTGGTGCGCGCAGCCCTGGCCGAGGACCTCGGCCGGGCGGGCGACATCACCGCCGCCGCCTGCATCCCCGCCGGAGTGCGCATGGCCGCTCGCTTCGCCGCACGAAAGGCCGGCCGCATCGCCGGCCTGGACTGCGCCCGCCTGGCCATCGCCGCGCTCGACCCCGCCGCCCGCTTCGAGGTGAAGATCCCGGATGGGCAGGACGCCCCCGCCGCCGGCGTGCTGGCCGAGGTCGAGGCCGACGCCCGCGCCCTGCTCTCGGCCGAGCGCGTGGCCCTGAACCTGCTGGGCCGTCTGTCGGGCGTCGCCAGTCTGACCGCCACCTACGCCAGGGCCATCGAAGGAACCGGCGCGCGCGTCACCTGCACCCGCAAGACCACGCCTGGCCTGCGGGCGCTGGAGAAGTACGCCGTGCGCTGCGGCGGCGGAATCAACCACCGCTACGGCCTCGACGACGCCATCCTGATCAAGGACAACCACATCGCCGCCTGCGGCGGCATCGGCCCTGCCCTGCAACGCGCCAAGGCCGCCGCCGGTCACCTGGTGAAGATCGAGATAGAGGTCGACACCCTGGCCCAGCTCGACGAGGCCCTGCACTATGAGCCGGACGTGGTGCTGCTCGACAACTTCAGCCTCGACGACATGCGCCTGGCGGTGATCCGCGCCAAGCGCAAGGTGGTGCTGGAGGCCTCCGGCGGCATCACCCTGGACACCATCCGCGCCATCGCGGAGACCGGCGTCGACGTGATCTCGTCCGGCGCCCTGACCCATTCCGCGCCCGTGCTGGATATCGGCCTGGACGCGTAACGCTCTTCCCCCGCTGCGCGTGGTAGGAAATTTCGCAACACTTTCAGTTACAAAATTCGTCGCTATATTCAGGCCATGACCAGCACCCGCATGCCCGTCTTGTTCGTCGGCCACGGCTCGCCCATGGCGGCGATCGAGCACAACAAATATTCCGAGGGCTGGGCCGAACTCGGCCGGCGGCTGCCGCGGCCCAAGGCGATCCTGGCGATCTCGGCGCACTGGGAGACCAAGGGCGTCCTGGTCACCCGCGCCGAGCGGCCGCGCACCATCCACGATTTCTACGGCTTCCCGCCCGAGCTCTACGCCCAGCATTACGACGCGCCGGGCGACCCGGCCCTGGCCAAGCGCATCGAAGCCATGCTCGCTCCCTACGCCCGCGCCGACCTCGACTGCTGGGGCTATGACCACGGGACCTGGAGCGTGCTGACGCACATGTACCCGCAGGCCGACATCCCGGTGATCCAGCTGTCGATGGACCTGAGGCTCTCACCGCGCGGTCATTACCAGGTGGGCCAGGCGCTGGCGCAGCTGCGCGAGGAGGGCGTGCTGATCCTCGGTTCGGGGAACATCGTGCACAACCTGCGCCTGTTCCGCCGCGAGCTCGACACCCCGCCGGCCCCCTTCGCCGAGCGCTTCAACGAGACGGTGAAGGCCAAGATCCTGGCCGGCGACGACGACGCCCTGATCGACTACGCCACACTCGATCCGGAGGTTCACCTGGCCTTCCCCGAGCCCGAACACTTCCACCCGCTGCTCTATGTGCTGGGCGCGCGGGAGAAGGGCGAGCCGGTCGAGTTCGTCAACGACGAAGTCTATTCGACGATCTCGATGACCTCGGTGCTGATCGGGGCTCAATAAAACTCGTCATCCTTGGCCAACGAGCGAAGCGAGGCCGAGCCGAGGACCCAGCAGCTCCACGCTCAAAGCTGCGAGTCGCAGAGATCAAGCGTCTTCTCTGCTGGGTCCCGGATCTGCGCGCTCTGCGAGCGCTCCGTCCGGGATGATGAACCTTAGCTAGGAATGCCCCCTCAGCCACGCCACGTAATCGGCCACCCCGTCCTCGACGGTGGTGAACGGCGCGCGGTAGCCGGCCTGGCGCAGGCGGTCCATGTGGGCTTCGGTGAAGTACTGGTAGCGGCCTTGGATCGCCTCGGGCATGTCGACATAGGTGATCTCGGGGGCCTGCCCCATGGCCTTGAACACCGAATTGGCCAGGTCGAGGAAGCTGCGCGCCTGACCGGTGCCGAGGTTGTACAGGCCCGAGAAGCGGCTCTGGGCCAGGATCCACAGCACCACCGCCACGCAGTCGGCCACATAGACGAAGTCGCGCAACTGGCCGCCATCGGCATAGTCGGGCCGGTGCGAGCGGAACAGGGTGGCGCGGCCGCCTGCCGACAGGGTCTCGTAGAGCTTCAGCGCGACCGAGCGCATGTCGCCCTTGTGCGCCTCGCGCGGGCCGTAGACGTTGAAGAACTTCAGCCCTGCCCAGACCGGCGGCGTCGGCTGGCCTTGGGTCACGTCCAGGGCGATGCGGCGGTCGACCATGTGCTTGGACCAGCCGTAGCCGTTCATGGGCTTCAGCCGCGCCAGGCCCTCGGGCGAGCCGTCGTCGTCGAAACCTTCCACGCCATCGCCATAGGTCGCCGCCGAGGAGGCGTAGACGAAGGGGACCTGATGGCGCGCGCACCATGTCCAGAGGTCGATCGACGGGCGCACGTTCAGGCCCACCAGGCGATCACCGTCGCGTTCGGTGGTCGAGGAGATGGCGCCCATGTGCACGATCCCCGCGACCTCGGCGACATGGCCAACCAGCCAGCCCGACAGGTCCTCGGGCCGGATGACGTCATGAACGGCGATGGGGGCGAGGTTCTTCCACTTGTCGCCGACCTCCAGCCAGTCGGCCACCACCACCCGCTCGCCCCGCTCGACCAGGGCCGCGGCGATGTTGGAGCCGATGAAGCCGGCGCCTCCGGTGACGACGTAGAGCTTGTCAGCAGCCATCGACGTTCCTTGGGGCGTTCCGACGCATTGAGGGACCGGCATAGCCAAGCGCACTCCCTGCGGCAAGCTCCCGGCAGAGGTTCAGGATACCGCTCAGGGCGGGGGCAGCGGCTGCGGCTGCTTGACCGGGGACGGGGTCGGCCGGACGATCGACGTCGTGGTCGGGGACCCGCCCGCCTGAGGCTGGGCAGGCAGGGGCCGCGACGGTTCGAGCCGGGCCGGCGGTGGGCCCGAACCCTTGTCGCGGAAGTCGTGGCGCCAGCGCACCGACAACTCGTCGCCGCCCTGGATCACCTGGCCGGCCTGGGTGACGATCTGGTCGTTGATCTTGGACACGATCGAGAGGTTGCGCGTCACCCGGTACTCCACCTGGGCGGTGGCGCCGGTGCGCGCGCCGCCGCCGGCCTCCACATAGATGTTCTCGGTCAGGTACTTGCCGGCCGCCACGCCGAAGCCGGTGGAGGCATTGCCCCCAGTGATGGCCAGACGATCGAGGCGCGCGAAGGAGCGGATGTTGCCGATCACGTCGAAGCCGCCGCCCGAGGCCAGGGCGCTGAGCGCGGAAGCCAGCTGGGCTGCCTCCAGTGGCGAGAGCTGGGCGGCGGAGGTGCCGAACAGCACCTGGGCCAGCACTTCGTCGTTGGGCAGGATCGGGGTGGAACTCAAGGTGATCTGCGGCTTGGTGGCCGTGCCCTGGATGCGGATCACCGCGGTCAGCGACGGGTCCTGCCGCGTGGCGGTCAGGTCGAGGCGAATCTGGGAGGGGTCGGTCGACAGGGTGACCGCGCCGCGGTTGTCGAATTCGAAGCGCTTGCCGGCAAAATCGTAGTCGCCACGCACCACCCGCGCCTGGCCGGACAGGAACGGCTTGGAGGTGGTCCCGGTCACCCGGGCGTCCATCGACAGATCGACGTCCAGGCCCCGGCCCTTGATCAGGATGCCGCGGGGCGCCTTGAGCGAGATGTCCAGGTCCACCACGCCGGTTGACTGCGTGGCGGCGGCGGCCGGCGTCGAGATCTGGTCCGCCAGGCTGAACGGCCGGTTCTTCTCGACCACGTCCATGCTGACGATGTTGGGTCCGGTGCGGGCGGCGGCGTTGATGTCGCCGCGGTCGATGGTCAGCGCCCCGGTCAGCTTGGCCTTGCCGTCGGCGGCGCGGGTCAGGGTGATCAGGCCCGTGGCGTCGGCCTGGGCGGTGTCGTTGTCGATCAGGCGGAAGCCCATCAGATTCAGGATCAGGTCGCTGGCGCCCCCGCGCGCCAGGCTCACCTGGCCCGAGCCGGTGACCTTGCCCTTGGCGGTGTCGGCGCCCGAGAAGCGGTCGATGGTGATGGAGTCGGTGTTGAGCGCCGCGCCGAGCGATACCTGGCGCAGCTTCAGCCCGCTGGCATAGTCGTCGAACAGGCCGTCGGTCAGGTCGGCGCGGCCGGTCAGCTTGGGGTCGCCCGGGACGCCCCCGATGGCGATCTTGGCAGAGAGCTTGCCACCCAGGGTGCGCTCCCCGCCCAGGAACAGGTCCCACAGGGGCTGGATCTGGCCTTCGGCCTGGAAGTCGCCCTGCATTGGCCGGTCCTTGAGCACCTCGAGCTTGAACGGCGCGGCCGAGGCGGTCACGGGCAGGGTCACGTCGGCGGTGGAGGTCAGGCCTTGCTCGCTGCCGAGTTGGGCGGCCAGTTGCAGCCGCCCGCCCTGGAGCTGGCCCTTGATCTGGCCGTCGATCGACAGACCCTTGTTGGCGTCGCGGCTGCGCGCGTTCTTCAGGGCCGCGTCGAAGGCGCCGTGCAGATCGGCGCCCTTGCCCTGCAAGGTGACGTTGGCGTCGAGCCCGCCATTGAAGTCCTCCGACAGGAACGACAGGTCGACCCCGTTCACCGCCGCGTCGAGGTCCACCGCGCCACTGGTCAGACGGGCGTCGACCCGCGCCTGGCCGCCGCCGAGCGCAAGCCTGAGTCGCGCGGACTGCATGCCCTGGTCGAACACCAGCCTGACCGGCTCCTGGGTGCGGAACGGCGCTCGCCTCAGGGCGCCCGAGCCGCTGAACGAGGCGGAGTAGCCTTTGGGATCCTTGGTCACCACGCCTGAGCCGTCGACCTTGATCGGGGTGCGCAGCCAGGCGCCGTCGGCGGTGACTTGGTAGGGCAGCTTGTCGAGCGGGCCGTTGGCGCGAATCCGCGCATTGGCCACGGCCAGAGGCTGGCCGCGCACTACCGCGCCCTTGGCCGCCATGTCGATGTCGACCCCGGCCCCGGCGCCTTGATCTTTGGCGTCGGCGATCTTGATCACCCCCTGGGCGGCGCCCTCGCTGAGCAGGGCGCCCGGACCGATCGCCACCGTCAGGTCTGCGCTGGACGGAGAGCCGTCCCGCAGCGACAGGGCGCCCTTGGCCTTGACCCCGGCGGCGTCGGCGTCGATCCCCTTCAGGTCGACGCCGTCCTCCAGGAAGCGGAAGTCCGAGCGGGCGCGGGCCGGGCCGTAGGGCGACTGGCCTGAAAGGGCGATCTGACCGTCCGAACCGCCGCCCTTGTTGGCCTGGAACACCAGGTCGAGCTTGGCCGCCTTCACGGTCAGCTGCGGGAAGGCGATCGAGCCGAAGTTGGCGGTCAGCTCCAGCTTGGGCGTCGCCAGCACGCCGCTGAGCTTGCCGAGGCCTGAAGCCTTGCCGTCGACCTCCAGCGGGCCGAAGCCGAACGGCCCGTCGGCCGCCCAGTCGAGGTCGAAGTTCAGGTCGCCGGCCAGGGCCCAGCGGCCCTTGGCGCTCGCGCGCTCCTTGGCCCCCTCGATCTCGGCCTTGCTCACTTCGAAGGCGCCGTCCTGGAACTGGGCGGCCAGGGTCAGCTTGGGTTCGGGGCCCATCAGGCGGTCGATCTCGGCCGTGCCCGAGGTCATGCCCCGGCCACGTCCCTCGGCCGTGAACACCCACGGCTGGTTCGGCCCAGCGCCCTGATTGGCCGACCAGGAGGCCTCCAGCGTTCCGCCCGTGCCCGGGGCGAACTGGGAGAGGTCAGTGACCTGCAGCGCCCCGTTGAACGACAGGCCCTTGAACAACGGGTTCTGGCCGCCGACCCCCTGTACCTTCAGGCCACGGCCGGTGGCGTTCAGTGACTTGATCAGGATGCGGCCGTCCTTCAGGCGCATCACGTCGACCGTGGCCTTGGGTTGGACCCCGCCGGCCTGCGCGATCGCCCCGCCGCCCGAGCCGCCGGAGCCGGTCAGGTCGCCCTGGACATCGAGTTCGCCCTTCTTCCAGTTCACCTTCACAGGTCCGGCCGCCTTCTGCAACTTCCAGCCCCAGAGCTCCAGGTCGTGGGCCTCGATGGCGCCGGTGAAGCGCAGGTCCGAAAGATCGCCGGTGATCTTCCCGCTGCCCCGGCCGGCCTTCATCTCCGGAGCCGGCGTCAGCTTGTGCAGGTCGTTGACCGCCACGCCCAGGTCCATGCCCAGGCTCGCCCGCTTCACCAGATCGAACGGCCCCCGGGCGAGGATCACGATGTTGGCGGTGATGAAGCGGACGTCGAGGCCATAGGAGCCGCCGGCCTTCTTGTCGGCCGGAGGCTTGCTGATGATGGCCAGTTCGGCCTCCGGCCCGAACCCTTTGACCAGGTATTTTGTCCAGTGCGACGATCCCAGCAGCAAGTGAGCGCTCAGTCCGCCACCGTTCGGACCCCAGGCGCCGGAAGCATCGACCGGCGTCAGATCGCCGGAGTGGACCACGGCCTTCACCCGCCCCTGAGACAGCGCCCCGCTCACCCGGGCGGTCAGGTCGAAGGGCTGGTTGGGCTCGAAGCCGAAGATCCCGGCCAGGGCCCCGCCATCCTGTTCCTTGGCGTCAGCGTCGAGCTTCAGGGCGTCCTTGGGCCCGAGCGCCAGGTCGGCCTTGAAGTGATCGCCGTGCTTCAGCAGGCTCTGGGCGTCGAACCGCGCGCGCAACGGGCTACGGCTGTCGGCGCTGAAGCCGGCGGTGGCGTCATAGACCCCCTGCACCAGCGAGAAGGCCGGAGCCAGCTCCAGCCGCGTGTGGATCCGGTCCACCGCATAGCTGAAGCTCAACCCCTTGGCTCCCGGCTTGGCCGCGGCCTTTGCGATCGGCTGGCGCAGCACCTCCAGGCGATCGGCCGTCACCGAGCGCACGTGCACATTGCGCCAAAGCAGCTCCGCATAGCGCCAGCGGACGCGCAGGTTGTCGGCCTCGATCCACACGCCCTTCTGGTCGGCCACGGTCAGCTTGCGGATGCGGATGTCGCGCCAGAGGTCGCCGTCCAGCCCCTCGACGTGCAGCTTGCCGTAAGGACCGATCTCCAGCCCTTCGACGCGCCGCTCGATGAATTGGCGCACCTCCGGCGTGAAGGGCGCGATGCGGATCGCCAGGGCCAGCAAGCCCGCCCCGAGCAGGACCACGAGACCCAGTTCCAGGAGCCAGTTGAGCGGGGTGTGGGCCTTGAACCTGGCTAGGCGAGGCCGCTTCTCCGGAGGCTTCGGCTCCGGGGGCGCGGGGGCTTCTGGCGGGGTCGGGGCGTCGGTCAAAAGCTCTGCCCGATCGAGAGATAGATCTGGACCGAGCTGTCGCCTGTGTGCCGGGCCACCGGCACGGCGATGTCGGCGCGCAGGGGCGCGAAGCCGAGATCATACCGCAGGCCGACGCCGACGCCGGTCGACACCTGTTTGAAGTCGAAACTGTGCTCGGTGCTGAGCACCCCGGAATCCACGAACATGGCCACGCCGAACGGCCCCGCGATCTTGCGCCGGAGCTCCACGGAGCTCTCGATCAAGGAAATGCCACCCTCCGGCGAATTGTTCGGGAAGCGCGGGCCGACGTCCTGGTAGCCGTAGCCGCGCACCGAGCCGCCGCCGCCTGAATAGAATCGCCGCGACGCCGGGATGGCCGGGATCGAGCCGTTGATGATGCTGCCGAAGTGCACCCGCTCGGCCAGGACCGTGTCGCCGTTCATGTCGAACGGCTCATAGGCGCTGGCGCTGGCCTGGGCGCGCAGATAGGCGATCGGCCCGGAGCCGGCGCTGAAGGTCGGCTCGCCTTGAATCTGGAAGCGCCAGCCTTGCTTGGGGTTGAGGATGTCGTCCGAACGGTCCCAGCTGAACAGCACCGAGGTGGCGATGGTGGCCAAGGGCCGCACCTTGTGGATCAGCAGCCCGTTCTCGACCTGAGGCTCCTCGTCCCGGCTGAGGTCCAGCGTCACGCCATAGGTGTGGAAGTCGTCGCGGCCGTAGCGCTGCTGAACCTCGCCGCCGACACGGTAGCCAGTCTCCAGGTAGGCGTTGGTGTTGTCGCGGTAGAGCGATGTCGACAGCTTCAGGGTCTGCAACGCCCGCCGCCAGTTGGGCAGGTCGAGCTCGACCCCGGCCTGGCTGAGGATGTTGGCCACCTGGGTCGAGATGATCAGGGTGTCGCCGCGGCCCAGCCAGTTGTAGCGGGTCCACTTGCCGTCCACGCCCGAGTTGTCGGCGGTGGAATAGGTGGCGCCGAGCTCCAGCGTCGAGCGCGGGCGGTCGACCAGCGTCACGTCCACCGGGCGACGGCCATCGGCGTCGGGCTTGGGGTCCAGGCTCACCGTCACGGAGTCGTAGACCCCGGTGTCGCGCAGGCGCTTCTCCAGTTCGGCCACCTGGTCCGGGTCGTAGACGTCGCCGACCTTCCAGGGCGCCAGCGAACCCGCCCAACTGGGCTTGGTCCGGCCACCGGTGGACAGGTGGATGCCGTCCATCATCACCCGGTCGCCGGCGTCGATGTGGAAGGTAGGCTGCACCGTGCGCGGCATGTGGTCGACGGTCACCACCCGCGGCTCGACCTTGGCGTCGGCATAGCCGCGCTTCTGCGCCGCCGCCGCCACCCGGCCTTCGGCCCCGAGCACGTCGGCCGCGCGCCCCGGCCCGCCAATGGTCAGGCCGATCGCCGCCTTGCCGGCCAGTTGGACCTGGGCAACGGGCGGGGACTTGTCCCACACCACCTGAGGATCGGCGATGGTGAAGCGGGGGCCTGGGGTGACGTTGACGACCGACGCCGGCTGATCGCCCTGGCCAACGTCCGGCGCTACGACCGCCTCGTAGTAGCCTTCCGAGCGCAGCACGGCCATCACGTCGGCGGCGGCGGCCTCGGCGCGGCGGCGGGCCTCGAAGCGGCTCTGCGGGGGGTTCTTCGCGGTTCCGAGGGCGCGCTCGATCTCCTGGCGCAGGCGGGTGTCGTTGACCCCCTCGATGCGCGCCTTGGGGACGTCGCACCATGCTGCACCGGCCGCTGCCAGAAGAGTGGTCGCCGCCCCTGCGGCGGCCGCCAAGCGGTGTGCAGTCAAACTTTGGTCCTCGGCCGGGGCCCCTGAAGGGATTTAGCCTGATTGCTGGACGGCGTCACGACGCCGTCTGAGGGTTTCGCCAGATTGCCGGGCCGATCCCGGACAGCCGGACGAAGCCTGAAATTTAGGCAACCGCCCAAAACTTGAGCGTTCGGATGCGACGGGGCCGCCGAGCACAAAAACGGCTGCCGTTTTGCACCCTGGCGCATAGTTTGGAAAACGGCGACAACGCTGACAGCTGTTCGGACCAGAGCAAGTGACGGTTGATACTTTGACGGCTCCCGCCAAACGCATGGAGCCCTCCGATGGCTCCGCTGTCGGCGCTGAAGCGCCGATGACCAATTCCGGCGCCGAGCCGTCGATGTACGACGAAATGTTCGAGGCCGAGGGCCAGGTCCGCCCGCCCTACGCCCTGCTCAACGCCCACATCGCCAAGCTGGGCCCCTCGGAACTGGAAGACCGGCAGAAGACCCTGGAGCGGTCGTTCCTGCTGCAGGGCATCACGTTCACCGTCTACGGCGCCGAGAGCACCACCGAGCGGATCATCCCCACCGACCTGCTCCCTCGCATCATCGACTCGCGGACTTGGGCCAGCATCGAGACCGGGCTGCAGCAGCGCCTGCAGGCGCTGAACCTGTTCCTGGCCGACATCTACGGCCGCCAGAGCGTGATCAAGGACGGCGTCGTCCCGCGCGAACTGATCCTGGGCGCACCTTCCTATCGTCGCGAGATGATGGACCTCTACGTCCCACACTCCGCCTACGCCAACGTCTGCGGCACCGACCTGATCCGCAACGAGACCGGCGAAGTCATGGTGCTGGAGGACAATCTGCGGGTCCCTTCCGGCGTGTCCTACATGCTGGCCAACCGCGACGCCTCCAAGCGCACCTTCCCAGACGCCTTTGGCGCGGCGCGGGTGCGGCCGATCGAGAACTATCCAGACCTGTTGCTCGCCACCCTCAAGAGCATGGCCTCGGAGTGGCGCGCGAGCCCGCAGGTCGTGGTCATGACCCCCGGGGTCTACAACAGCGCCTACTACGAGCATGCCTACCTCGCCCGCCTGATGGGCGTGCCCCTGGTCGAGGGCCGCGACCTCGTGGTGCACGACAACATGGTCTACATGCGCACCACCCAGGGGCTGCGCCGGGTGGACGTGATCTACCGCCGGGTCGACGACGACTTCATCGATCCCCTGACCTTCCGCCGCGACAGCGCGCTGGGCGTCGCCGGCCTGTTCAACGCCTATCGTTCCGGCTCGGTGATGATCGCCAATGCGCCGGGCACGGGCGTGGCGGACGACAAGGCGGTCTACGCCTTCGTGCCGGAGCTGATCCGTTACTACCTCGACCAGGAGCCGATCCTGCCCAACGTCGAGACCTACCTGTGCCGTGAGCCGGCGGCTCTGCAGCACACCCTGGCCAACCTCGACAAGCTGGTGGTCAAGGCGGTGGGCGCCTCGGGCGGCTACGGCATGCTGATCGGCCCCCATGCCACCCAGAAGCAGCGCGACGACTTCGCCGCCCGGCTGAAGGCCGACCCGTCCAACTACATCGCCCAGCCGACCCTGAAGTTGTCCACCGCCCCCTGTCTGATCGACGGCCGCATCGAGCCGCGCCACGTGGATCTGAGGCCTTTCATCCTGTGCGGGGCCAAGACGGTGGTCACCCCCGGCGCCCTGACCCGCGTGGCCCTGACCAAGGGCTCTCTGGTGGTCAACTCCAGCCAGGGCGGCGGCTCTAAGGACACCTGGGTGCTGGCCGACGATCCGGCCGAGCACGCCCACGGCCGGGACATGGTCCAATGAGGTTGGACCGATGATGCTCGCGCGTGTCGCCGACAGCCTCTACTGGATCGGCCGCTACATCGAGCGAACCGAGCACTTCTGCCGCCTGGCCGACATCATGCTCAGCGCCGCGGTCGACCGCACCGACTCCGCCTGGCTTTCGGCCCGCATCGCCCTCTCGGCTCTCGGCGAGGACCGGTTCGATCCGGCCGTAGCGGTGGAGCGCCCTTCCGAAACCGTGCGCGCCCTGATCTTCGACCGGGAAGACGCCTCTTCGGTGGTCACCTCCCTCGCCCGCGCCCGCGAGAACGCCCGCCAGGTGCGCGACCAGATCACCACCGAGACCTGGGAGCGGCTCAACCTGCTCTACCTGCGCGTCACCGCGCCGGAGGCCCAGGCCGCCTATGAACAGGCGCCCCTGCCGTTCCTGCACGAGATCATCGCCGACCTGCACCTGTTCAAGGGCGCCTCGGACGCAACCATGAGCCACGGCGAGGGCTGGCGTTTCCTGCTCACCGGCGTCTACCTGGAACGGGCCCAGTTGATCGCCCGGCTGATGGACGTGTGCTTCGGCGACGGGGCCGGCGGCTACCTGCTCAACGACCACTTCGCCCAGCTCAGCGTGTTGCGCATGGCCTGCGCCATGGAGCCCTATCTGCGGGTCTATACCGCGGAGCTGCAGCCACGCCTGGTGATGCAGTTCCTGCTGTTCGACGAGGAGTTCCCCCGCTCGATCCGCTTCTGCGCCGCCCAGGTCCAGGCCCACCTGAGCCGCCTTTCGCGCTACGCCGATGGCCTGGACGGCCCGAGCCCCGAACGCCTGGCCGGGCGCCTGTCCGCGCGCCTCGAGTTTTCGGACTTCGAGGAGGTCGCCCAGGTCGGGGCCAGCGCCTATCTCGCCACCATCGTCCAGGAATGCGCCCGCATCCACGAGTCGGTCTACGGGGCCTTCGTCGCCTATCCCCTCGAACAGCGCCTGCCCGCGTAAGGACGCCATGCTCCTCGAGATCCGCCACGTCACCGAATACCACTACGCCGGCGCGGTGCGCGAAAGCGTGATGGAGCTGTGGATGCAGCCGCAGAAGGGCGGCTCCCAGCGCCTGGTCAGCTTCGAACTCGACCTCGATCCGCCGGCGCGCCTGTTCTCTTACGCCGACAGCTTCGGGAACGCCGTCTACCATTTCGATGTGCCCCAGCCGCACACGGCCCTGCGCATCGAGGCCCGCTCGGCGGTGGAGACCGCCCCGCGCCCGGAAATCCCTGCCATGCTCGACCAGGGTGAATGGGACCGTCTGCGCTCCAGCTTCGTGCTCACCGAGGCCTTCGAGTTCCTGCAGCCCCACGGCTATGCGGTGGAGACGCCGGCCCTGCAGGCTTTCGTCGAGCAGCGCGGCCTCGACGAGCTGCGCCGCCACGACCCGCTCACCGCCCTGCGCCGGTTGAACGAGGGCCTCTACGAGGCCTTCGACTATGTGCCGGGGGTCACCGAGGCCGACAGCCCCATCGACCACGCGCTCGATACGCACAAGGGCGTGTGCCAAGACTTCAGCCACATCATGCTGGCGGTGTGCAGACGCTGGGGCATCCCGGCGCGCTATGTGTCCGGCTATCTGTTCACCGACCGCTCCGAGGGCGACCGCTCCGACCCGGACGCCACCCACGCCTGGATCGAGGTGTTCCTGCCGTCCCTGCGCTGGGTGGCCTTCGACCCGACCAACAACATGCTGGCCGGTGAGCGCCACGTTTCGGTGGCCATCGGCCGCGACTATGCCGACGTGCCGCCCTCACGAGGGGTCTACAAGGGCGACGAGGACAGCCAGCTGGTAGTGGGGGTGTCGGTGCGGCGCGCCCGGGCGGCGGCGGCCGAGCCGGAGTTCATGCGCCTCGCCAAGCCGGTGTTCACACCCGCCGGCCGGCGCCGCCGCGGCGGTATCCAGCTCGTCCACCACCACCAGGAGCAGATGAGCCTACAGCAACAGCAGCAACAGCAGCAACAGCAGCAGTAGAAGCTCTCAGGTCTTGCGCCGGTGCGAACTGCCGCCGCCCAACGGATGCTTGGTGTGCACCACCTCGCGCAGGCGGTCCTCCGCGACGTGGGTGTAGATCTGGGTGGTGGCGATGTCGGCGTGGCCGAGCAGGGTCTGCACGGCGCGCAGGTCGGCGCCGCCTTCCAGCAGGTGCGTGGCGAAGGCGTGGCGCAGAACGTGGGGGCTGACCCGTTGGGGGTCGATGCCGGCCGCAAGGGCCGCCTCGTCGAGCAGTTGCGCCATGCGCCGCGCCGTCAGCCGCCCGCCGGCCCCGCGCGAGGGGAACAGCCAGGCACTGTCCTTCATCTCCCCCTTCGCCGCGCTTTTGGGCAAGAAGGCCGGGCGCACCGGAAGGTAGGCCTTCACCGCCGCCCGGGCCGCATCGTTCAGGGGAGCGAGCCGCTCCTTGCCGCCCTTGCCCTTGACGATCAGATAGGCCGGGTCGCGCAGCAGGGCGGCCAGCGGCAAGGCCAGGAGCTCGGAGATGCGCAGGCCCGAGGCGTAGAGCAGCTCGATCATGCAGGCCAGGCGGAGGCCCGCCGCTCCATCCTTCGCGGAGGCGGCCGCGATCAGGGCCTCGACCTCGGCCCGCGACAGCACCTTGGGCAGGGGTCGGCCCTTCTTGGGCGCGTCGACCCGGCGCGAAGGGTCGTCCTTGCGCCAGCCCTCGCCGAACACGAAGCGATAGAACTGGCGTACCGACGACCGACGCCGCGCGGCCGTGGCGGGCGCGAGGCCGCGCGCGCCCTGGGCGTGGAAATAGGCTTCGACGTCCTCGGCCGCGGCGTCGTGCAGGCCCCGTCCCCTGGCGCCGAGGAAGGCGGAGGCGTCCTCGAGGTCCTTGGCGTAGGCGGTCAGGGTGTTGCGGGCGGCCGAGCGTTCCACCGCCATCATCTCGAGGAAGGCCGAGGTCCAGTCCTGTCCCTTGCCCATGACTGCCTCTGTCGCGCTGCGGCCTCTAGTCGCCCGAGCGGGTCTTACGCCTGGCCGGCTTCTTCGCGGGTTTGGGCGGCGGCGCCTTCTTGGGGGCGGCCTTGGGCGGTGGGGCGGCGGCCGGCGGCGGGAGCTGCACGCCGAGGATGCCTTCCAGGGCGTAGCGGCGGGCGTCCTGGCCGAAGCCGACGCGGTTCAGGGCCCGTACGATACGCGCCCGGTCGGCCACGCTGGGACCGGCCTCGCCGGCGTCGGCCATCAGCCACAGGGCCATGAGGGCCGCGTCGCCCTTGGCCCCGCCGGAGGAGGAGCCATCGAGCTCCAGCATACGCGCCTGGTCGGCCTTGGCCGGGCCGACGTCGAAGGCGGCGAAGGCCGCCCGCACCCGGCCCGCGCCCGCAGCGCCGGCGGCGGCATACAGCGCCAGGGCCTGCTGCGCCACGCCCTGTCCCGACGCGCCCTCGGCGGCAAGCCGCTCGGTGATGTCGGGACTGAGCTTGTTGTCGGCCAAGGACAAGGCGGCGTCGCGCACCGCCGGATTGAGGCTGGAGGCCTGGTTCAGGTCGGCCTGACGCCAGGCGATGCGCGCAGCGGCGGCGGCCTGGAGCTCGGCCGGAGCGGTCGTGTCGCGCGCCACCTGGGTCGCGATCGGCGCCCACGCCTTGTCGAGCGCTGGAGCCAGGTCGAGGCCCAGTCGCTTGGACAGGGCATATTCCAGGCCGTTGCGCAGCGAGGCCTGCTGACCCGCGGCCGGCACGCCGGACACGGCGGCGCTCATCAAGCGCTTGTAGATGTCGTCCTTGGCTTGCTCGGCGGTCAGGTCATAGGCGAGCTGGGCGCCGGCCTTGTCGCCGGCCTTGACCAGGCAGTAGGTGCGCAGCCGGCGGAAATAGGGGGCATCCTTGCCGGCGCCCAGGCTGTCGACCAGGCTGCAAGCTTCGTCCTCGCGCCCCAGCACCAGGTCGGCCTCGACGGCCACCTGCGACAGGGCCGCGTTCTGGCGCACCCCGGCGGTGTGTTCGAGCATGGTGCGCGCGCCGACGGCGTCGCCCAGCGACAGCACCACATTGATCCGCGCTGCCGCGAGGTCGGCGTCGGCGCCCCCGCCGTCCGGCGCATTGGCCGAAGTCGACATCACTCGCGTGGCGAAGGCGGCCGCCGCCGGCGACAGCGGCTTCACCGCCACCATGGGGATCACGGCGCGCGCCAGATCGAGCGAGGCGCCCTTCCACAGGTCGCCCGAGATGCCGGTGGGCTTGCCGGCATCGGCGGAGAACAGATCGGGCGCCTGGAGCGGGGCGGCCTGGATCGCCACGGGCGGCGGGATGGGCTTGCCTTCGGGCGCGGGACCTGGCGCCGGCGCGGGAGCGGCTTCAGACGGTGGGGGCGAAACGGGCGCAGGCGCGGGCGTAGCCGGCGGAGCGGTCGTGACCGGGGTCTCGTCGGTGGCCGCGGGCGGCGGCGGCACCAGGGTGACGGGAACTTGCGCGCGAACGGCGGCTGCGGCCGACAGGGCGAGCGCGGCGGCCAGGGCGCCAGCGGCGGGACGGCGAGGCGGGAGCTTCAGACTCATCGTGGGTCTGGATTGCCTGATTCGGTAAACATTCGGCTGACTTGGCGCTGATCTGGCGCATCGTGTAAAGATCGCGCCCCTTATGGAAAAGCCCTCTCCTTCTCTGCCGCCCGCCGATCCAGCCCTGCGCGCCCGCACCCTGGTGCTGGTGGGCATGATGGGCGCTGGCAAGTCGTCGGTGGGCAAGCGCCTGGCCCAGGCTCTGGACCTGCCATTCAAGGATGCCGACGAGGAGATCGAATGCGCCGCCGGCCTTTCCATTCCCGACATCTTTTCCCTGCGCGGCGAAGCGGAATTCCGCGAGGGCGAGCGCCGGGTGATCGCGCGCCTCTTGGATGAGCCGGTCCACGTGCTGGCCACCGGCGGCGGCGCCTTCGTCAATGCCGAGACCCGGGCCCTGGTGAAGCAGAAGGGAGCGGTCTCGATCTGGCTCAAGGCCGATCCCGAAGTGCTGGCCCGCCGCGTCGGCCGCAAGGACAACCGGCCTCTGCTGCGCGGCAAGGACCCGCGCGTAGCGCTGGCCGAGTTGCTGGCCGTGCGCGAACCCGCCTACAGCCAGGCGGACTTCACCATCGAGAGCAACGACGGCCCCCACCAGCACACGGTGGACGCCATCCTCGCCGCCCTCAAGGCCAAGCTGGAGCATTCGTGATGAAGAGCGTGCGGGTGGGCCTGGGCGAGCGCTCCTACGACGTCCTGGTGGGGCCGGGCCTGATCGAACAGGCCGGCGAGCTGATGGCCCCGTTCCTGCCGCGCGGGCGCACGGCGGTGGTGTGCGACCAGACCGTGGAGCGGCTGCACGGCGCGGCCCTGGCCGCTGCGCTCAAGGCGAAGGGCATCTCCGCCAGCGTCGTGATCATGCCGCCGGGCGAAGGGACCAAGAGCTGGCAGGGCCTGGCCGAGGTCTGCGACCGCTTGCTGGCGCTGGGCCTCGACCGCGGCGACGTGATCACCGCCTTCGGCGGCGGGGTCATCGGCGACCTGACCGGCTTCGCCGCCTCGATCTACAAGCGCGGCGTCGACTTCATCCAGATCCCCACCACCCTGCTGGCCCAGGTGGATTCCTCCGTGGGCGGAAAGACCGCGATCGACACCCCGCGCGGCAAGAACCTGATCGGCGCCTTCCACCAGCCGCGGCTCGTGCTGGCCGACCTCGACGTGCTGGGCACCCTATCGGACCGCGAGATGCGCGCCGGCTACGCCGAGGTGGTCAAGTACGGCCTGCTCGGCGACTTCGCCTTCTTCGAATGGCTGGAGCGCGAGGGGCCGCGGGTGCTGCAGCGCCGGCCCGACGCCCTGGCCCACGCGGTGGCCCGCTCGGTGGAGATGAAGGCCGAGATCGTCGGCGCCGACGAGAAGGAGGCGGCCGCCCGCGCCCTGCTCAATCTCGGCCACACGTTCGGCCATGCGCTCGAGGCCGAAACCGGCTACGGCGACGCCCTGCTCCATGGCGAGGCGGTGGCGATCGGCTGCGCCCAGGCCTTCCGTTTCTCGGCCTCGCAGGGCCTTTGCGCCGGTCAGGACGCGGCGCGCGCCGAGGCCGCCATCGCCGCCTCGGGCCTGCCGGTGCGCATGGACCAAGTGAAGGGCTTCCCCTTCGCCGCCGACGCCCTGATCAGGCACATGGGCCAGGACAAGAAGGCCGAGGGCGGGCGTCTGACCTTCGTGCTGGCCAAGGCCCTCGGCGAGGCGTTTGTCGCAAAGGGCGTGGACGTGGCGGCCGTTAGAGGGTTCCTTGTGTCGGAAGGCGCATCCGCCTAGCCCCGGAACCCAAGTTTCATGGCCGCTCCCCTGGTCATCTTCGGCCTCGCCCTGATCGTCCTTCTGGCGGTGTCGGCCCTGTTCTCGGCCGCCGAAACGGCCCTGACCGGCGCCAGCCGCGGCCGCATGCACCAGTTGGAGCGCGAGGGCGACCCCGCCGCCAAGCGGGTCAACAAGCTGCTCGACGATCAGGAGACCATGATCGGCGCGGTGCTGCTGGGCTACAACGCCATCAACATCGCCGCCTCGGCGGTAGCCACCGAGTTCATCACCAAGTCGATCCCCGGCGCCTGGGGCGTGGCCGCCGCCACCGGAGTGATGACCGTACTGGTGCTGGTGTTCGCCGAGGTCCTGCCCAAGACCATCGCCATCAGCCGCGCCGACGAGGTGGCCCGCGCCATCTCCGGCCCGATGGTCATCGTGGTGAAGGTGTTCGGCCCGGTCATCTTCGCGATCCAGTGGCTGGTGCGCCAGATGCTGCGCCCGTTCGGCATCAAGCTGTCCATGGAGCAGGACGTGCTGGCCGCCCACGAGGAGATCCGCGGGGCGGTGGAGTACCACCACTCCGAAGGCCTGGTCGAAAACCGTGACCGGCTGATGCTGGGCGGCGTGCTGGACCTGGCGGAGATGGACGTGTCGCAGGTGATGGTCCACCGCAAGAACATCGTCATGCTCGACGCCGACCTGCCGCCGCGGGAACTGGTGCGCGAGGCGCTGGAGGCGCCGCATACCCGCCTGCCGCTCTATCAAGACGATCCGGAGAACATCGTCGGCGTGCTGCACGCCAAGGACCTGCTGAAGGCCCTGGCCGCCGCCGACGGCGGGCTCGACGCCCTCGACATCCTCGCCATCCGCCGCGAAGCCTGGTTCATCCCCGACACGACCAACCTGAAGGACCAGCTCAACGCCTTCCTCAAGGCCCGCGCCCACTTCGCCCTGGTGGTCGACGAATACGGCGCCCTGCAGGGGCTGGTGACGCTGGAGGACATCCTCGAGGAGATCGTCGGCGACATCGAGGACGAGTACGACCCGGCCCTGCAGGGCATCCGCCGCCAGGCCGACGGCTCGGTCAACGTCGATGGGGCGGTGGCGATCCGCGACCTGAACCGCGCCATGGACTGGATCCTGCCCGACGAAGATGCGGTGACCGTGGCGGGCCTGGTGATCCACGAGGCCCAGACCATCCCCGAGCCCGGCCAGACCTTCATCTTCCACCACCACCGCTTCCAGGTGCTGCGCCGCCAGCGCAACCAGATCACGGCGTTGAAGGTATCGCCGCCGCTGCAGGAGGCGGAAGAGGAGGCGAGCACCTAGGGCATGGAGGAACTGGAGCGCCCTAGTTCGAACCGTCGCGCCTCCAGTCGTAGTAGGCGTCGAGCACCTTGAGCTTGTCGAGGCCGGCGACCTGGGCGGGGCCGGGGTCGACGCCGAAGCGCATCGCTTGCTGCTGGCTAGAGGTGAAGGCCGGCCAAGCCGGCAGGCCCGGGCCGTTGGGATCGAGCCGGGTGGCGAAGTTCACCCAATAGGTCTGCATCCGGGCCGAGAGGGCGCGGTCGGCGTCGGTGGGCTGCGCGCGACCGCCCACGCCGAGGTTGCCGAACACATAGCCCACCTCCTGGCCGTGGGCCGAGCCGTTCGGGTTGGCCGCGCTCGGCTTGTCGAACCAGTACATCCAGGCCTTGTTCTTGCCGTAGGCCGTCTCCAGCCGCGCCCAGGTATACTGATGCCAGTCGAAGCCGGTGTCGCTGCGCAGCATGGTGGCTGCGCGGGTGGCCTGCTCGGGCGTGGCGTGCGGGTAGGCGGCCAGGACGTCGGCCGCGCTCTTGCCGTAACCGTCGCGGATTTCGCTCTCGAAGGCCGCCGGCTCGATGGTCTTGCGGCCGAAGGCGGCGCCTTCGTCCGACACGTCGCCGACCAGGATGGGGGTGTCGTTGAACCGGCGCCCCTTGTAGAGCTGCACCTGGTCGCCGGTCAGCACATAGCCGTCGATCGAGGGCCAGAAGCGCGGCGCGCCGGGGTTGCGCTGGGCCTTCTCGACCGTGGGGGCCGCCAGGGCGCGGGCCTCTGCCAGGTTGTGGGCGCCCAGGCTCTCCAGCCACGCGTTGCCGTTGGCCTCGGCGAGGCGCGCGGTCATGAAGTTGCTGCCGGCGAAGGGCGTGTCCTGGGGCGGAGCGAAGTTGGCGCCGCTCTCGGCGATCACCGCGCGGAACAGACCTTTGGCCATGGGCGAGGCGGCCAGCATGCTCACCGCCTGGCCGCCGGCGGAGTGGCCGAGGATGGTCACCTTCGACGGGTCGCCGCCGAACTTCGCCACATTGGCCTGCACCCACTTCAGGCCGGCGATCTGGTCGAGCAGGCCCCAGTTGCCCGAGCCGTGGCCGTTCTCCTTGCTGAGCTCCGGCGTCGCCAGAAAGCCGAACGGCCCGACGCGGTAGGAGATCGACACGAACACCACGCCCCGCTTGGCGAAGTTGGCGCCGTCGTAGAGCAGGTTCGAGGTCGCGCCGGAATTGAAGCCGCCGCCGTAGATCCACACGATCACCGGCAGCTTGTCGCCGGGCGCCTTGGCCGGGGTCCAGACGTCGAGGTAGAGGCAGTCCTCGCTGTAGGGGATGCCCGGGCCTGCGCCCCCGCCCCCGCCGCTCTGCATGCAGCCATCGCCGAAGTGGGTGGTCTGCCTGACGCCCGACCAGGGCTTGACCGGCTGCGGCGCCTTCCAGCGCAGGTCGCCTACGGGAGGGGCGGCGAAGGGGATGCCCTTGAACTCGCCGACCCCGGCCGCCGCCGAACCGGCCACCTTGCCCCCAGTCACGGCCGCCTGGGTGATCTCGGCCCGGGCCGGGCCGAAGCCGGCGATCAAGGCCAGGGCCGCGAGCCCCGCCATCCATTTGGCCGTCATCCGGTCCTCCCTGACTGGCTGTCGCCTGGGCCGTCTCGCGCGGCTCTCCGGGAGGCACGCTAGACCGTATACAGTTCGCCGAACAGGGGTCAGCCCACCGTCAGGCCGCCGTCGAGCATGAGGCTGGTCCCGTTCATGTAACGGCTCTCGTCCGAGGCCAGGAACGCCACCGCCCGCGCCACCTCCTCGGGCTTGCCGAGCCGCCTGTCCGGCGTCCGCCGGGCCAGGCCCTCGATGTCGCCGCCCAGGCGCGTGGCGATGACGCTGAGCATGCGGCTGTCGATGAACCCCGGGGCGATCATGTTCACCCGCACGCCGCGGGGCGCCGCCTCCAGGGCCGCCGAGCGGGTCAGGCCCAACACCGCATGCTTGGAGGCGACGTAGCCGCTCATCTTGGCCGCGCCGATGCTGCTGGCGATCGAGCCCATATTGACGATCACGCCCGAACCCCGGGCGGTCATCACCGGCATCACGTGCTTGAGGCCGAGGAAGACGCCGAGGACGTTGACCTCCAGCACCCGCATGAACTCCGCCGTCGGATAGTCGGCGATGGCGGCCTGCGGCCCCTCGATCCCGGCGTTGTTGAAGAAGATGTCGATGCCGCCGAGCAGCCCCAGGGTCTCGCCCACATAGCGCTCGACCTCGTCCTCCCTGGTCACATCGGCCTGAATGACCACGGCGCCCGGGATCGCCTGGCGGAGCGCCTCCGCATCGGCCTCGCGCCGCACGACGCACGCGACCCTGGCCCCACGCTCGGCGAGCAGGGAGGCCGTCGCCCGGCCGATCACGCCGCCGGCGCCGGTGATCACGGCGACGCGCCCGTCCAGCGGGCGGGCTCGGGCGAGGACGTCTTCCATGGCGGCTTCTCCTCCTGGCCGGCAAGGGCTAGCGCAAGCGCGGCGCGATGGCGACGGGGAGGCCGATCAGGCCGCTTCGGAGAGCGCCCGGAGCCGCGCCGCGCCGACCTCGGTGCGGTCCGCCACGCCTACGCCCGGTTCGCCCGGTCCAGCGGCCATAGATAGGCGGTCTCGTCCACCCCCCGGCCGCCCACGCGGATGGTCTTCTTGGCGTGCAGCCAGCCGCCCATGCGCGGGTAGAAGTTGAAGTTGGGGTTCTCGTTCAGCACCCAGACCACCAGGCGCTCGTGGCCGTCGCGGGCCAGGCGGTCCATGGCCGCGCGGAACAGACGCCGGCCGAGGCCGCGACCCTGGTAGCCGTTCTGCACATAGAGCTCGTAGATCTCGCCGGACGCCGACCCGCCGTTGCGCGTGGGACCGCAGCTGACGAAGGCTACCACCTCGCCCGCCGAGGGCTCGATGGCCACGAAATGATGCACCCCCGGGGCGTGCATCATGCGGCTGCGCTGGGTCTCCTGACGCACGAGGCGCATGCGCTCGAGATAGGCCTTGGGCAGGATGTCCTTGTAGGTCAGCCGCCACGTGTCGACGGACACCCGCGCCATGCCCTCGATGTCGTCCCACGACGCCGGCCGCACGATGATCCGGCGGGTCGGAGTCCTAAGCGCAAAGGCGAAACTGCGGCTCATTGCTCCCTACTCAGTCACCTTTGTTCGCCAGGTGCAAAGGCTTTCACGGACAACGCATGCACAGGGCCGGCGAGTTCCTCGGATAACGCTGTATAGACGTCGCGCTGCCGCTGAATCCGGCTGCGGCCTTTGAACGCATCGGCCACGATCACTACATTGAAGTGGCTCTCCCCGCTCCCCGGCGATCCCGCGTGTCCGGCGTGCCGGGCGCTGTCGTCCACCACCTCCAACCGCTCCGGCTCGAAGGCCGCCGTCAACTTGTCGCGGATAGCCTGGGTCACACGTCCCATTTGGGGCGCTCCGTCAATTCTTGAATCCAAAAAGCTTGGCTCCATACTCCACCCAATGAGCAAGGCGTTTCAATACAAGCCGAGGTTCGTGGACATCCGCGTCCGCCCGCCCAAGGAAGGCGAGGAGGAGGTCAAGCAGGATGTGCACGCCCTCAAACCGGGCGAGCGGTCGTGCGACCATCCGGGCTGCCGCGTGGCCGCCACCGCGCGTGCGCCCAAATCGCGCGACATGCTCAACGAGCACTATTGGTTCTGTCAGCCCCATGCGGCCGAGTACAACAAGAACTGGGACTTTTTCGCCGGCATGAACGAGAAGCAGGTGGCCGACGCCCAGGCCGCCCGCAGCTATGGCGATCGCCCCACCTGGCAGTTCAAGGCCTCCAAGTTCTCGCGCGAGGCCGCCTCGTTCTCGGCCAAGGCCGGGACCGGCCGCGGCTACGGCGATCCGTTCGGCATCTTCGGCGCAGCCAAGGCGCGGGAGCCGGCGCCGGGGCCGCAGCGCCGGCTCGGCAAGCTGGAGCGCTCGGCCTTCGCCGAGCTCGACCTGGTCGAGGAGGCCGAGGGCCCGCAGATCCGCGCCCGCTACGCCGAACTGGTCAAGCGTTGCCACCCGGACGCCAACGGCGGCGACCGCAGCGCCGAGGCGCGCCTGCAGCGAGTCATCAAGGCGTACAAAACGCTGCAAAAAGCCAAGTTGGCGTAAGGGATCGGTTGCCTCCGGCCGCGTAACGTGGACCTCTCGGTCCGGAGACGCCCATGCCCCCTCGCCACACCGTCCTCCTGACCGCCTGCGCCGTGGCCCTCGCCCTCGCCTTCGGGCACGGCGCGCGAGCTCAGGACGACGACGGCGACGACGACGAGACCGCCGCTCCGGTGGTGGTCGACATCAATGGCCCCTGCATGCTGACGGTGAAGGGCCAGGCCACGCCCTGCCGCGGGGTGGCCTACATGGTGTTCCCGTCCAACCATCGCATCGACTTCACCGCCATCACCGAGACCGCCGGCTGGGCCTTCTCGGGCGAGGACGACGAGAACCAGGACGGTCGCTACGCGCTCGAGCTCGACAGCGTGCTGAACCCGGGCTCGGGAGGGCGCGCCGAGGCTCAGGGCCGCTGCGAGATGCAGGTAGCGGAGGACCGCCGTACGGTGAAGAGCCTGGACTGCCGGGCCATGACCGAGGACGGTGAAATGAGGCTCGAGGCCTCCGGGACCATCGCCGTGGAAGACGAGGACGACGACAGCGACGGACCGTCCGACGACGGCGGCAGCTGAGCGGCTCCCACTTCAGGCCTCAGACACGAAAAGGGCGGGTCCGATGGACCCGCCCTTCGCGTTTTCAGCGTCGCTCCGGCGCTATTTCGAGGTGTCCGGGGCGCCTTCGAACTTCAGCGGCACGCCCAGCTGCCGGCCATCACGGAAAATGAACACCAGCATGCTGGTGCGGCCGGCCTTCTTGGCGGAGTCGATGGCCGCGGCCACGTCGCCCGGGTTGGTCACCGCACGGTCGCCCGCGCGGACGACCACGTCGCCCTTGCGCACGCCCTTCTTGGCCGCGTCCGAGGTGGTGGTCACCCCGTCGACCACGGCGCCGTTCACGTCGGCCGGCAGGCCGTAGCGGCGGCGCGCGGCGTCGTCGAGCGGGACCACCGACAGGCCGAGCGCGTCGGGCTTGGCCGCCGGCGCATTGCCGCCGCCCTGGCCCTGGCCCTGCTGGTCCTTCTGGTCGCCCTGCTGCTTGGCGAGCTCGGCGTCGGACGGGCGCACGCCGGACTTCACCGACACGGTGATCTGCTTGCCCCCGCGCCAGATGGTGAGGTTCAGGCTGTCGCCGCTATGCGAGGCCGCCACCTGACGGGTCAGGTCGGTGGAGTCCTTGACCATGTGGCCGTTGATCTCCAGCACCACGTCGCCCGATTGCACGCCGCCCTTCTGGGCCGGGCCGCCGGCCACGACTTCGGCGACGAGGGCGCCCTTCTTGCCGGGAATGCCGACGCTGTCGGCCACTTCGGGCGTCACGTTCTGGATCGAGGCGCCGAGGTAGCCGCGGGTGATCTTGCCGCCCGAGATCAGCTGCTTGGTGATGTTGTCGGCCACGTCGGCCGGGATGGCGAAGCCGATGCCCACCGAGCCGCCCGAGGGCGAGAAAATCGCGGTGTTGACCCCGATCACCCGGCCGTAGACGTCGAAGGTCGGGCCGCCGGAGTTGCCGCGGTTGATGGGGGCGTCGATCTGGATGTAGTCGACGAAGGTCTCGCCGATGTTGCGTCCGTAGGCCGAGATGATGCCGGCCGTGGCCGTGCCGCCCAGCCCGAACGGATTGCCGACCGCGATCACCCAGTCGCCCACCCGCGGGCGCGCCGAGTTCTCGAAGTTGACGTAGGAGAAGCCCTTGCCCTCGACCTTGATCACGGCCAAGTCGGTGTTCTCGTCGCGGCCGACCACCTTGGCGGTGAGCTCGCGCTCGTCCTTCATCACCACCTTGATCTCGGTGGCGTTCTCCACGACGTGGTTGTTGGTGACGATGTAGCCGTCGGGCGAGATGAAGAAGCCCGAGCCGGAGGCCATGGCGGTGTTGGAGTCGTCGCCGGGGGCCCCGCGGCCGCCGCCGCCGCCACCACCCGGGGGAGCGGCGCCCTGATCGTCGTCGTCACCGCCGCCACCTTGCCCGCCCGGGGCGCTGCGGCCGCCTTGGCCGCCTTGGCCGCCTTGCCCGCCGCGGCCGCGCGGCTGGACGTCGAAGGGGAAGTTCTCGAAGCCGGGAATGCCGCGGCGATCGATCTTGGTGGTGACATTGATCGACACCACCGCCGGCGAGACTCGGTCGAAGATGTCAGCGAATGACAGAGGCGCGCCCGGCGGAACGGACGGTCCGGACGTCGTGGCGGTGCGTTCCACCCGCGGCTTGGCGCTTTCCGCCACCGCCACGGGCAGCCTCAGGCTGACCCCCGCCAGCGCCGCAGCAGCCACGCCCGCAGCGGCGACCGCGCCGACAATGATACCCGTATTCCTGGGGGCCATTCTATTCTGTCCTCGCTAGGCGCACGCGTCGACTACGCGTCCACTCCGATAAA
This sequence comes from Caulobacteraceae bacterium, assembly GCA_036500495.1. Lineage (GTDB taxonomy): Bacteria > Pseudomonadota > Alphaproteobacteria > Caulobacterales > Caulobacteraceae > BOG-938. Next base: position 25,311 of record DASYBX010000158.1, read on the forward strand.
CTAGGGGCGATGCGCCGTGTACGCCATCGCTTTCACTGCTTGATTGCAACGGCGTCACGCGCGTTCGCAATGCCATGCGCCGGAAGCATGTCCTGGCCCGCGGCGTCCATTTCTTCCAGAGCCTTCTGCTCTTCCTCGGTCAGGCCTTGGTCCTCAACGGCCGGCTGTCGCGATTTGATCCAGATGTAGCTCCCGCCCAGAAGCACCGCCAGGAACGGCGTCATCCACAGGGCGAGGTTGCCGGGAGTGAGCGTCGGGCGCAGCAGGACGAACTCGCCGTAGCGCTGCACCAGGAAGTCGATCACCTGCTTGTCACTGCGGCCGGCGACGATCTGGGTGCGCACGATCTTGCGGATGTCGCCGGCGATCTCGGCCTGGGAGTCGTCGACCGACTCGTTCTGGCAGACCACGCAGCGCAGTTGCTGGAACAGGTGGCGGGCCCGGGCCTCCTGGGTCGGATTGGGCAGGCGATCGGCCGGATCGTCGGCCGCGCCGGCGGTGCAGAGCACGCCCGCGGCCAGGGCGGCCAGGACAGAGGCCTTCACGCGGCCCCATTTCATTCGGCCGGCTCCGGGGCGAGGCCCGCGGGGGAGGCGGCCTTGGCGGCCTTGGGCAGGGCGAAGCGCAGGCGACGGTCCGACAGCGACACCAGCCCGCCCAACGCCATCATGATCGGGCCGAGCCAGATGAAGCGTGCCCAGGGGTTCCAGTAGGCGCGGATCAGATAGGCGGTGACGCCGCTGGCGCGGGGCCGCGGATCGCCGAGCACGACGTAGAGGTCGGACGGACCTTGCACGCAGATCGCCACCTTGGAGGTGGTCTGGCCGCCGGCGCCGGGCCACACCCGCCGCTCGGGTTCGCCGGTGCAGGCCGGCTGGCCGTTCTTGGTCGCCGTGATCACCGCGCGGTCGGCGGTATAGTTCTCGCCGTCGACGGTCGACACCTTGTCGAGCCGCAACTCATAGCCGCCCAGCTTCAGGCTCTCGCCCGGCGCCAGGGCCTGGGCCATCTCGGCCTTGAAGGTGGTCTCGAAGCAGGCGCCCAGGATGAAGACGCCGAGGCCCATGTGCGCCAGGGTGGTGCCCCACGCGCCGCGCGGCAGGCCGCCCAGCCGGCGGGCCGACTCACCGGCCGAGGCCCGGCCGATCTTGGCCCGCTCGATGATCTCGGCGATCGCTCCGGCCACCAGCCAGGCGCCGAGCGCCACGCCGGCCGAGGTCATGGCCTTGTGCGGCGCCACCAGCGCCATGCACAGGATGCCGGCCACCACCGCGATGCCGGCCGCAACCGACAGGCGCTGCAAGGCGCCCACGGCGTCGCCGCGCTTCCACGCCAGCAACGGGCCGAACGGCACCAGCAGCATGGTCACGAGCATCAAGGGCACGAAGGTCATGGCGTAGAACGGCGGGCCCACCGAGATCGGCTCGTTGGTCAGGGCTTGGCGGATCAGGGGATAGAGGGTGCCGATCAGCACGGTGGCCGTGGCCGCCGACAGGAACAGGTTGTTCAGCACCAGCGCGCCCTCGCGGCTGATGGGCGCGAACAGGCCACCGCCCTTCAACTGCGGCGCGCGCCAGGCAAATAGGCCGAAGCCGGAGCAGGCGGCGATGCCCAGGCAGACCAGCAGTACCCCCCCGCGGGTCGGGTCGACGGCGAAGGCGTGCACCGAGGTCAGGACGCCCGAGCGCACCAGGAAGGCGCCCAGCATCGACAGGCTGAAGGCGCACAGGGCCAGGAACACGCTCCAACCGAGCAGCGCCCCGCGCTTCTCCGTCACGATGGCCGAATGCAGCAGGGCCGCGCCGGCCAACCAGGGCATGAAGGAGGCGTTCTCGACGGGGTCCCAGAACCACCAGCCGCCCCAGCCGAGCTCGTAATAGGCCCAGAACGAGCCGAGCATGATGCCGACGGTGAGGAAGCTCCAGGCGGCCAGGGTCCAGGGCCGCACCCACCTGGCCCAAGCCGCGTCCACGCGGCCCTCGATCAGCGCGCCCACGGCGAAGGAAAACACCACCGACATGCCGACGTAGCCCGAGTAGAGGAACGGCGGATGGATGGCCATCGCGGGATCCTGCAGGATCGGGTTCAGGGAATTGCCCTCCACCGGCGGGTTGGCCAGGCGCAGGAAGGGACTGGAGACGAAGGTGGTGTAGGCCAGGAACAGCACGCCCAGCGCGCCCTGGGTCGCCACGATGCTGCTCTTCAGGTTCCGGGGCAGGTGACGGCCGGCGATGATGATCACCGCGCCGAACCCGGTCAGGCACAGGTTCCACAGCAACATGGAGCCCTCGTGGGAGCCCCAGGTGGCGGTGATCTTGTAGAACAGCGGCTGGGCGGTGTGGGAGTTCTCGGCCACGTTCTGGACCGAGAAGTCAGAGCGGATGAACGCGCTCATCAAGGCGGCGAAGGCGATCAGCACCATGAGGAAGGCGCCGATCCCGGCCCCCTCGCCGGCCCCTTGCAGCGCCGGGGACTGGCGCGCGCGCCCGGTGGCCGACAGGCCCACCTGGGCCAGCGACAGGGCCAGGGCCAACATCAGGCAGAAGGCGCCGAGTTCGGCGATCATGAGGCGGCTCCCGTCCTGGCTTCGGCCACGGGCTTGGTCACTGGGGCGGGCGTCGAACCGTCGCCCTTCTGCCATTCCCCGGATTTCTTCAGCGCGTCGACCACTTCCTTGGGCATGTACTTCTCGTCGTGCTTGGCCAGCACCTGCTTGGCCACGAACGTGCCCGAGGGATCGAACTCACCCTGGGCCACCACGCCCTGGCCTTCGCGGAACAGGTCGGGCAGTTCACCGCGGAAGGTGGCGGGCACGGCGCCGGCCTTGTCGGCGATGGAGAAGCGCACCTCGCCGTCCGACGCCTTGATCACGCTGCCCGGCTGCACCAGCCCGCCGATGCGCACGGTCTGGCCAGCGGGCACATGCTGGGCGCGCGCCTCGCTCGGGCCGTAGAAGAATACGATGGCGCTGCGGCTGGCCCACAGGCTCAGGCCCACGGCGGCGGCCACGATCGGCGCGGCCACGGCCACCACCATCAGGCGGCGCCTGGCCTTCCTTGATTTGGGCAGAATGGGCATCGGCTCAGATTATCGTGCTGTTATGGCCAAAGTTGGCGCGTTTCCTCTTGCAGGCTCAACTCAATATGGGGGCCCGCCGCCCCTTACGCTACAAAGTTTTCGCGGTTCCGGTTCGGTAATCTCCCTATTCGGAGCCTTGCGGCGCGGCGGCCGCGTTGTCGATGGTCTTCAGCGCGTCGGGCTGACCCTTGAAGATCTGGCGGGCGCGGTCCTGGGCCTGCTTCATCTTGTCCGGGGCGCCGAGCACGGCATAGGAGCGGATGATACGCGCCCAACCAGCCAGATCGTTGGGATTCTGCTGCAGCCGCGCCTCGAGCTGGGCCACCATCTGCCGCGGATCGGGCGCGCCGGACGCGCCCGGACCCTGGGGGGCGCCCGGCGGTCCGCCCTGGCCGGTCAGGGCCCCGGCGAGCGCCTCGACGCCGCCGCCGGCCTCGGCCTGCTGCTGTTGCGGGGCGGGCGCGGCCTTGGGCTGGGCGACCAGGTGGCCGGCCTTGGCGACGGCGGCGATCTCCTGATCCAGCTGCTGGCGCTCGGGCGCCTCGGCCGGAAGATCGGCGGCCAGGGCGCGCCAGCCGTTCAACCCGCCGTTCACGTCGCCTGAGGCGATGCGGGCGCGGGCCAGATGGTAGCGGGCGGGGGCGCTCTTGGGGTCCAGCTTCAGGGCCTGGCGAAAGGCCGCCTGCGACGGCTGGGTCTCCTCGCCCTGGCCTTCCAGCAAGAGCAGGATGCCGAGATTGGCCCAGAGCCCCGCGTCGTCCGGCTGCAGCCGGGTGGCCTTACGCATGGACTCCGCCGCGGCCGGCACATTGCCCGCCGCCAGCTGGGCGCGAGCCAGGTAAGTCAGGGGTTCGGCGTCGCCGGGGCGCGACTGGGCCACCGTCTGCAGCACCGCCGCCATCTCGCCAGGAGTCAGCTGGCTGGGATCGCCCTGTTTCCAAGCGGTCAGCCTTTGGGAAAACGGCTGGTCATGAAAGCCCGGCTTGCCGAGCGCCACATAGAGCGCCGCCGCCAGCGCCGGCGCGGCCACGGCGCCGGCCAGCACCGCCAGACGCAGGGGGCGCGACACGCGCGGCTGGGCGGCAGGCTCGGCCGACACCGCCTCGGCTCCCTTGGCCGCGCCGAGCAGACGGCGGGCGGCCTCGGCGCGGGCAGCCTTCAGCTCGCCCTCGGCCAGCAGGCC
>DASYBX010000159.1:0-6308 GCA_036500495.1 Caulobacteraceae bacterium
GTTGATCTTCTTGCCGGTGGAGATGATGTTCTGGGTGTCAGCCAGCGAAGTCTGCGTCACCGACAGATTGGACAGGGCCAACAAGGCAGACGCGTTCGTATTGATGCTGTTAAGCGCCATCGAACTGGTTCCTTTTCTAAGGATGTCCCAGCCGTTCGGGCTGGGTCGGGAGGATTCCCGAACGGCGCCCGCACCCGGTCCCGAGGCGATGTCCTGGGGACTGGGCGAAAGACGCCAGGTCCGATTTTGCCGATAGGCATTTAATGCCTAGTGAATCCGGCGTGCGATGCTCATCGGGGTTAACAGCGCCTTAAGCATCCGATCCCAACGCGGAATAATTCCCGCGTCTCGCCGAACGGCGATCGGTCGAGGCAACACCACCCGCCATGCGGGCGTTAGGCTGGCATGGACATCCGCGAGCTGCGCCGCGAGGCCGTCACCGCCATGAAGTTCGCCGCCGTCGGCGGCCTCGGCTTCCTCACCGACATCTCGGTGCTGCGCCTCTGCCTCCGGACGTTCCATCTGACCCCGTTCGAGGGGCGCGCGGTGTCCCTCGCCTGCGCCATGCAGGTCACCTTCCTGATCAACGGCCTGTTCGTGTTTCGCTGCCTGAGCTGGACCACCTGCCGCCGCCAGTGGCTGGCCTACATGGGCTCCAACGGCCTCGGCAACCTGGTCAACTACCTGGTGTTCGCCGGCCTCGTCGCCAGCCGCCTGCCGGCGGTCTCGCGCAACGGCTGGGCGCTGGTGATCAGTTCCGTGATCGCCTACGCCATCAACTTCGTGTGTACGCGGTTCATGGTGTTCGGCCGGCCCGTGGCCCGGGCAGGGGCGCCGATGTGCGATCCGGCCGTCGAATAGCGGCGGCGGCGGCCCTCAGCCCTTGTCCTCGGCGTGAGGGGCCTGGGCCTTCTGGTTCCCGTCCTGCGGGCCGCCCTTGGACGGATCGAACATGCCGCGCACCAGACGGACGCTGACCTGCTCTCCGGTATAGGCCTTGGCGTTCCACGGATGGTCGAGGTTGTCGGGCGTGGGCGTGCAGAAGGAGAACGGGGCAGGGAACGGCTTGCGCTGCTTCATGCACAGCTTGTGGCCCTGCTTGCCGTCGTCCTTGATCTGCCAGGTGCCGCTCGATCGGTCGTGGCGGCGGCCTTCCGACTCGTAGCTTCCGTCGCGCTTCAGCCACAGCTCGGCTTGGCGGCCATCGGGATAGGTCGAGACGATGGTGGAGCCGAACGTCTTCTCCAGGCGCTGGTCCTGGAGCGGGGCCTGGGCTTGGTCCTCGGCGCTGGCGGAGGCGGGAAGGGCGAGAGTCATAGGCAGGGCGAGGGCAAGGGCGAGGCCGCTGGAAAGGCCAAGGGCGAGCAGCGGGGCGGTCTTGCACGGGCCTGTCATGACGGTTTCTTCCCGAGTGGACGTTCCGATTACAACGCGCAGCATGCCTCCAAGTGCCTCCGGACGCCAGCCGCCTCGCCCGGACGCCCCGGAACGCCAGGGCGCTGGCGGGGCCACTGTCCATTTTCGGACACCCCGCGGCGTCCGGCCCGGCTTGGAGCCCGCTAACCGATTGATGGAGCGACGCTTTGGCCCAGGCCCAAAGCCGCCGATACTCGAGGATGCGGACGCTCGGAGGACGCCATGCTCAGCCTGACCGACATCTCCAAGATCTACGGCGGCAAGGTGAAGACCCGCGCCGTCGACGGCGTGACCCTGGAGATCGGCGCCGGCGAGTTCGTCGCCGTCACCGGCCCCTCCGGCTGCGGCAAGAGCACCTTGCTGCACATCATGGGCCTGATCGACACCCCCAGCGAGGGCAGCCTGCGCTTCATGGGCGAGGAGGTCGCCGGCGCCAGCGAGAAGCGCCTCACCCAACTGCAGCGCGAGCACGTCGGCTTCGTGTTCCAGAACTTCAACCTGATCGACGAACTGACCGCGGCGGAGAACGTCGAGGTGGCCCTGATTTATCGCCGCGTGCCCGGCCGCGAGCGCAAGGAGCGCATCGCCGAGGCCCTCGAGCGCGTCGGCCTCACCGCCCATGCCCGCCAGCGCCCCGGCCAGCTGTCCGGCGGCCAGCAGCAACGCGTGGCCCTGGCCCGCGCCCTGGTCTCGCGCCCCAAGCTGATCCTGGCCGACGAACCCACCGGCAGCCTCGACACCGCCAACGGCGAGGCGGTGATGGACCTGCTGCTGGAGGCGGTGAAGGGCGGCGCCACCGTGGTCATGGCCACCCACGCCTTCCACCACGCCGACCGCGCCGACCGGTCCTTCCGCATGCTCGACGGCCGGCTGCTGCGCGAGCCGGCCAGCCCCTGGACGCCCGGGTTCAAGGTGATGACGGGCTGAGCCCCGAGCAGCGCTCAGAAGCGCTTGTTCAGCCAGGCGATGACGTAGTCGAAGGTGTGGGCCACGGTGTCGCCGTACTGGCCCGGCGTCTTGGCGCAGGCGTCGCAGGGGGTGAAGCCGTGCACCGCCCCCTCGACGAAGGCCACTTCCTTGTCGGCGCTCCTGGCGTGGTCGTAGGCCATCTCCGCCGACACCAGCCAGTAATGGCCGGTCATGCCCATGATCAGGATCGGCGCGGTCACCCCTTCCACGTTGTTGGGCGTGTTGGAATAGCCCGAGGCCCAGTCCACGCCCTCGATGGAATCCTCGGTCACGTTGAACGCGGGCGTGGCCCTCACCGCGAAGGTGGCCAGGAAGCGCTTGACGCTGGTGGGCAGGGCGCCGCCGTCGAACAGCTGGCTCGATGGCTCGGTCCCCGAAGGCACGCGTACCGAGCGGATCACCTCGGTGGTCGTGGTCCCGTCGCCCTTGATCAGCAGGTGCGCCCGCTTGGTGTGGGCCAGCATCGACAGGTCCGGCCGCCACAGGCGCGGGATGCGCGTGGCGCCCGCAACCAGAAACGGCTCGTCGTCGGCGAACTGGCCCTTGCCGGCCTGGATCGCCTTCAGCCGCGCCAGGGCCGCGTCGATCAGGCGGTTGTTGCGGGCAGCCTCGGCGGCGAAATACCGCTTGCGGAAGTCGGCGGGGTAGTGCGCGCCCTTGGCCGAGAAGCCGTTGGCCGGGCTGAAGCTGTCGAGCGCGGGGTCGCGCTTCTTCGGATTGGCCTCGTCGGTGACCGACGGATCGACCGAGCCCAGGAACACGGCGCCCACGCCGAAGATCGGATCGAGCAGCACCACTCCGTCGGCCTTGGGCGAGCCCTGCAGGCTGTCCGGGCATTTGACGATCTTCTCGGGGCCCTGGCAGGCCGCCTTCACCCCGTTCTCGGCGATGTTCTGGTAGGCGGCCATCAGCGGCGCGCCCGAGGAATGACCCATCAGCACCACCTTGCCGATCCCGGGCATGGCCTTGGCGTAGGTGACCACGGTGCGCAGGTCGGCCAGAACGTTGTCCCAGTTGGTGTCGTGGTCCTCCGGATCGGGGCCGGTGCGGGCGTTGGTGGACAGCACCACGTAGCCGGCCGCCGCCAGGCGCGGGGCCTGCAGGTTCTGCAGCGAGTCCGACTCGTCGTGCATGATGACGATCGCGGTTCCGCTGTGGGCGTTGGGCGTCGTGGGCCGCGAGATCACCGCGTCCACGCCGCGGATGCGGGTGAAGGCGCTGCTCACGCCCGGCGTCTTGTCCGGCGCCTGGGCATCGGACGGCGCGGCCGCCAGGGCCAGCAGGGCGCCCGCGACGAGGCCGCCGATCAGTGCGCGATGGCCCATGGTTTCCTCCACCCTTGCCGGGGGCGCCGTCGTTCAGCGGCCCGCGCCCCTCGATGGAGGATAGGCGCCGAACCGCGGCCTTGGCCAGTGATGAGCAGACCTCTGTCGAATGATCGACGGCGCCGGCCCTGGACAAACTAGACAGACGTCTGCTTACCTGCCGGCCCATGTCCCCATCCACAGAGCTTTCGTCCGAACACACCGCCACACTGATCGTCGGCGGCGGGCCAGTGGGCCTGGGCCTGGCCATCGAGCTCGGCCAGCGCGGCGTGCCCTGCGTAGTGATCGAACGCCAGGCGGCCATGCACAATGTGCCCAAGGGCCAGAACCTGACCCAGCGCACCATGGAGCACGTCCATCGCTGGGGCGTGGAAAAGGCCCTGCGCGCGGCCCGCACGATCCCGCCGGCGTACGGCATCGGCGGCCTGACCGCCTATGGCGCCCTGCTCGGCCCCTACAGCTACGACTGGCTGCAGCGCGAACTGGTGCGCGACTACTACCTGACCGGCAACGAGCGCCTGCCGCAGTACGCCACCGAGACCGTGCTGCGCCGCCGGGTGCAGGAGCTGGCGCCCGTCACGGCCCTGTTCGGCTGGACGGTGGAGCAGGTGGGCCGCGAGGGCGACGGCGCCGTGGCCGAGGTGTCGGACCCGCAGGGCCGCCGGCGCCGGCTGCGGGCCCGCTGGCTGGTCGGCTGCGACGGCAGCCGCTCGATGGTGCGCGAGGCGGCGGGCGTCACCCAGACCCTGTCGGACCACGACAAGCTGATGGTGCTGCTGGTGTTCCGCTCCAAGGCCCTGCACGGCCTCCTGCAGCAGCGCTACCCCGGCAAGTCCTACTTCAGCGTGCTCAACCCGGCGCTCGGCGGCTACTGGCAGTTCTTCGGCCGGGTCGACCTGGACGGGACCTGGTTCTTCCACGCGCCCGCGCCGCCCGGCGCGCGGCCGGGCGCTGACGTCGACTTGGCCCCCTATCTGCAGCAGGCCGTCGGCGCGCCGTTCGATGTCGCCTTCGAACACGTCGGCTACTGGGACCTGCGCGTGGCCGCCGCCGACCGCTATCGCAGCGGGCCGATCTTCGTCGCCGGCGACGCGGCCCACAGCCACCCGCCCTATGGCGGCTATGGCATCAACACCGGGCTGGAAGATGCCGCCAATCTCGGCTGGAAACTGGCCGCCGTGCATCAGGGCTGGGCCGGACCCGGCCTGCTCGACAGCTACGAGCAGGAGCGGCGGCCGGTGTTCGTCTCCACCGCCCGCGACTTCATCGAGAAGGCCATCGACGAGGATCGCCGCTTCCTGGAGGCCTTCAGTCCCGAGCGCGACAGGGCGGCCTTCGAGCGCCAGTGGTCGGCCCGCGGCTCGGGCGCCCGCAGCGAGGTCAACGCCTTCGAACCGCACTACGAGGGCTCGCCGATCGTGTGGGACGGGGCGGGGCCGCCGAGCGCGGTGGGCGCCCACGCCTTCGCCGCCCGTCCCGGCCATCACCTGGCGCCCCAGCCGCTCGACGACGGGCGCAACGTGTTCGACGCGCTCGGCCCCGGCTTCACGCTCCTGGCGCTCGACGCCGATCCGGCGCGGGTGCAGGCGTTCCGCAAGGCCGCGGCCGGGCTGGGCATCCCGCTCGAGGTCGTCGAGGCGCCCCGCGCCGGCGGGCGCGAACGCTACGACGCCGGGCTCATCCTGGTCCGCCCGGACCAGTTCGTCGCCTGGACCGACGGCCAGGGACCGGACGATGCCGAGCGGGTGCTGGCGCGGGCGGCTGGCACTTTATAGCGGGTGGGCCAAGCCCCCTCGAAAGGACGGGCACGGGCGGCATGCGCAAGATCGTGACGCTGGTTGAGCGCGGCGGTCGCGCCCGCTCCATCAAGGTCGAAACCCTCCAGAAGGACGAGATTGTCCGCGCCATGGCCACGGCCGACCGCGCGAGCATCCTGCACACCGACGAAGCCCAGCATTACCGCCGGATCGGAACCGAGTTCACCGCTCACAACCGGGTTGAGCACGGCAAGGACGAGTACGGCCGGATCGAAAACGGCCTATCCATCAACACCAACACGGTTGAAGGCTTCTTCTCGATCTTCAAGCGGGGCATGAAGGGCGTTTACCAGCACTGCGGGGACAAGCACCTGCACCGCTATCTGGCTGAGTTCGATTTCCGCTACAGCCATCGCATCGCCCTTGGCGTGGATGACGAGGCCCGCGCTCGCTACGCGCTGGAAGGTGTGGTTGGTAAGCGCCTCACCTACCGCAGGCCTCACCTCGGGAACCAAGGCGCCCAAGCCTAGTCGAGCGGCCCGCAATCAACGCTGGCGGACCAAGCTGCGCAAAAAGTCAGGGATTCCAAAAAGAAGGCGGCCGTGCTATAGGCACGACCGCCAGTTTGGATCCGATCTAGTTGGCGCCCACCTAGAGCCGCCGGCCCCCGCGAAGGGCTTGGCGGTTCTTTCGTTTAGCCCCTACCGCATGCGTGAGCGTCACGCGGCATGAGCGGCTCTCCTCGACATAACCCTAACCTCCCGCGCACCAACGGCGCAGGTCCCTGGATAAGGCGCCTCCGGGGATTCTGCAAATGGTTCTTCTGCTCGATCGGAAAAAT
>DASYBX010000160.1:0-37718 GCA_036500495.1 Caulobacteraceae bacterium
TCCTTGAGGAAGGCGGTGGCCAGCAGCTGCTCGCGGTTCGGATGGCCGCCGTTGAGCTTGTCGCCGGCCAGCTGCCAGGTGACGAACTTGTCGTACGGCATGTTGCGCTCGAAGGCGCCGATCACCCAGTCGCGGTAGGGATAGGAGATCGGCCGCTCGCCGTCGTTCAGGCCCCCGCGGGTGTCGGCGTAACGCGCCACGTCCATCCAGACGGTGGCCTGGCGCTCGGCGTATTCCTTGGACGCCAGCAGCTTGTCGACCAGCTTCTCGTAGGCGCCCGGGTCCTTGTCGGCGACGAAGGCGTCGACCTGCTCCAAGGTCGGCGGCAGGCCGGTCAGGTCGAGGTAGACGCGGTTGATCAGGGTCTCGCGGTCCGCTTCGGGCGACGGCGACAGGCCTTCCTTGGCCAGCTTGGCGTAGACGTAGCGGTCGATCTGATTGACCGCCTGGCCGTCCCACTTGGTGCGCTCGGGCTGCACGATCGTGGGCGTGATGTAGGCCCAGTGCTGCTTGTAGTGCGCGCCCTGCTTGATCCAGCGCTCGATGATGGCGACCTCGCGCGCCGACAAGGTCTTGTGCGCCTCCTTGGGCGGCATCTTGAAATCGGCGTCCGACGAGGTGATCCGCCTGAACATCTCGCTCTTGCCCGGGTTGCCCGGCACGATCGCGCGCTTGGACTTGTCCTCGGGCACCGGATCGTAGGCCGCCTTCTGGATGTCCAGCCGCAGCCCCGCCTTCTGCGTGCCCTGGCCGTGGCACGAATAGCAGTTGGTCGACAGGATCGGGCGAACGTCCCAGTTCCAGTCCGGACGGTCGGGGATCGGCTGCATGCCCGCCTCGGCCACCTGGCCGGTCTTGTCGTGCGCGCAGGCGACCAGGATGCCGGCCGTCACAGCCACGATGCTGGAGCCGATCATCAGGATGGAAGGCTTGAACCTTGTCATTGCGACGTTCTCCGGACGCCTTATTGCTGGCGCGTGACGGTCCAGGGCTTTGAATCGTCAACCCCACTTACCAAGACGATCTTGAGGCCTCCAACCGCCAGTCTCCGGCGCTCATCAACCTCTGGAATCTCAGGTTTCGGGACTCTCAGCCCCCTGAAATCTCAGGTTTCGAGCGTGCTGCGGGCGAATACCGTGGCCGGATCGACTGGTTGGGCCACCAATCCCTGTTCGACCTGGTAGCGCGACAGCGCCTCGAGCACCGCGCGATTGGCCTTGAAACCATAGGCCATCGGATCGCCGGACATGCCCGCGCCGGACGCATCGCCCGCCTCGACATAGGGCTTCAGCGCCTCCTCGGCCTGGCTGCGCGCCTGGTCCTTGGCCGCGGTGAAGGCCTCCAGCAGGTTGAGCGCGATCCACGGATGGCGATCGAGCAGCGAGCGGCGCACCACCACCACATGATTGACCGGATAGAGGCCGGTCTTGGCGTAGTAGCGCCGGCCCTCGGCCAGGGAATCGGGGAACAGCGGGCGCACATTGGCCGCGGCGCGCGCCTGGCCCCTGCCCCGATCCACGAGGTTGGGCTGGTTGAGCTGCAGCAGGGTGGCGTCGAGCTTGCCCTCGGCCAGCATGCGGCCGATGTCGGTGTCCGGCGGAACGGGGTTGACCGAGACCCCAGGCGGCGGGGTGAAGCCGGTGGCCGCGCCATGGCTGCGGTCGGCGCCCCGCTCCATGAACCACTCGAGGTCTTCAGGGCGCACCCCGAACTCGTCCTGCAGCACGCCGCGCGACCACACCGCCCAGGTCTGCTGGTATTCGGGCACCCCCACGCGCTTGCCGGCGAGATCCTGCGGCCGCTCGATCCCCGCCGCGGCGTTCACCAGGATGCTGGTGTGGAAGAACTTTCGCATGGTGAAGATCGGCACCGCGGCCCAGGTAAAGTCGCCCCGGGTGGCGCTGATCAGCAGGGACGAGATCGACATCTCCGAGACGTCGAACTCCTCGAAATGCAGCTGTCGCCAGAACATCTCCGACGGGTGCAGCACGGTGGTGTAGAGCGTCATCCCGGCCGCGCGCACCGCCCCGTCCAGGATCGGCCGGGTGCGGGCGTTGTCGGAGAAGGAGGCGCTGAGCTCGAGGTCCATCAACGGACCGGTTGGGCGGCGGGGTCGAGGGCCGCGCCCGCGGGCGCGTCAGCGCCGCCGCGGCGGCGTACCGAAGCGCCGAGAGCCACGACCAGGGCCGCGCAGAGGACCAGCGGCGTCGCCGCAATGACGAACAGCAGCGGCCGCGAGATGCCGGTAGTGATCAGGATGCCGCCGACGATCGGACCGGCGATCGAGCCCACCCGGCCGACGCCCAGCGACCAGCCCGCGCCGGTGGAGCGCATGAAGGTCGGGTAGAGGGTGGCGGAGCAGGCGTTGAGCCCGAGCTGGCCGCCGAGCACCAGGAACCCGGCCAGGAACGCCAGGGCGCCCAGCAGGACCGCGGAAGCGGGGGCAAGGCCCAGGGTGATCACCAGGGGCGTCCCGAGCAGGAAGGCCTGGGCGACCATGCCCAGGCCCCGCCGGTCCATCGCCGCACCGACCACGAAGCTGCCGATCGCGCCGCCGAGCGGGAACATGCCGCCGACCACCGACGCCTGGGCCAGGGTCAGGCCCGCGTCGGTCATGACCGTGGGCAGCCAGTTGGTGAGGAAGTGGTGGGCCATGAAGCTGGAGATGGTGGCGCCCCAGAGGAGCAGGGTCATGCCGGCCCGGCGGTCGGTGAACAGCGAGGCGGGCGAGGCCTTGCGCTTCTCCTCGGCCGACACGGTCAGCTGCGACGCGTCGGTGATCCCGGCGTCCGGCCGCAGGCGGTTGAGGATGCGCACCGCCTCCTGCGGCCGGCGACCGGTGAGCAGCAGAAACCGCACCGACTCCGGCAGGAAGATCCACATCAGCGCCCCGAGCAGGAGCGGCGCGACGCCGCCGATATAGAACACCGACGGCCAGCCCCAGGCCGGGATGGCCGCCCCCGCCACGAAGCCGCCGCCGGCGGCGCCGACGTTGTAGGCCACGTACATCAGGCCGATGGTGGTCGCCCGCACCTTGAGCGGCACATATTCGGCGTTGAGCGACAGGCCGGTGGGCACGGCGGCGCCCAGGCCGAGGCCAGCCAGGAAACGCAGGGTCATCAGCGCGGTCAGGTCGTGAGCCGTGGGCGCGGCGAGGGTGAACACCCCGAACGTGGCCAGCCCCAGCAGCAGCACCACCTTGCGGCCCAGCCGGTCGGCGGCCGCGCCGAGGGCGAAGGCGCCCACCATGTAGCCGAACAGGCTGGCGCTCAGCACCGGGCCGAACGCCGCCTTGGACACCTGCCACTGCTTGAGGATCGCCGGGGCCGTGTAGGCCATGGCCTGCATGTCGAACCCTTCGATGGTCATCAGGCAGCACAGCCAGACCACCAGGCTGACCTGGAACGCGGTCATCGGCCCGCGGTCTATGACCTCGACGACATCGATGCTCTTGCCGGCCATGGTCCGGTTCTCCCGCTCTGTCGGCCCCGACACTCTGCGCCTTGCGACTCTACGGCTTCTTGGCGCCGGTGCCCGTGGCGCCGCTGGCGTCCGAGCCGTTCCGGTTGTTCTGGCTGCAGATGTACTCGTCGATATGCCAGCCCTCCGAGGCCATGTTCTTGTAGTCGAAAGTGATGGTCCAGGGCTTGGTCAGGGATTCCGGATCGATGGTGGTGGCTTCGTCGTACATCATGTCGCCCTTGCGCCAGATCCGCTCGGTCACCCGCAGCTTGTCGCTGTGGGGAATGCCGGTGGTGTCGTAGACGGTGTCGCCGCGGATGCCGACGGTGTCGACCACCAGGACGCCGCCCTTCTCCCAATGGCCGATCGAGTGGCCGAGGAAGGTGGGATCCAGCTCCTCGGCGGGGGGATGCTTGCCGTTGATGAAGATGCGGCGCGTGCCGGCGTGGTCCTGCTCGTTCAGGATATAGACCACGTGCGGGGTGACCACGAACTCGCGCGGATAGGGCTGGCGGATGACGCGCGGCATGCCCGGCGGCACGCAGTTGGCCTGGGGATCGGCGGTGGCTCGGCCCTTCGCGCGGTCGGCCATGCGCTGGTCATAGATCGCCTGGTACTTCGGCGTGAGGGGCGGATGCTCCTTCGTCATGTCCGGCACGTGCCAGTCGTAGTTGCTGTCCTTGTTGGCCTGCTTCTGCCAGATGCCCTCCCAGTCCGGTAATTTGGCCGGCAATTTGGCCGACGCTGCGGAGGCGCTCTTGGTCGCGGCGACGGCGGTCCCCGCCAAAGCGCCGGCAAGGGCGATGGTCAGCACGGCGACGGAACTGGCGGCCGTCTTGGAAAGGGTCAGGTGCATGCGGTCGCCTCCCACGGAACCGAGCTTATGGTCTTGGCGCTGGTTGGTCCGGCGCTCCTCTAAGGACGTTTGACCGGAGCGCTTCCACTATGGCGCTTCCGAAAATCGGCCGAACCTTTCGCGCGCCGCCACGGCCGGCCAGGTTATCGAGCCCGACCAACGGGATAAGGCGCGGGGAAGCGCTCGCCCTCATTTCAGATCGGCAACATTTCGATACGTCCTCTGCCGGCGATAGCGGATCGGACTGATTGATACGTCTATAGGTCGGTATCGATTTCCCCGCGGGCCCGCCCGCATCCTTCCCCTCTCCGGCGGCGTCTTCCCACGCCGCCATCCCGACCCAGGCATGCAACAGAACCCTAAAGAGCGACGCGACCAGATCGAGCACGAAGCCGCCGGATGGGTCGTGCGCCTGTCGGACGGCGGCCAAGGCGCGCTGGGTCTCGGGGGGCTGGGTCAGAGCGCGCTCGAAGCCTGGTTGGCCCAGGGGCCGGAGTACGAGATCGCCTATGCGCGGCAGCTGAGCGTCTGGACCAAGGCCGGCGCCGCCGCCAGGACCGAGGCGGGACAGGCGAGCGTGCTGCCGTTCCGCCGCAAGGCCGCCGCAACGGCCGCCATCAAGCCCTGGCGCAAGGCGGCCGCGGTCGCCGCCGTCGCGGTGCTGGCCGTCGGCGGGGGCGCGGGCGTCTGGCTGGCGAACACGGGCACGGCCTACGCCACCGCCGTCGGCGAGCACCGGGTAGTGCGCCTCGAGGACGGTAGCCGGGTCGAGATGAACACCGCCACCCGCATCGTGGTCCGTTACACCCCCACCGGCCGCAACATCCAACTGCAGCAGGGCGAGGCCCTGTTCGAGGTGGCGCCCAACAAGAACCGTCCGTTCAACGTGATGGCGGACAACGAGCAGGTGCGCGCGGTCGGCACCGCGTTCAACGTGCGCCTCCGCTCCGAAGGCATCGACGTGCTGGTGTCCAAGGGCGTGGTCGACGTCAGCGAGCAGCGGGGCTCCAGCGCCCACCGCCGCCTGCCCGCGGGGATCAAGGCTTCGTTCCTCAGGACCGGGCAGGAGATCGAGCCGATCAGCTCCGCCGAGATCGAACGCACCCTGGCCTGGCGCTACGGCGCCATCTCGCTCAATGGCCAGACGCTGAGGCAGGCGACGGCGGAGTTCAACCGCTACAACGTAAAGCAGCTCGAGGTGGTCGATCCGCAGATCGCCGACGTCAAGCTGGGCGGCTACTTCCGCGCCGACGACCTCGACAATTTCGTGCAGGCCCTGAAGACCAGCTTCGGGATCGAAGCCACCCGGGGCGACGATCAGACGCTTTATCTTTCTCGCGCTCGATAATAACGATCTGAGTCGCGGGCGAACCCTGGGGGACGAACCACCTGGGGCCCGCCGCGGGAGGGCGCCTCATTTGACACGGGCGAGGACGCGAGCGGTCTGCCTGTGCGCCGCGGCGGCGGTGGCTGCGGCTGGCCACGCGCACGCCCAGGCCAAGGCGCCGGCCCAGACTCCGCGCCAGGGGCCCGCTCAGGCTCCGACCCAGGCCTACGACATCCCCGCCCAGCGCGCCGACTCCGCCCTGCAGGCCTTCGCTCAGCAAGCGGGCCGCCAGATCCTGTTTCCCTACGCCGAGGCGATCAAGCACCAGGCGCCGGCGCTCAAGGGGCGTTACACCGAGGCCGAGGCGCTGCAGATGCTCGCCCATGCGGCCGGACTGGCCGTGGCCATCAACGACGAGCGCACCATCGCCCTGGTCGTCGAAAAGGGGCCGATCCCCACCCTGGTGGACCGCATCCTGGGCCGTAACCGCTCCGCGCCCGGTCGCCCGGCCGAGAGCGCGCCGATCGTTCCCGAGGTGGAACTGCTGGACGAGATCGTGGTCACCGCCAACCGCAAGTCCGACCTGCTCGGCCGGGTGCCGCTGAGCATCAGCGCCGTGACCCAGCACGGCATGGACCAGGCCGGGGTGGAGAACCTGCAGGACCTGTCGCGCACGGTCATCTCCCTGGCGTTCCGCCGCAACAACAACGAGGGCAACCCCAACGTCGCCATCCGCGGCATCGCCTCGCAGCTGGGCGCGCCGACCACCGGCATCTACCTCGACGACACGCCGCTGCAGAAACGCGACAATCCCGGCTCCGCCTCGGGCAACGGCACCCCCTTCCCCCAGCTGTTCGACCTGGAGCGGGTGGAGGTGCTGCGCGGGCCCCAGGGTACGCTCTATGGCTCCTCGGCCGAGGGCGGCGCGGTGCGCTTCATCACCCCGACGCCGAGCCTGACCAAGGAGTCGGTGTACGCCAAGGTGCAGACCTCCAAGACCGAGGGCGGCGGCTGGAGCTACGAGTCCGGCGTGGCCCTGGGCGGCCCGCTCGTGCAGGACAAGCTCGGCTTCCGCGCCAGCGTCTACAGCCGCCACACCGCCGGCTACATCGACGAGGTGTCGCTCTACGACAGCCACACCGTGGCTCCCGACGTGAACAGCGGCGACGGCTTCAGCACCCGTATCGCCGTCACCTGGGCGCCCACCGCCGACCTGAAGCTGACTCCGGCCTTCTACTATTCTGAGGACCGGGTGCAGGCCCAGGACATCTTCTGGGAGAACATCCCCGCCTACACGGTCAATTCAGGGACCTTCACCAACGCCGGCGTGGTCAATGGCGTGCGGTTCGACTTCCCCGACAAGAGCTTCACCGGGGGCGCCTACGGACCGTTCAACCAGTTCGGCCCCGGCAAGAGCGGCAACGCGCTCTACCTCGACGCCGCCCACTCCGCCGGCCAGGTGGATTCGCCGCGCCGCACGCGCATGGTGCTGCCGACCCTGACCGTCGACTACGCCTGGTCGCACGTGACGCTCAAGTCGATCACCTCCGTCATCAGCGACGACACCCAAGGCTATACCGGCGGACTGGTGGGCGAACGCACCGCCATCCTGCCGACGCAGACCAATTCCGGCTTTGTCGACGCCTCCGGGACGCCGGTGCCCGGCGCGCTCGGCAGCGCGCCGCTGTTCCTGCCCGGTTTCCCCCAGATCGAGCAGGAATTCCATTTCTCCAACACCCGCCAGGGCCTGGTGCAGGAGTTCCGCTTCAGCTCCGACCCCTCCCCCTCTCCGATCAGTTGGGTGGGCGGCCTCTACCTGTCGCGCACCTTCCAGCATCAGTTCACCTATGCCGTGGGCAACGAGGACGCCTCTTCGGTGTTCGTGCGCGGGATCAGCGAAGGCTGGTTGCTGGGCACCACCAACTTCCCCGGCGACAACACCTCCCAGCGCGACCTGCGCATCACCGAGACGGAGTCCGCCGTCTTCGGCGACGTCAACTACGCCATCACGCCCAAACTGGTCCTGGTGGGGGGGGTGCGGGTCGCCCGCGAGGAGATCAACCTGAAGCAGGACACCGGTTCGTCGGTCCAGGGCGCGCCGGCTGGCTTCTCGGGCTCGCCCACCACGGCCGTGGTCACCGATCCAGCCTGCGGCGCCGACCCCCTGTCCTGCGCCTCGCCGACCTTCCATCCGTTCCCGAACCAGCCGGGCGACAACAAGTTCATCAGCTTCCACGGCGGCCAGGTCGAGACGCCCGTCACCCCCAAGATCGGCCTGTCGTACCAGGCCGATCCGCAAACCCTCTATTACATCAGCGCCGCCAAGGGCTTCCGCGCGGGCGGCCTCAACCAGCCGGTGCCAGTGCTGACCTGCATCCAGGACCTGACCGCGCTCGGCCTGACCGGCACGCCCCTGACCTACAAGTCCGACAGCGTGTGGAGCTACGAGGCCGGCGCCAAGATCCAGGCTCTGGACGGCAAGGCCCAGATCAATTCCAGCGTTTTCTACATCGACTGGCGCAATCCCCAGCTGCAGAACCGCCTGCGCTGCGGCCAGAATTTCGTCGTCAACGCGGGCGCGGCGGTGTCGGAGGGCTTCGACACCCAGGCCCAGGTGCGCCTGGGTCGCCTGACCCTGTCGCTGGCCGTCGCCTACACCGACGCCCACTACACCAAGACCTACGCCATCCCCGGCTATGGCGGGGCGTCGATCGTGATGGTCAACAAGGGCGACCGGCTGGGGGCGCCGGACTGGCAGACCGACCTCAGCGCCAACTACGACTTCATCATCGCGGGCCCGGTCGGCGGCTATGTCCGCGCCGACTACCAGTACTCCGGCCGCTACCAGCGCGGACCAGGGCCCGGAGCGTCGGGCTACGATCCGGCGATCGTGAACGGCGAGCCGGCCCACTTCGTCACCCTGCGCCTGGGCGTGGTGCGGGCGGGGGCCGATCTCAACCTGTTCGTCAACAACCTGACCAATTCGCAGCCGCGCCTGTACGAGGCCCATACCCTGGCCTCGCCCCTGGTCACCGCCAGCACCTACCGCCCGCGCGAGATCGGCCTGCAGCTGTCGTTCCGCTACTGATCCCGAGGGGTCTACCGCCCAAGGGGCGCTACTGATCGTCCGGCTCGTCCGCCCCGCGCAGCTTCAGCGCGCAGGCGCGCAGGGCGCGCACCAGGTGCTTTTCCACCGTCGACACCGACAGGCCGAGCCGGTCGGCGATGGTCGGGATGTTCAGGTCCTGCACCTTGCGCATGACGAACACCTTGCGCTGCTGCGGCGGCAAGCCCTCGATCGCCTCGGCCAGGCGTTTCAGCTCGTCGCGGGCCAGGAGCTCGGCCTCCGGGCCGGGAGCATCATCGGCGAAGGCGTTCGAATCCCACTCGCCGGTAAGTTCGATGGTGACGACCTTCTGCCGGCGCAGGCTGTCGATCAGCAGGTTGCGGGCGATGGACCGCAGGAACGCCCACGGCCGGCTCACCTCGCGCCAGTTCTGGGTGGTGATGGCGCGGATCAGGGTGTCGTGGACGAGGTCGTCGATGTCGGTGTTGCCACGGCGCAGGTGACGCACATAGAGGCGCAGGCGCGGCTCCAGCGGCAGGATGGTTTCTCGAAACCATTCCCGGCGCGCCGCCGGCTCCCCATCGGACGCATCCCTCGTCGAGTCCGCCATGGCAGGCTCGGCCTCCATCGGCCCTCCCCTTGTTTTACTAGGACGCTATCGAGCACTGCCTGAGGGAGCAATCACTTGATGTGTCAAATGCTACAATATTTTTGAAGTGGCAGTGGCGGTTACTCGTTTCTAGCTCGTCCTAACAAACAAGCGCGTAATAACAACGCGCAGAGGGAGCGAGACAAAACATCGGACGTCGCCGTGCGACGCCGCGGGGTTCTGCACGTACTTCAAAATTGCAGTTTTCGGTAACGCGCATGAGCAAATGCGCGAGCGGGAGGTTGTGCGCTCAAGTCGCGCGCGACTCACATCCAGCGAGGGGAAATAATGATGCGAGAAATTACTGCGCTCCAGCGCCTCCTGATCACCACGGCGCTCGGCGGCCTGGCCTGGGCGCCGCAGGCGATGGCTCAGGAGCAGCCGAAGGACAACGGCGCGCTGAGCGAGGTGGTGGTGACCGCGACCCGTCAGGCGGACACCGTCAACCACGTGGCCCTGAACGTCACGGCCGTGACCCAGAAGGCCATCGACCAGAGCGGCGTGCAGAGCCTGCAGGACCTGGCCCGCACGGTGCCTTCGGTGACCTTCCGCCGGGCCGGCGGCGAGGGCAACCCGAACATCTCGATCCGCGGCATCTCCTCCAGCCTCGGCGCCCCGACCACCGGCGTGTTCCTCGACGACACCCCCCTGCAGAAGCGCGACAACGCCGGCTCGGCGTCAGGCAACGGCACGCCGTTCCCGCAGGTGTTCGACCTGGAGCGCGTGGAAGTGCTGCGCGGTCCGCAGGGCACGCTCTACGGCGGTTCGGCGGAAGGCGGCGCGATCCGCTTCATCCTGCCCCAGCCGAGCCTGACCAAGGAGCAGATCTACGCCCGCAGCGAGGTGTCGACGACCGACGGCGGCGGCATGAGCTATGACGGCGGCTTCGCGCTCGGCGGCCCGATCATCCAGGACAAGCTGGGCTTCCGCGCCAGCGTCTACATGCGCCACAACGGCGGCTGGGTCGACGAAGTGTCGATGTACGACAGTCATACCGTGAAGCCGGACGTGAACTCCGGCGACGTGCGCCAGGCGCGCTTCGCCCTCGCCTGGCAGCCCACCGCGAACCTCAAGATCACCCCCTCGCTGTACTATTCCGAGGAAAAGGTGAACGCCGAAGACATCTACTGGAACAACATCCCGCAGTTCAAACTCAACGCCGGCACCTTCATCAACTCGGGCACGGTGCCGGTCACCGGGGTCAAATTCTCCTTCCCCAACACCACCTTCCCGGGCGGCACCTTCGGCCCCTTCAACCAGTTCGGCCCCGGCAAGACCGGCAACGCCACCTACTACGACGCGGCGCACAACGCCGGCGAGGTGGACTCGCCCAAGGACCAGACCCTGTTGGTCGGCAACATCAACGTCGACTACAACCTCGGGGACAAGGTGGCGGTGAAGCTGGTCACCTCGCTCGAGAACGACAAGAACAACGGCTACACCGGCGGCCTGCAGGGCATCCGCACGACGGGCCTGCCGACGGCGACCAACGCCAACTTCGTCGATTCCACCGGCAAGCCGGTGGTCGGCGGCACGGGACCGACCACCTTCATCATCCCGGGCGTGCCGTACCAGTGGCAGGACTTCAACTTCCTGAACACTCAGCACAGCTTCGCCCAGGAAGTGCGCCTGTCGTCGGCCGATCCGACCGCCAGGCTCACCTGGGTGGGCGGCTTCTTCTACTACACCTCCAACCAGCACCAGTTCACCACCGCCCCCAGCAACGAGGACCAGACGGCCATCGCCCTGCGCGGCGTGGACGAGGCCTGGTTCCTCGGCCAGACCAACCTGACCGACATCCCGGGCAACACCTCCGAGCGCAACCTCTACGTCACCGACCAGGAGATCGCGGGCTTCGGCGAGGGCAACTACATGATCACCGACAAGCTGAAGGCGACGGTGGGTCTGCGCATCACCAACAGCAAGATCGGCTACAACCAGGCCACGTCCGGCTCGGTGCAAGGCGCGCCGGCGGGCTTCGTCGGCACAGTGGCGACCTCGCCCTACACCAACCTGGTCTGTGGGGTGAACCCGCTGAGCTGCCTCAGTGACCCGACCTTCCATCCCTTCCCCGACAAGCCCGGCGACGCCAGCGCCACCCACTTCACGGGCGTGCAGAACGAGACGCCGATCACGCCGAAGTTCGTCCTGTCCTATCAGTTGACCCCGCGGGAGCTGTTCTACGCCAGCGCCACCCAGGGCTTCCGGGCGGGCGGCCTGAACCAGCCGGTGCCGGTGGCCACCTGCCAGCAGGACCTGACGGCCCTGGGCCTGACCTCCACGCCGATCACCTACAACTCCGACAGCGTGTGGAGCTATGAAGGCGGGGCCAAGATCGGCCTGTTCGACGGCCACGCTCAGATCAACTCGAGCATCTTCTGGATCAACTGGAAGAACCCGCAGTTGTCCGACCGCCTGCGTTGCGGCCAGAACTTCATCGTCAACGCCGGCGAGGCGGTGTCCAAGGGCGCCGACATCCAGGCCCAGGCGCGGTTCGGCCACTTCACCTTCGACGGATCGGTCTCCTATACCGACGCCCGCTACACCAAGGCCTATGCGATCATCGGCACCGCCGGCCCGATCGTCATCGTCAACAAGGGCGACAACCTGGGCGCACCGGACTGGCAGGCCAACGTCGGCCTCCAATACAACCACGAGCTGACGTCCAGCTTCGACGGCTATGTGCGCGCCGACTACCAGTACAGCGGCAAGTACATGCGCACCCCGGGCCCCGGCGCCTCTGGCTACGACGCGGTGATCGTGAACGGGCAGGAGACCCACTACATGAGCGCCCGCGCCGGGATCAGCCACGATCAGTTCGACTTCAACCTCTACGTCAACAACCTGACCAACTCGACCGACCCGATCTACGAGGCCCACTCGGCCAACTCCGCCCTGGTCACGGCGTCGACCTTCCGTCCGCGGGAGATCGGGCTTCAGCTCACCTACCGGTACTGATGGCGACTTTGGGGGGCGGCGCGCGCCGCCCCCTTTTCTTTTCGTGAGGCCCGTTTCTTTGGGGGGTGGCATGGCCGCAAAGGCTCGCGGCGGCATCGACCGCCGGACCTTGTTCAAGGGCGCCGTCGCCGGGGCGTCCGTGATTCCGGCGGCGAGCCTGAACGCCGCGCCCGCGGCCGCGCAACCGGCGCCCGCCTCTCCTCGCCCTTCCGCCGCCGAACCCTCCGCCGCGGCCCTGTCCCGCGAGACCGCCCCGCCCCGCGCCGAGCCCGGCGCCGCAGGCCGTTCGGGCGGCGACTACATGGTCGACGCGATCAAGCAGCTCGACATCCCCTACGTCGCCTGCATGGCCGGCTCCAGCTTCCGCGGGCTGCACGAGTCGCTGATCAACTACGGGCTGAACACCCAGCCTGAACTGCTCACCTGCCTGCACGAGGAGATCTCGGTGGCCCTGGCCCACGGCTACGCCAAGGCCACGGGCAAGCCGATCATCGCCCTGCTGCACGGCACGGTCGGCATCCAGCACGCGACCATGGCCATCTACAACGCCTGGTGTGACCGGGCCCCGGTGCTGATGATCGGCGGTAATGCGCTGGACGGGACCAAGCGCCGGACCGGCGTGGAATGGAACCACTCGGTGCTCGACCAGGGCGCCACGGTGCGCGACTTCACCAAGTGGGACGCCCAGCCCCTGTCGCTGCTGGACTTCAACGAGTCCCTCAAGCGCGGCTACCAGCTGGCCGCCTCCGCGCCCGCCGGGCCGGTGCTGATCATGGCCGACGGCGAGCTGCAGGAGAACGCCATCGCCGAGACCCTGCGCCCCGAACCGCTGCTGGCCACGCCCACGGCGCCGATCGGCGACCTGAACGCGGTCGACGCGGCGGCCAAGCGACTGGCGGCGGCCTCGCGCCCAGTGATCGTGGTCGACCGCATGGCGCACACCCAGGCGGGCATGGACGCCCTCGTGCAACTGGCCGAGTTGCTGCAGGCGCCCGTGATCGACCGCATGGGCCGGCTCAACATGCCGACCACCCACTACCTGTGCCAGACCGAGCTCGGCCGCACCCACGTGCGGACCGCCGACGTCATCCTCGGCCTCGAACTCAGCGACCCCTATGGCACGCTGAACGACGTGGTCGACGTCGGCGAACGCTACAGCGAACCGGTGGCCGCCAAGGGCGTGCACTTCATCCAGATCTCCACCCGCGACCTTTTGGTGAAGGGCAATTACCAGGACTTCCAGCGCTACCAGCCGAGCGAGCTGGCCATCACCGGCGACGCCCAGGCCACCCTGCCCTACCTGATCGAGGCGGTGCGCCGCGCCCAGGGCGCCGACCGCGGACTCGCCGACGCACGCCGCTCCAAGCTCGAGACGGGCTTTCGCGACATGAAAGAGCGCGCCCGGGTGGCGGCCACCTACGGCTGGAACGCCAGCCCGATCTCCACCGGCCGCTTCTGCGCCGAGCTGCATAACCAGCTGCAGGGGCACGACTGGATGCTGACCGGCGGCGGCGGCTTCATCTCCAGCTGGCCGAACCGGCTGTGGGAGCTGGACCGCGTCGGCAAGTACGTCGGCGGATCGGGCGGCGGCGGGGTCGGCTACGGCGGACCGGCCGGCGTGGGGGTGGCCCTCGCCTGCAAGGGCCAGGGCAAGATCCCGGTCAACATCCTGGGCGACGGCGAGCTCCTGTGCTGCCCGACCAGCCTGTGGACCGCCGCGCACCACAGCATCCCGACCCTGTTCGTGGTGCACAACAACCGCGCCTACCACCAGGAGCTGATGCACCTGCAGCGCATCGGCAATCGCCGCGGACGGGGCGTGACCCGCGCCCACATCGGCACCACCATCGACACCCCCAACATCGACTTCGCCGCCATGGCCAGGAGCTTCGGCTGTGTCGGCATCGGCCCGATCAGCGACCCCAAGGCCCTGGCCCCCGCCTTCAAGCGGGCCGTCGAGGCGGTCAAGGCCGGCGAGCCGGTCCTGGTCGACATCGTGGCCCAGCCTCGCTGATGATGACGCCCGTGATCCGCACCTTCCTTCCTCTCGCGGCCCTTGCCGCCGCCGGCGCCGCGGCGGCCGCCCCGGCGGCGCCCAGCGAAGCGCAGCGCGGCGGCGAGATCTTCCGCAGCGTCGGCTGCTGGGAATGCCATGGCACGGTGGGCCAGGGCGGCGCCGGCCCGCGCCTGGCCCCCAACCCGCTCCCGGCCGCCGCGATCCTCGCGATCGTGCGCAAGCCGATCAAGGAGATGCCGCCCTACGGCGCCGGTTTCCTCAAGGACGAAGACGTCACCGCCATTCGCGCCTACCTTGCCAGCATCGCGCCACCCCCTCCGGTCGACAGTCTCGAACCCCTGCGGGCGAGCGCGGGCAAATAGGACCTCGGCGAAGACCAGAGGCCAACAGGGAGGTGTCGGTTGGATATCCGCGGTGAACTGGAGAAGGCCTCGCTCGGCCCGAAGCACTGGGTCGTGGTGACGGTGCTGGGCCTGGTGACGCTGTTCGACGGCTACGACACCTTCGCCCCGTCCTACGTCATCCCCTATGCGATCAAGCAGTGGCATCTGCCGCCGAGCCAGGCGGGGCTGCTGGTGTCCTCGGGCCTGGTCGGCTTCATGATCGGCTCCCTGGCGGTGGGCCTGATCGCCGACCGCATCGGCCGCAAGCCGACGCTGCTCGGCGGGCTCTTGATCGCCAGCCTGATCGACCTGATCACCGCCAGCCAGGCGCGCGACTTCATCCCCTTCGTCAGCCTGCGCCTGCTGACGGGCCTGGGGCTCGGCATGCTGCTGCCGCTGTCGGTCACCTTCATCAACGAATTCGCCCCCCGGCGCTTCACCAACATGCTGGTGGGATGCGTCATGATCGGCTGGTCGGGCGGCGGCATCCTGGCCGCCCTGATGGGCCTGTGGCTGGCGCCCGCTCACGGCTGGCCGGCGCTGTTCTGGGTCGACGGCGCGGCCGTGCCCCTGGTGCTGGTGTGCGCCTTCGTGCTCAGGGAATCGCCGCGCTTCCTGGCCCTCAAGGGCGACCAGCCGGCCCTGCGCAAGGTGATGGCGTGGCTGGTGCCCGAGCGCGCGACCCAGTACGCCGAGGCCTCCTTCACCACCACCGAGGACATTGGCCACCGCGCCTCCGTCTCGCGCCTGTTGGAGCCCAAGGTGCGGGTCTCGACCCTGACGGTCTGGTTCTGCGCGGCCTGCTCGCTGTTCACGATCTTCGGCCTGTCGTCGTGGCTGCCGCAGACCATGATCCAGCGCGGCGAGGGCCTGGGCTCCAGCTTTGCCTTCGGCGCCCTGCTGCAGTTCATGGCGGTGCTGGGCGGGGTGGGCTGCGGCTGGGCGGCCGACCGGATCGACCGGCGCGCGGTGCTGGCGGTGAGCTGGATCGTGGCCACCGCCGCCATCGCGGGTCTGGCCCTGGTCAACACCCACGCGACCAATGTCCTGTTCATCTCCCTGGCCGGCTTCTTCGTCATGGGCGCCCAGCCGGTGCTGAACAACTTCACCGCCAGCCTCTATGAGACCGAGGTCAAGAGCACAGGCGTCGGCGTCGAGCTGGGGGTCGGCCGCCTCGGCGGCATCCTCGGCCCCTACATCGTGGGCTGGCTGAAGCAGCTCTACCCCGGCTCGCTGGCCATGTTCTCTGCCATGGCCCTGACCGTCGCCCTGTGCGCCCTGGCGGTGGCCCTGTTGCGCCGCCCTTCGCCCGGACCATCCACCCAAACCGCCGCCGCCAGTTCCAGGAGCCGCTGATGTCCCCCCGCACCCGATCCGCCATCCTCGTCGCGCTCGCCGCCGCCGTCGCGCTGCCCGCCCTCGCCGCTGCTGCGGCGGCGGACCAGAAGGCCGGACCCGCCAGGAAGCCGGCCGCCGCCAAGAGCGCCAAAACGTCCAAGCTGCCGGACTGGAGGGGCGTTTGGGGCCCCTCCGGCAGCCGCAACATCGACCCGGACATCGCCTCCGGCGCCTTCCAGGCGAACGCGCCTCTGAACCCCGAGTACGCCAAGCGCTATCAGGACTACCTGGCGGCGGTGAAGGCCGGCAAACCCAGGGGCGACATCGGCTGCCTGCCCGAGGGGCCGCCCCGCATCATGCGGTCTCCCTACCCGATCGAGGTGGTGGTCACCCCCGACGAGACCTGGATCCTGGCCGAGTTCAAGCACGAGGTGCGCCGCGTCTACACCGACGGCCGCAAGGTCCCCGACGACCTTGACCCGACCTACGAGGGCTATTCCACCGGCCATTGGGAAGGCGACACCCTGGTGTTCGACACCGTGGGCCTGAAGGCCGGCACCCTCGATTCCGGCGGCCTGGAGCACTCCGACGCCCTCAAGCTGCACGAGCGCATCCGCCGGGCCAGCCCCGACACCCTGGATGACCAGATCACCATGACCGACCCCAAGGTGTTCACCAAACCGTGGACCGTCACGCGCCAGTACAAGCTGCACAAGGACTGGGAGATCAAGGAGTTCACCTGCGAGGAGAACGACCGCAACCCCATCAACTCCAGCGGCCAGACCGGCGTGACCCTGAAGAAGTAACCGCGTAAGAGTCCCGCCATGTCCAAGCTGAGCCTGTCCATCGCCGTCGGCGATTATGATCGCGTGCGCCCCCTGGTCGACGGCCAGGTCGGTATCGACGGCGTCGATCCCGTCTTCCTGCTGCTGGAGCCCGAGGAGATCTTCTTCCGGGCCTTCCGTCACGAGGAGTTCGACGTCTGCGAGCTGTCGCTGTCGAGCTTCACCTTGCGCGCTTCGCGCGGCGACAACCCCTACGTCGGAGTGCCGGTGTTCACCTCGCGCGCCTTCCGCCACACCGCGATCACGGTGCGCAAGGACCGCATCCACACTCCGGCCGACCTCGCCGGAAAGCGGATCGGGGTGCCCGAATACCAACTCACCGCCTGCGTCTGGGCCCGCTCGATCATCGAGGAGTACGGGGTGGACCTGCGCGACATCGTGTGGGTGCGCGGCGGACTGGAGGAGACCGGGCGGGTCGAGAAGATCAAGCTGCAGTTGCCCGAGGGCGTGCGGCTGGAGGACGCCCCCGGCGACCGCTCACTGTCGCAGATGCTGGAAGACGGCGACCTCGACGGCATCGTCTCGCCGCGCGTGCCCTCCTGCCAGATGCGCGGCGCCCCCGACATCGGCTGGCTGTTCGACGACACCCGGGCCGAGGCCGAGGCCTGGTACCGGCGCACCGGCATCTTCCCGATCATGCACCTCCTGGGCGTGAGGAAGAGCCTGGTCGAAAAGCAGCCCTGGCTGCCCGCCACGGTGCTGAAGGCCTTCACCCAGGCCAAGGCCGTGGCCACCTATCGGCTGGCCGACACCTCGGCGACCAAGGTCACCCTGCCCTTCGTCGAGGACCAGTTGCTGGCGGCCCAGAAGCTGATGGGCCAGGACTACTGGTCCTATGGCCTGAAGCCCAACCAGCGCACGCTCGACGCCTTCCTGGCCCACCACAGGAGCCAGGGCCTGTCGTCCGGCTCACTGACCGCCAAGGATCTGTTCCACCCCTCGACCTGGGAAACCTCGAAGATCTGATCGCGGGGGCCTTCCTCGTCGCGGTGTGGGGGCCGACCGCCGCCGATCGCGCGCCGCGCTGGACTAGACCGATGCGCGCCGCGGCCTCAAGGTCTGCGGAGCGCGAGGAGCGGCCTGCACCGTCGCGCCGCAAGCCCGATAGTTGCACACCCTCACGATCCGCTTTCCTCACCACGCCAACCCAGCTGGGGAACTCAGATGAGCACCAAGGACAAGCCACGCATCGTCGTGCTGGGCGCCGGCTTTGGCGGCCTGGAACTGACCACGCTGCTCTCGGAAGCGCTGGGCGACAGCATCGAGGTGACGCTCATCGACAAGAGCGACTCCTTCATATTCGGCTTCTCCAAGCTCGATGTGATGTTTGGGCGCGAGCCGCTCGAGGCGGTGCGGATGCCGTACAGCCGCGTCGTCAAGACCGGCGTGCGCATGCTGAAGCGCACCGTCAGCGCCATCGATCCCGAGACGCGCCGGGTCACCACCACCGACGGCGTGTTCGACGCCGATGTCCTGGTCGTCGCCCTGGGCGCCGAATATGACTTCGACGCGACGCCCGGATTGGCTGGCGCCAACGAGTTCTACACGGTGGCGGGAGCCGAGCGGCTTCGAGACGTGCTGCCGAGCTTCACCCGGGGCACGGCGCTCATCGGCGTCTGCGGCGCCCCGTTCAAATGCCCGCCCGCGCCCAGCGAATGCGCCCTGATGCTGCATGACGATCTGGTCAATCGCGGTGTTCGCGAGGCCTGCGATATCCATTTCGTGCTTCCGCTGCCGACCCCGGTGCCGCCGTCGCCCGAGACGTCGCAGGCCCTGCTGGCCGCATTTGCGGAGCGCAACATCCACTTCACGCCCGGTCGCCGCATCGCCGCCGTCGACAACGCCCGCAACGTCGCGGTGCTCGACGATGGGGCCGAGATGCGGTTCGATCTGTTCTTCGGCGTCCCCAAGCACCGCGCACCAGCCGTCGTGCTCGAAAGCGGCCTGTCGGAGAACGGCTGGATTCCGGTCGATCCGCGGACGCTGGAGACCAAATACCCGAACGTCTATGCGATCGGGGACGGGGCCAATACGGGGACGCCCAAGGCCGGCGTGTTCGCCGAGGGCGCCGCCCGGGCTGTCGCAAGCGACCTGGTGGCCAGGTTGCGCGGCGGTGGCGAGGCGCAGCCCTATGATGGCATCGGCGTCTGCTACATCGAGTTCGGCGCCGGCCGCATCGGCAAGGTCGAGGTGGATTTCTTCTCGGGCCCCAAGCCGACCGGCGTCTACCACGAACCCTCGATGGCGCTGCGCGCGGACAAGGAGACCTTCGGCTCGAGCCGGCGAGCACGCTGGTTCGGTTTGTGAAATCCGTGCGCCCACGAGCCTGAAAACGCCATGGGGGCTCGGCTGATCGGCGTGGACATGGCCAAGGCCTGTC
The DNA here is from genome assembly GCA_036500495.1 of Caulobacteraceae bacterium. Taxonomy (GTDB): domain Bacteria; phylum Pseudomonadota; class Alphaproteobacteria; order Caulobacterales; family Caulobacteraceae; genus BOG-938. The sequence goes on from DASYBX010000160.1 coordinate 19,283, forward strand.
TCGACGCCTTCCTTGCCGCAGAGTTCAGCGGAGGCCGCCACATCGGTCGCGTCGAAAAGCTCACCTCTCCATCTCTCTGAGGGAGTCCCTACGGCCCCATTGCCCGCCGCCGCGGGATAGGCGCCCCTCTTGGCCGAGACGCGCTTGCCGGGTTCCCACCAGACGGCGTACCACTCCGACCTGATCCGGGTCCTGGCGGCGCGGACGACCAGGATCAAGCGCCCGTTCTCACGCTGGTCGACGCGTTCAGATAAAGAAGGAATTACAATGGCTTATTCAGGGACGCCGGGAACTGCCGGCGACGCCAGCGTGGTCATCTACCACAACCCCAAGTGCGGCACGTCGCGAAACACCCTGGCGCGAATCCGCGAGGCGGGCATCGAGCCGACGGTGGTGGAGTACCTCAAGGACGGCTGGACCAAGCCCCAGCTCAAGGACATTCTGAAGAAGCTGGGCAAGAGCCCGCGCGACATCCTGCGCACCCGGGGCAACGAGGCCCACGAGCAGATCATCAACAACCCCAATTCCACCGACGACGAGATCCTCGACGCCATGGTCGGCCACCCGATCCTGGTCGAGCGGCCGATCGTGGTCACGCCAAAGGGCGCGGTGCTGGCGCGCCCGATGGAAGAGGTGGATTCGATCCTCTAGGCCGCCGGCGGCCTCAGGGCGCCGGCATGTAGGCGATACGGTCGCCGCGGAAGGTGCCGAGCCACATCAGGTTGCCCGCCACCACCGCCGTGGTGGCGTCGTCGAAGGCCTTGGTGCCCGGAGAGGTGATGAGGGTCCGCGCGGTCATGGCCGCGGGATCGAGCCGGGCGACGCCCCAATCGTTGAGGCCGCCCGGGTTGTCCGGGTGCAGGAACTGGCCGGTCACGAAGATGGTGCCGTCCGGCGCCCAGCGTAGATTGTCGGGGTTGAACTCGACCTTGACGCCGACCGGCTTGCCCTTGCCGTCCATCGGCACGCGCCAGACCTCCTTGGTCCCATAGGCGTTGATGTACAGTGTCTTGCCGTCGGGCGAGGCGAGCAGGCCGTTGTCGCCGGAAAGCTCGGTCCCCGGCACCGGGCTGGTCCCCTTGCCCGGGACCCAATGATAGACCACGCCGGTCACCTTGCCCTGCAGCACCGGACTGATGCCCTGCCCGCGCTCGCGGGTGTCGTAGAGCTTGGTGAACACGATCGAGCCGTCCCGCAGCCCGACCACCGAGTTGGCGCTGGCGCCTTCGGGCGCGATCACGCAGCCGATCCATTCCGCCGTGGCCTTGCGGGAGTCGAGCGTGAACACCTCCACCGACTCCCGTCCGCCGTGGTTGATGGCGTAGACCGTGGCCATGCCGTTGCGCCCGGGGCGCACATCCAGGCCGTGGGTCGACAGTTTCGTCAGGTCGGGCGCGCCGGGGCAGCCGTAGATCGGGTCGGGCTTGGCGGCGACCGACAGGGTCACGGTCTTCATGGTCTTGGTCGCCACGTCGACTAGGTAGAAGCCGACCGAGCCTTCCTTGAAGGAGCTGCCCAGCACCATCTTGCCGCCGTCGACGGGCAGCATGTCCTCCACGTTGATCATGCCGCAGATGAAGTTCAGGCCGTGCTCGGTCGTGCAGGGCAGCGGCGCGGCCGGCGCGGCGGCCGGGGCAGGCGCTGCGGTCGCCGCCGGCGCCGGCGCCGGCGCCGGGGCCGGGGCGGCGGCCGGAGCCGGAGCAGTTTGAGCAGCCGCGGCGAGCGGCGCGGCGACGGCCAGGGCAGCAACGATGGCGGCGGCCTTCATGGTGATCCTCCCGTTTTTGAAGTGGACAGATCAAACCTCCCCGCGCGGCTCCGCGCAAGACGGCTTGGCTGTAGAGACCGGCCAAGTGCAGCCAGAATCGCAAAAACCGAGGGTCGCTAGCGCCCCTGGCTCAGGCGAGGCCCAGCTTGGCCTTCAGGATGTCGTTGACCGCGGCCGGATTGGCCTTGCCCTGGGTCTCCTTCATCACCTGGCCGACGAACCAGCCGATGGCCTGGGGCTTGTCCTTCACCGCGGCGGCCTTGTCGGGATTGGCCGCGATCAGGGCGTCGACGACCTTCTCCAGGGCGCCGGTGTCGCTGACCTGGACCAGGCCGTGCTTGTCGACGATGGCCTTGGGCGTCCCCTCGCCCACGCCCATCAGCTCGAACACCTGCTTGGCGATCTTTGACGAGATCACCCCGGTCTCGATCAGCTCCACCAGCTCGGCGATCTCGGTGGGCGGGATCGGGCTGTCCTCGATCTCCACGCCGGTCTTGGCCAGGCGCGCCAGCAGCTCGTTGGTCACCCAGTTGGACACCAGCTTGGCGTCGCGGCCCTTGGCGGCCGTCTCGAAGAAGTCGGCGCGGGCGCCCTCGATCACCAGCACCCCGGCGTCATAGGCCGATAGTCCGTATTCGGATTGAAGGCGGGCCTTCTTGTCGTCCGGCAGCTCCGGCAGGCTCTCTTCGATGGCCTTGATCCAGGCCGCATCGAGCTCGAGCGGCAGCAGGTCCGGATCGGGGAAGTAGCGGTAGTCGTGCGCGTCTTCCTTGGACCGCATCGAGCGGGTCTCGCCGCGGCCGGGGTCGAACAGGCGGGTCTCCTGCTTGATCGAGCCCCCGTCTTCGAGAACCTCGATCTGCCGGCGCGCCTCGTATTCGATGGCCTGCTGGATGAAGCGGTAGGAGTTGACGTTCTTGATCTCGCAGCGCGTGCCGAGCGGCTCGCCCGGGCGGCGCACCGAGACGTTCACGTCGGCCCGCAGGTTGCCCTTCTCCAGGTCGCCGTCGCAGGTGCCGAGATAGCGCACGATGGTGCGCACCTTCTTCACATAGGCCGCCGCCTCTTCCGAGGTGCGGATGTCGGGCCGCGACACGATCTCCATCAGCGCCGTGCCGGCCCGGTTGAGGTCGACGTAGGTGGCATGCGGGTCCTGGTCGTGCAGCGACTTGCCGGCGTCCTGCTCCAGGTGCAGGCGCTCGATGCGCACGGTGAAGGTCGAGCCGTCGTCGCGCTCAACCAGCACCTCGCCCTCGCCGACGACGGGGTCCTTGTACTGGCTGATCTGGTAGCCCTGCGGCAGGTCCGGATAGAAGTAGTTCTTGCGGTCGAAGCGCGACCACGGATTGATCTGGGCCTTCAGCCCCAGGCCCGTCTTGATCGCCTGCTCGACGCAATAGCGGTTGATCACCGGCAGCATGCCCGGCATGGCCGCGTCGACCAACGACACCTGCTCGTTCGGCCCCGCCCCGAAACCCACCGCCGCCCCCGAGAACAGCTTGGACTTCGACGCCACCTGCGCATGGATCTCCAGCCCCATCACCAACTCCCAGGGGCCGGTGCGGCCCTGGATATAGGTGGCGGGATTGGTCGGACGGACGTCGAGGATGTCGGACATGAAGCGGCTCCGGATACGGGGCCTTGATAGCGCTAGGGCGGCGGCGCTGGAAGGGTGAGACGCCTTGACAGGAGGGTGACAAACGCCGAAAAACTGGAACAAAAAGCGAACTAATGTCCACAATCCGCACCAAAGGGCCCATAATTGGACCACCAAGGACACCAAGGACACCAAGAGGTTTCCGCCACGCTCGACCGAACTGCGCGAACGATCATCGACGCGGGATTGAAGGTGCACAAGGCGCTGGGCCCCGGTTTGCTCGAGTCAGTCTACGAACACTGCGTGGCTTATGAGCTTGTTGCACGCGGTCTCACGGTCCGTCGACAGGTCCCAATGGCCATCGTCTACGAAGGCGTTGAACTCGACGCCGGCTATCGTCTTGACCTGCTCGTGAACGAGCAGGTCATTATCGAGGTCAAGGCGGTGGAAGCCTTGACTCTGCTTCACGATGCCCAGGTCCTGACCTACCTGAAACTCGCAAAGCTCCGATTGGGCTTGCTGATCAATTTTAACGTCCCGCTGTTCAAGCAAGGCGTTCGACGGCTGGCTCTCTGATCTTGGTGTCCTTGGTGTCCTTGGTGGTCCAATAAAAGACCTACCCCCGCCACCAAGCCCTAGGCTTCGCGCGGAAGTCGGCCGCCTTCTCGATGGCGCCGGCGAGGGAGAACAGCGTGCCCTCGTCCTTGTGCCGGCCGATCAGTTGCAGGCCGAGCGGCAGGCCGGTCTCGTCTAAGCCCGCCGGCAGCGACAGGGCGGGCACGCCGGCCAGGTTGGCGGTCACCGTGAAGACGTCGTTCAGGTACATCTGCACCGGGTCCATGGTCTCCTTGGCCCCGAGGGCGAAGGCGGCCGAGGGAGTGGCGGGCGTCAGCAGGGCGTCGCACGTCTCGAAGGCGGCCTTGAAGTCGTCGGCGATGCGCCGGCGCACCTTCTGGGCCTTCAGGTAATAAGCGTCGTAGTAGCCGGCCGACAGGACGTAGGTCCCGATCAGGATGCGGCGCTTCACTTCCTCGCCGAAACCCTGGGCGCGGGTGTTCTGGTAGATCTCCTCGAGCGCCTTGCCCTCGCCGCGGATGCCGTAGCGCATGCCGTCGTAGCGGGCGAGGTTCGAGGAGGCCTCGGCCGGGGCCACGATGTAGTAGGTCGGCAGGGCGTATTTGGTATGCGGCAAGGAGACGTCGACGATCTCGCAGCCGGCGTCCTTCAGCCAAGCGATGCCCTGCTGCCAGAGCGCCTCGATCTCGGCCGGCATGCCGTCGACCCGATATTCCTTGGGCACGCCGATGCGCAGGCCCTTCACGCCCTTGCCGACGAAGGCCGGATAGTCCGGAACGGCGTCCGGCAGGCTGGTGGAGTCCTTGGGGTCGTGGCCGCTCATGGAGCGCAGCAGGATGGCGGCGTCCTCCACGGTCTTGGCCACCGGCCCGGCCTGATCCAGCGAAGACGCGAAGGCGACGATGCCCCAGCGCGAGCAGCGGCCGTAGGTCGGCTTGATGCCCACCGTGCCCGTGAAGGCGGCCGGCTGGCGGATCGAGCCGCCGGTGTCGGTGGCGGTGGCGCCCAGGCACAGGTCCGCGGCCACGGCGGCGGCCGAGCCGCCCGAGGAGCCGCCCGGCGTGAGGGTCTGGTTGGAGCCTTCCGCCCGCCAGGGGTTGGCGACCGGGCCGAACGCCGAGGTCTCGTTGGACGAGCCCATGGCGAACTCGTCGAGGTTCAGCTTGCCCAGCATCACCGCCCCGTCGCGCCACAGGTTGGCGGTGACGGTGGATTCGTAGGTGGGCTTGAAGTCGCCGAGGATCTTCGAGGCGGCCGTGGTGCGGTAGCCCTCGGTGCAGAACAGATCCTTGATCCCGAGCGGCGCGCCTTCGAGCGGCCCGGCCTCGCCCTTGGCGATGCGCGCGTCGGCGGCCTTGGCCATCTGCAGGGCGCGCTCGGGCGTCTCCAGGATGTAGGCGTTCAACGCCTTGGCCCCGGCCACCGCGTCGACGTGGGCCTGGGTGATTTCTTCAGACGAGAATTGCTTGGTCTTCAGGCCATCCAGGGCGGCCTTCAGCGTCAGTCCGACGAGTTCGGTCATGGTGGCTACTCCACCACCTTGGGCACGACGAAGAAGTTGTTCTTGGAGAGCGGCGCATTGGCCAGCACCCGGGCCGGGTCGCCGCCGTCGGTGACCGCGTCCTCGCGCATCGGCAGTTTCAGGTCCACGGCCGAAGACATGGGTTCGACGCCGTCGGTGTCGACCTCGCCGAGCTGCTCGATCCACGTCATGATGCCGTTCAGCTCGGCCGCCAGGGGCTCCAGCCGCTCCTCGGCTTCGCTGATCCGGGCGAGCTTGGCGACCTTGCGCACCGTCGCCGCGTCGATGGCCATCGGCCTCTCCCAAAAGTCTGACAACTGCCGTCTCGAACTGCGGCAGGGGTTAGCGGGGCGAAGGCCCCGGCGCAAGCCTAGGGTTTCAGCCCGAACACGCGACCGGGCATGCCGGCGGCGTCGAAGTACTTCTGCTCGCCGACCTGCTGGTAATCCAGCACGGTCTCGAAGCCGCCCGGGCCCTTGTCGGAACGCATCACCTTGGCGTCGAAGGCCGGGACCTTGCCGTCCTTCAGCGCCTCGTCGATCGGCCGGCCCACCAGCTTGCCCTTGGGCTTCATCTGGATGCCCAGCGCCTTGGCGATGGTCCACGGCAAGTCGGCGTTGGACACCGGGGCGGGGTCGACGAAGCCGGCTTTGAAGTCGGGGCCGACGGCGGCCATGAAGTTGTGGGTCTCGCCGCGGCTCAACGAGCCATGACTGCCCTGGCCCTGCTGCAGGTCGGTGTCCGACACCAGCACCTCGCAGGTCTCGGGCTCGGCGCAGCCGGAGCTTTCGGTGCGGAACGACACCACCATCGACGGCTGGGGCGTGCGGGCCGAGCCGATCAGGTTCACCGCGCTCATCGGCAGGGCGCCGGGGACCGGGCCGAGCGCGTCGTTGACGAACACCGCCGCCGTGTAGTCCTGGCCCATCAGGAATTCGGCCGCCTTGGCCGCCATGGCCTTGGCGTCGGGCCCCGGGAAATAGAGCAGGTCGGCGCCGCCGTTCACCGCCACCACGATCTGCGGATGGGCGGGATCTGGGCCGATCAGGGCGCCGTTGCTTCCCGGATGAAAGCCGTCCCTGATCTGGACGTCGAGGCCGTTGGACTGCCACACCGGGACCTTCAGCCATTGGGCCAGGTCGATGGCCAGGAAGCCGACCGGCAGAAATCCCGGTACGACGTCGCGGTACGCCAGCTTGGCCGAGGCGCTGGTCCGGCTCTGCTTGGAGATGGTGGTGAAGCCATGGTCGGCGGTGACCACGACGTCGGTGGTCTTGTCGAGCCCTTGCGCCTTCAGGGCGTCGCGCAGGCGCTGCAGGTCGTCCGAGGCGTTGCGGATGCCCGCCATGGTGGTCGGGCCGTTGATGCCGGGGGTCAACTGGTTGAGGCTGTCGCCCTGGTTGTGCTGGGTGCCGTCCGGGTCGCGCGACCAGAACACCATCACGAACGGCCGCCCGTCCTTCTTGAAGCGCGGCAGGATCACGTCCGTGGCCACCTTGGCGAACCAGGTCTGCTGCTCGACATTGGCCACCTTCACCCCAGCCATGTTGTACGCCCCAGGATCGGTGTTCAGGCCGCGGTCGGGCGTCGGCAGGGCGAGGCCGGCCGCCTTGATGGCGGCCTTGATCTCGGGGACGAACGGCAGGGCGTCGGGGGCGGGCCAGCCCGAGGAATCGTCGATGACGATGCCGGACTTGCCGTCCCGCGCCGTCATGTCGTGCACCGAGGTCGGGCCCTTCTTGCCGATCGAGGCGGTCTGGAAGCCCTGGGCGCGGGCGGTGGCGAGCAGCGAATCCTCGTTCAGGTAATTGCCGCCGAAGGTCTGGTTGACGAAGTTCAGGTCGGCGTCGTCCTCCAGCGAGGGCGTCACCCCGTTGGTGGTCTGGGGCGCGTTGTTCGGGCCGGTGTAGAGGTAGTTGCCGAAGTCGCCGGTGTCGCCGAGGTAGTGGCCGGTGGCCATGGCCGAGGCGTTGGCGGTGGTGACGGTCGGGAACAGGGCGTGGCTGTTCTGGAAATCCACCCCCTCGGCCCGCACCGCGGCCAGGGCCGGCGCGGTCTGCGGCGTCACGATCTGCGAGCGCAGGCCATCGGCCACGAACAGGATCACGTTGTGCCGCTTGGGGTGCATCCAGTCGCTGCACGCGCCCACCGTCATGCCCGCCGCGGCGGCCGCCGCGATCAACATCAAACGCCACCGATGCATGACATCCCCCCTACGCCCGTCCGGTCCCGTTTCTGACAAGGCTTTGTGACAGCTGTTCGATAGCGGTGGCTACATTGGCCCACGGCGGCTTGGGGATGGACAGGGGCCGCTGGCCCGCCCACAACCACGCCATGGAGCAGCGTTCATGAGACTCCCAGCCTGGATGATCGCGTTGGCGGCGGCGGCGGTGCTGGCCCCTGCCCTGGCGCCTACCCAGGCCTTGGCCCAGGTTCCGGCCGGCGAGGCCAAGGCCGAGGGCGACGCCCTGTTGGCCCAGGCGGGCGCCGCCGACCTGTTCGACAACGTCACCGCGGAAGACGCCCAATCCATCAAGCTCAGGCACAAGGCGTCCGGCCTGGTCTGCGAGTTCAACCCCGGCGCAGGGGCCAACCGCGTGGTGGTGTTCGACGCTGCCCAGCGCGGCGAGGACATCGCCTGCACCACCGGCGGAGCCGCGGGCGATCGCACCCTTTACGCCTCGCGCACCCCCGGCCGCACCCTGGCAGACGCCTTCGCCCATGACCTGGCCGAGGTGAAGAAGAGCCATCCGGGGGCGGTCGACTACGCCTTCCCGCCGGACACCGACAGCCCGCTCCTGCAGATGCTCGACATTCCGCCCATGCCGCCCAGCAAGACGGCGCGGTTCATCGTCGACCACCAGTTCACCAGCGTCTCCACCGCCGTGGTCAAGGACTGGAGCCTCGAGTTCCGCTTCACCTGCCCGGAAGAGCACCAGGACGACGCCGCGGGAACCCTGCAGCCCACCCTGTGGGTGACTATCCTGGCGCAGATCTCCGGCGCCCCGCTCGACCTCGTGTCGCCGAAGCAGGCTGTCTGAGTGGCGGTCCTGGACATCCTCGACCTGCCCGCCGCCCTGCCCGCCTATGCCCCGGTGATCGGGCTCGATCTCGGCGAGAAGACCATCGGCGTGGCCGTGTCCGACGCCACCATGGCCATCGCCAGCCCGCTCGAGCTGATCCGCAAGGGCAAGTTCACTGACGACGCCAACCGCTTGTTTTCGCTGATGGACTCGCGCGGGGCCAAGGGCGTGGTGATCGGCCTGCCGGTGAACATGGACGGCGCCGAGGGCCCGCGCTGCCAGTCCTCGCGCGCCTTTGCCCGCAACCTGCTTCGCCTGAAGCCCGAGCTGCCGATCGCCTTCTGGGACGAGCGCCTGTCCACCGCCGCCGTGCAGCGCATGCTGACCGACGAGATGGACCTGTCCCGCGCCCGCCGCGCCGAGCTCGTCGACAAGATGGCCGCCACCTACATCCTGCAGGGCGCGCTCGACCGCCTGGGCTACGCCGCCTCGTAGTGAAAAAACGGGAGCGCGCATGCGCGCCCCCGCTTCGGTCTCCTAGAACCGGTAGTTCAACTGCATGCCGATGATCCGTGGCTGCACGGTGTTGCCGGTGAAGTAGTAGTTTCCGGTCGCCTGGCTGAGGTTGATCCACTCGCGCGAGTCGAACAGGTTCTTCACGTAGCCGGCGATTTCCAGCTTGTTGTAATAGACCCCGACCCGGGCGTTCATCACGTGGGTCTCGTTGCCATTGATGTAGTTGGGCGTCACGGCGGGGACGAAGCCGGTGGTGCCGGCGCTGTTGGCCCGGGCGTACTTGCCCTGGTAGGCGTAGTCGGCCCGCGCATAGCCCGGCATGCTCATCACCTGCCAGTCGTACTGCACGCCGAGGCTGGCGGTCCAATCGGGGATGCCCAGGTTGTCGCCCTTGTTCGCCAGGGTGGCGGTGGGCGCCGTGCCGGCGGCGTGCGGGCCGTAGACCGACTGCGTGAAGCGGGCGTTGTCGTAGCCGAGGTTGCCGTTGACGGTGAACCCGAAGACCCGCGCCGTAGCCGACAATTCGCCGCCGTCGCTGGCCGCCTTGCCGGCGTTGGCCACGAACGAGAAGCCGGTGCAGGAGGGTAGCGGCACCACGAACTGCACGCCCTCCCAGTCGATGTGGAAGGCCGAGGCGTTGATCTGGGCCCGCCCCTCGAACAGGCGGAACTTGGCGCCCACCTCGGTCGATTTCACCGTGTCGTGCTGGTAGGTGGCCGGCGCGGCGGTGATGCCCAGCAGGGCGAAGGTCGGGGCGCACAGGATCGGCGAGGCCGGCGGGTTGATGCCGCCGGGGCGCTCGCCCTCGGTATAGGTCACATAGAGCAGGTCCGTGTCGGTCAGCTGGTAGCTGAGGCCGACCTTCGGCGTCACCGGCTGCTCGTGCAGGGTGCCCAGGGTGTACTGATACGGACAGCCGGCCGCCGCGATCTGCAGGGCGATCGCGGTGCTGGTGACCTTGCCGGGCGAACTCGGGCAGGCGGCCAGGTTGTTGGCGAACGGCGTGGTCGAGTTCGGATTTGTCTCGATGCTGGTGGTCGGCACGATCTTGCCGTTCACCAGCTGCGCCTGCTCGCCGGTCGAGCTCACGCTGCCGAGCCAGCCCGGCGGCCCGCCCGACACCGCCCCGCCGTACTGGGTGTAGAAGTGCTGGGTGTAGTTGGTGAAGCGCGCACCCGCGGTGATCTTCAGCTTGGAGGTGACGGCGAAGGTGGCCTCGCCGAAGATCGACTGCTCGTCGTCGGTGATGGCGCCGATCAAGGGGGCGATGTCCTGCACCGGCTGGGTCGGGGTCTCGCAGATCGGCAGGTCCAGGGCGCCGTTGTAGTAGGCCTCGCCATGAGCGCCGCGCAGCTGGGTCGCCCAGGGCGATTCACTGAACGGCGCGCACTGCATCTCGCGGTTGAAGTCGTGCGAGATGAACACCCCCGCCACGAACTGCAGCCGCCAGCTGGGATCGGTGGTGGCGGCGCGGAACTCCTGGGTGATCTGGTTGCGCTGGTAGCGGTACTGGAAGTGTGAATAGACGTCCGCCGGGCCCTGCACGCCGGTGGGGTTGGGGCTGGGCTGGCCCGGCACCGTGGGCGCCTGGCCGAACTGCAGATAGGGCGTGTTGATGGTGCAGGCGTTGGCCGCCGTCAGGACCGGCGTCACCAGGCCGACGCCCGAAGGGCACGGCTGGCCCGTCAGGTAAGGCAGGTTGGAGGTGCGCTCGCCGTTGCCGCCGTTGACGCTGTCGCCCGAGGTGGTGTCGGAATCGTCGGCCGTGATCGACTTGAAGCTGAGCTTGTCGTGCCAGTTGTACTCCAGCACCACGCTGGGGATGGTGAACAGCTCCCGCCGCGGCGAGGGGATGTACTGCACGTCGGTCGGGGTCAGGTAGCGGCCGATGACCGTGCCGTTGCGCGCGCTGTTGCTGAGAAACGGCGTGGCCGGGATGCTGTAGCCGCCGAACACCGAGGCCGGGAACGAGAACCTCACCCCCTGCACGATGCCGGTGTTGGCCAGGGTGCGCACCGGTATGTACATCGCCGGCGAGGACGTGCGGACCACCGAGTTCTGCTGGTCCCAGTTCATCTGGTTCATGACGCTGAACGTCGCCTTGAAGTCCGGCGTCACCTGCCACAGCACCGATCCGCGCAGGGAATAGTCCGTGCCCTTGTTCACCTGCGAGGCGAACTGGTGGCCGTCGTATTCGGAATAGGCGTTGATCCAGCCCGGCCGGTCCTGGTGGAATCCGGACACGCGGAAGCCCAGCTTGTCCTGAACGAGGGGACCGCCCACCGCGAGCCCTTCCTCGTTGCCCATGCCCCCGCCGGACACGGTGTTGACGCCCAGGCGCGCGGAGCCGGAATAGGTGGTCAGGCTCGGCTGCGGGGTGATGAACCGGACGGTGCCCCCTTCCGAGGAGCCGCCATAGAGCGTGCCCTGGGGCCCGCGCAGCACCTCGATGCGGTCGAGATCGTAGAGCAGCGGCGCCGGCGTGCCCGAACCCGAGACGGCGCCGGAGATGTTGCGCTTCTGCAGGGGGATGTCGTCGATGTAGACGCCGGTGGTCGGGGCGCCGCCGGCGGTGTTGGCGATGGCGCTGCCGCCGATGCCGCGGATGGTGAACAGCGGGATCGAGTCGTTGCCCGAGGTGCGGAAGGTGAAGCCGGGCACCTGGGTGGACAGGTCCGACACGTTGCGGATGCCCTGCTGGTCCAGCGCCTTCTGGGTGACGGCCGACACCGACAGGGACACCTTGTTCACCGTCGAGGTCTGGCGCGTGGCGGTGACCACCACCTCTTCCAGGGCCTTGCTGGACTCCGGGGCCGTCTGGGCGAAGGCCGCGGACGCCACGCCCGCGGCGGCGGTCAGGGTGCTGGACACCAGCAACAGGCTGCGCAGCCGCGCGCGACCGACATTCGTCATGGACGTTTCTCCCTCTGGCGGCTGGTTTGGATTCAGCCTGCAGTTGTGTTGTGCGATGTTAGTTATCAGTCGTCAGGTAAGGTCAAGTGAAAGGATGACCACGCAACCGGCTGATCTTGCTCAAAGACGGGTGAGCGGACAAAATACCTCACCCCTGCAATCCGACCTTGTCCGTCTGAGGCAAGCCCTGGAGCCGCGTGACGCCCGACGAAGGCCGGGGCCGCCCCCTAGGTCAGGGCCAGTTTGGCCAGATTGGACTTGGGGATCGCCGCGCCGAACCGTCCCTGTCCCTTGGCCTTGTCCTGACCCACCTCGGCCCAGGCGCGCAGGAAGCGCGAGATAGGATCGGGCGCGGCCTCCACCGTCAGGGTCCGTCCCTCGGCGGCGGCGAGCGCCTGGGCCCACAGGTCCAGATCCTCCGTCGGCGCCGCGTCAGAGCCGGGCGCGGGCGGGGCGGCCAGGAGACGCGCGGCGCGGGCGACGCCCGGGCTTGCGCTCAGGATCGCCACCGGGCCTGGCGGCAGGCCCTGCAGGGCGCCGATCAGGGCGTTCAGCTCGATCCGGCTCGAAGAGGTATTGCGCTCCCCGCCGGCGTGGCCGGCGACCGCGCCGCCCGCCTGGCGCAAGAAGGCCCACCCGCCGTAGCGGAAGGCCGCATGGTGGACGGTTTCGATGGATAGGCGCACGGGTTCGGACATTCACGCCGCTTAGCATCTTCCCTCCCCCGCCGAACCTCCCTAGAAGCTGGGGCTCATGACCCAGCCTGTAGGAATCGACGACGTCCGCGCGCGGACCTTCGCCTTCCCTGCGCCCCATTTCATCAGCGTGTCCGACCTCAACCGCCTGCAGGTGCACGACCTGTTGGCCCTGTCGGAGACGTTCGTGGCGCTCAACCGTCAGCAGGCCAAGAAGCTCGACCTTCTGAAGGGCCTGACCCTGATGAACCTGTTCTTCGAGAACTCGACCCGCACCCAGAGCTCGTTCGAGCTGGCCGGCAAGCGGCTGGGGGCGGACGTGGTCAACATGAACCCCCGCGCCTCGTCCATGGCCAAGGGCGAGACCCTGATCGATACGGCGGTGACGCTGAACGCCATGCACCCCGACCTTCTGGTGGTGCGCCATTCCTCGTCCGGAGCCGCGTCGCTGCTGGCGCAGAAGGTCTCGGGCAGCGTGGTCAACGCCGGCGACGGCCAGCACGAGCACCCGACCCAGGCCCTGCTCGACGCCCTGGCCATCAAACAGGCGTTCGGCAAGGTCGAGGGCCTGACCGTGGCCATCTGCGGCGACGTGGCCCACAGCCGCGTGGCCCGCTCCAACGTGATCATGCTGAGCATGCTGGGCGCCCACGTGCGCCTGGTCGGCCCGCCCACCCTGATCCCCGGCTCGGCCGAGCGCTGGGGCGTTGAGATCCACCACGACATGCGCAAGGGCATCGCCGGCGCCGACGTGGTGATGATGCTGCGCCTGCAGATGGAGCGCATGCAGGGCGCGCTGGTGCCCTCGACCCGCGAGTACTTCCGCTTCTACGGCCTCGACCGCGAGAAGCTGGCCGCCGCCGCGCCCCACGTGCGGGTGATGCACCCAGGCCCGATGAACCGCGGGGTGGAAATCGACTCCGACGTGGCCGACGACCTCTCGGTCAGCCTGATCCAGACCCAGGTGGAGATGGGCGTGGCGGTGCGCATGGCGGTGCTGGCCAGCCTCGCGGCGCGGCTGGAGGGCCGGAACTGATGGCCTCTTCCAACCCCAAGCCCTCGCCGATCGCCTTCATCAACGCCCGCCTTGTCGATCCCGAGACCCGCTACGACGGCCCCGGCGCCCTGGTGGTGCAGGGCGGGGTGATCGCCGATGTGGCCAAGAAGCCCGACCTCGGCAAGCTGTCGGCCGACATCCGCGTGGTCGACTGCAACGGCGCCATGCTCGCCCCCGGCCTGGTCGACATCCGGGTCAAGACCGGCGAACCGGGCGCCGAGCAGAAGGAGACGCTGAAGAGCGCCTGCCGCGCCGCCGCCGCCGGCGGGGTTACCTCCATCGTCATCCAGCCCGACACCGAGCCGGCGGTCGACGACCCGGCCACGGTCGACTTCATCCTGCGCCGGGCGCGCGATATCGAGCTGGTGCACGTCTACTGCGCCGGCGCGGCCACCCAGAAGCTCGGCGGCGAACGGATGGCCGAGATCGGCCTGATGCTGGAGGCCGGCGCCCGCTACCTGACCGACGTCGACAAGCCGATCATCGATTCCAAGGTGTTCCGCCGGGTGCTGGCCTATGCCAAGGGCTTCGACGCCCTGGTCGCCCACCGCCCCGCCGACCCCTACCTCTCGGCCGGCGCCGCCGCCACCGAGGGCGAGTTCGCCGCGCGCATGGGCCTTCCCGGCGTCCCCGTCGTGGCCGAGCGGATCATGCTTGAGCGCGATCTGGCGCTCGCCGAGATCACCGGCGCACGGCTGCTGGTCGACCAGATCACCTGCGCCGACGCCCTGGAGAGCCTGGAGCGCGGGCGCAAGAAGGGCGTCAGGGTCGCCGCCAGTTGCTCGATCAACCACCTGACCTTCAACGAACTCGACATCGGCGACTACCGCACCTTCTATCGCCTCGACCCGCCGCTGCGTTGCGAGGACGACCGCCAGGCCCTGATCGACGCCCTGTCGTCCGGCCTGGTGGAGATCGTCACCTCCGCCCACGCCCCGGCGCCGGCGGAGGACAAGCGCCTGCCATTCGACGAGGCGGTCCCGGGCGCGGTTGGGCTGGAGACCCTGCTGGCCGGCCTGCTGTCGCTCCATCACGAGGGCCGCGTCCCGCTGATCGATCTGATCCGGGCGGCGACCTTCGCCCCGGCCCAGCTGCTCGGCCTGCCGGGCGGTCGCCTGTCGCCGGGAGCGCCGGCCGATTTGGTGCTGTGCGACATCGGCGCACCGCTCTACCTCGACGCCGACTCCCTGATCTCCAAGTCCAAGAACTCGCCCTTCGATGGGCGCAGGGTGCAGGGGCTTGTGCTGATGACCCTGGCCGGCGGCCGGATCGTGCACAAGGCGCAAGAATAAGGGGCGCAGGAGTAACCGGCGCAAGAATAACGGGTCCGTCCGCACCGGAAATTGAACGAAAACAGAGCTGAGCGGTTTTTTCCGCGCGATGGCGGCCGACAGGCCGTCTGCGACAACGGAGACCTCCCATGCGCAAGACCCTACTGACGGCGACAGCCGCCGCCTTCATCCTATCCACCGCCGCCGGCGGCTTCGCCCTGGCCCAGACCGACACCGCCAACCAGGCCTCCAAGGACGCCAAGGCCTCGGCGAGCGACGCCAAGAAGGAAGCTTCGACCGCGAAGAGCAAGGCCAAGAAGGCCGCGAGCAAGTCGAAAAAGGCCACCCAGAAGGCGGCCGACGCGTCCAAGGCCGCGACCGACGCCAACACCAGCGCCGCCACCAAATAAGCCCGAGGCCCCTCCCCGGCCCGGTCCGGGAACCCTCTCCGACAACCAGACAAGCTCCTGGAGGATCGTCCCATGCGTAAGACCATTCTGACCGCCGCCGCAGCGGCCTTCGCCCTTTCCTTCGCCGGCTCGGGGTTCGCCCTGGCCCAGGTCAGCACCCACGCGGTGAAGTCGGCGTCCGAAAAGAAAGACCCCGCCGCCGCCGATACGGCTGACGCCAAGGCCGACGCCTCGGGGGCCAAGAAGGCCGCCCACACGGCCAAGAGCAAGGCCAGCAAAGCGTCGCACAAGGCCAAGGTCGCCGCCGACAAGGCCGACGCCGCGGCCAAGGCGTCGATCGACGCCAACAAGCAGTAGAACCCGGAACGGTCCTCGGGGCGGCCCTCGGTCGCCCGACCAGGGCCGCTCCCCTTTCCTGATCGGTCTGCGTGTGGGATGTAGCCTTCCCTGGAAGGCGCATTCCACGGGGACCTCATGACCGACATCCAGCCTTGGCTCGCCGCGGCGCTCGTGGTCGGCGGCTACCTGCTGGGCTCTATCCCGTTCGGCGTCATCGCCACCCACATGGCCGGGCTCGGCGACATCCGCAAGGTCGGCTCGGGCAACATCGGCGCCACCAACGTGCTGCGCACCGGGCGCAGGGACCTGGCGGCCATCACCCTGATCGGCGACGGCGGCAAGGGGGCCGCGGCCGTGGGACTGGCCCATCTGCTGGCCCTCTCCCAGGTCCCCGCCGCCGAGCCCCTGGCCTGCGCCCTGGCCGGCGGGGCGGCCTTCTTCGGCCACCTGTTTCCGGTGTGGCTGGGCTTCAAGGGCGGCAAGGGCGTGGCGACCTTCCTGGGCGTGTTGCTGGCGGCCGCCTGGCCCGTCGGCGTCGCCGCCTGCCTGACCTGGCTGGTCGTGGCCAAGCTTCTCAAGATCTCGTCGTTGGCGGCCCTGACCGCGGCGGCCCTGTCGCCGCTCTACGCGCTCGGCCTGCAGCGACCCTGGCCGACCGTGGTCCTGGCGGCGGTGCTGGCGGTGCTGATCTTCATCCGCCACCACGAGAACATCCGCCGCCTGCTCAAGGGCGCCGAGCCGCGTATCGGCGCCAAGAAGGCCGCCCAAGCCCAATGAGGGTCCTGGCCCTATGAGGACCCTGGCCTGATGGACAAGGCGCGGCTGGATGACGAACAGCGCCGCGACTGGCTGCGGCTGGCGCGCACCGAGAACGTCGGCCCGGTCGCCTTCCGCTACCTGATCGAGACCTTCGGCGAGCCGGCCAAGGCGATCGGCGCCATTCCGCGCCTCGCCGAGCGGGCGGGCCGCGCCCGGCCGCCCCGCGTCCCGTCGCCGGTGGAGGCGGATCGGGAGCTGGCGGCGGGCGCCGCGATCGGCGCCCGGTTGCTGTGCGCCTGCGAGCCGGCCTTCCCGCCTCTCCTGGCCGCCCTCGACCCGCCCCCGCCCCTGATCTGGGCCCTGGGCGACGGCGGCCTGTTGCACGGCCGCTGCGTGGCCGTAGTGGGCGCGCGCAACGCCAGCGCCGCCGGCCAGCGCTTCGCCCGCACCCTGGCGCACGACCTGGGCGCCGCCGGCTTCACGGTTGTCTCGGGCCTGGCCCGCGGCATCGACGGCGTGGCGCACGAGGGCTCGCTGCAGACCGGGACCGTGGCCGTGCTCGGGGGCGGTCCGGACGACATCTACCCGCCCGAGCACGACGGCCTCTACCGGCGCATCGCCGAGCGCGGCTGCGTGGTCTCGGAAAGCCCGCCCGGCTACAGGGCCCAGGCCCGCGACTTCCCGCGTCGCAACCGGCTGATCTCCGGCCTGTCGCTGGGGGTGGTGGTGGTCGAGGCCGAGCTCAAGTCCGGCTCCCTGATCACCGCGCGCCTGGCCGGCGAGCAGGGCCGCGAGGTGTTCGCCGTGCCGGGCTCCCCGCTCGACGCCCGGGCCAAGGGAACCAACGACCTGATCCGCCAAGGCGCGGCCCTGTGCGAGGGCGCCGAGGATGTGATCCGCGCGCTGGAGGCGATGGGCGCGGGAATGCGCGAGCCGGAGCCGGCAGGCTTCGTCCCGCCGCGCGCCGAAGAGCCGGACGCCGCGTTGCTGAATCGGGTTGCGGAACTGCTCTCGCCGACGCCCACCGCCTGGGACGAACTGGCCCGCGCCGCCGGCGCGCCCGGCCCCCTGGTCTACGCGGCCCTGGTGGAGCTGTCCCTGGCCGGCCGCTGCGAGCTCTTGCCCGGCGCCCAGGCGGTCAGCGGCTGATCTTCACGGCGCGCGGGGCGTCGGCCCCTCGCCGTCGGTCTCCACGTCGCCCGGCTTGCGGCCGGCCGGACATTCGCCCAGCCAGCGCGCGTCGATGGCGATCAGCACCTTGGCCGCCTTGGGGTCGGGCGGCGGATCCATTTCGACGACGATGTCCGCGTGATAGCGGTCGTTGAGGTCGCCGTTGACCACGCCGTTGGCCCTGATCTTCATCTGCCCCGTGTCGCAGGCGCCCCAGGTGGTCCAGCCGGTGGCGGTGCGCGAGGTGCTCAAGGGCGCGCAGCCGTTGCCGCGCATGTTCACCCCGAGCGGCGAGTCGATCTTGTCGAAGGCGGCGTCGGTGCACATGCGCCGGGTCTGGCGCGTCGGCTCGGACGTGGGGCCGGAGATCACCATCTGCAGCTCCCACCAGCCCGGCCTGCGCGAAGGCGCGGCCTCGTCCTGCGCCAGCGACGATGCGGCCGGCGCCAGGACGGCGGCCAGCAGGGCGAGAAGGATCACTCGGCGCATGGAGCCTCCTGTCGACCGGGACAGCTTGCCAGCGCTGAAGGCTGTTGGCGAGGGTCAGCCGAAACGGCCGGTCACGTAGTCCTGGGTGCGCTTGCCCCGCGGGTTGGTGAACAGCTGCTCGGTGGTGGTGAACTCGATCATCCGGCCGAGGAACATGAAGCCGGTGTAGTCGCTGATCCGCGCCGCCTGCCCGAGGTTGTGGGTCACGATGACGATGGTGTGGTCGGCCTTCAGCTCGAGCAGGGTCTCTTCCAGCTTGGCGGTGGAGATCGGGTCGAGCGCCGAGGCCGGTTCGTCGAGCAGGATCACCTCGGGGCGCACGGCCACGCCG
>DASYBX010000161.1:0-13147 GCA_036500495.1 Caulobacteraceae bacterium
TGGCGAGATAATAGACCCAGCCGCGATGCCCATCCTCGCCGACCATCACGGTCGCGGCGATGCGCCGTCCGACGACGCCCACCAGGACGACGCTCTGCGGGCTCTGCCTGGCGAAGGCGATATCGGTGATGGGATCGTTCCAGGGTCGCGAGACGCCCGCGGCGCTCCACAGCGCCATCACCTCGACAACGTCGGCGTCGCCGATCTCCCGGATCATCAGATCTGTCGCCGCCACCCGAGCCCCCGCTGTCTGGAGCGGACGATCTCAGAGGGCGCAAGGCTGCACAAGCGGACCCACGACTGTTCTGGGAGACGCAGCGGCGAGCGGATGACGCCTAACCGTTCAGTTCCAGGAACCTGGCGATCCACGCGCCCACCCGCCGGTTGTCGTTGGGTTCCTCGAGGCTGCGCAGGCCGGTGTCGGCGAAGGCCTCCTCGAAGCGTACGCCCTTGCGGGCCTCGATCAGGGCCGCCGCAAAACTCGGGTCGAACTCCGGGTGGCCCTGGAACGAGATCGCCGGGAAGCCCTGGTAGGTGAGGGCGGCGAAGGGGGTGAAGGCGCTCTTCGCGATCACGTGCGTGTCCGGCGGCTGAATCACCACCTGATCCTGGTGCGAGGCGGGGACGGCGAAGTCGGCCGCCTCGTCCATCCACGGCTGGCGTTCGACCACTTGGTAGCGGTGCAGGCCGATGGCCCAGCCGCCGGAAAACTTCTCCACGTGGCCGCCGAAGGCTTCGGCCATGATCTGGTGGCCGAAGCAGATGCCGACCATGGGCAGGCCCCTGGAGGCGCGCAGGAAGGCCTTCAGCGGCTCGATCCAGGGCAGGGGATCATAGGCGCCGGCGGGCGAGCCGGTGACCAGCACGGCGTCGAACGCGTCGGGTTCGGGCCAAGCGCCCTCGGTGACGGCATAGCTGCGGAAGCTGCGTCCATCGCCGGTCCCCAGCAGGGCCTCGAACATGTGCGGATAGTCGCCGAAGCGCTGTTCCAGGTCGCCCGGCGGCTCGCCGGTCTCCAGGATGGCCACGCGCACGGAGCGCCTCCTAGTCGAACAGCTTGGACACCGACTCTTCGTTGGCGATCCGGCGGATGGCCTCGCCCATCAGGGGGGCGATGGAGACCTGGCGCACCTTGGGGCAGTTGCGGATGGGGTCGGGGGACTCGATGGAGTCGGTGATCACCAGCTCCTTGAGCACCGACTTGGTCACCCGGTCCGAGGCCGCGCCCGACAGCACCCCGTGGGTGACGTAGGCCGACACCTCGGCCGCGCCGTGGTCGATGATCGCCTGGGCGGCGTTGCAGAGGGTGCCGGCTGAGTCGACGATGTCGTCGAACATCACGCAGCGGCGGCCGCGCACGTCGCCGATGATGTTCATCACCTCGCTCTCGCCCGGGCCCGAGCGGCGCTTGTCGACGATGGCGAGGTCGGCCTCCAGCCGCTTGGCCAGGGCCCGCGCGCGCACCACGCCGCCGACGTCCGGCGACACGATCATCAGTTGGTCGGGGTCCGGGTAGTGGATGCGCACGTCGTCGGCCAGCACCGGGGTGGCCAGCAGGTTGTCGGTGGGGATGTCGAAGAAGCCTTGGATCTGGCCGGCGTGCAGATCCATGGTCAGTACCCGGTCGGCGCCCGCGCGGGTGATCAGGTTGGCCACCAGCTGGGCCGAGATCGGGGTGCGCCCGCCGGTCTTGCGGTCCTGCCGGGCGTAGCCGAAGTAGGGCATCACCGCCGTGATCCGCCGGGCCGAGGCCCGCGACAGGGCATCGATGCAGATCAGCAACTCCATCAGGTTGTCGTTGGCCGGATAGGAGGTCGACTGGATCACGAACACGTCCTCGCCGCGGACGTTCTCGTCGATGGTGACGAACACCTCGTTGTCGGCGAAGCGGCGCACCTGGGCCTTGGTCAGCGGGCTGTCCAGGTAGTCTGCGATCGCCTCGGCCAGCGTGCGGTTCGAGTTGCCGGCGAGAAGCTTCATGCGTGCCCCCGTGAGTGAGTCCGCGAGGCTTCTAGCAGGCGCGCCCTCGCGGGCAAGAGCTTTGCGACAACAGGTGACGGCCGCATGCGCGGCGCGTGTCGATTCAAGGTTCCAGAACGATGGCCGACAACAGGCGGCCGTAGTCGGACTCGCCTCTCAGGAAACCCCGGCGATTGGAAAAGAACAGGTTTTCGTCGGCGCAGGTGTCCCGGCCGGTCCACTCGGCCTGCTCGACCCCGGCCTCGGCCAGACGCTGCAGGACGAAACCCGGCAGGTCGAACTGGCGCTTCTCCGGCGCGCGGCCCGCGGCGAAGAATCGCTCAGACCCCGGAGCTTCCACCGAGAACCGGTCCATGAACTCCGCGCCGACCTCGTAGGAGGTCTGGCCGATGCACGGGCCGACCGCCGCGACGATGCGCTGGCGTTTCGCGCCCTGGGCGACCATGGCGTCGACCGTGGCCGCCACGACCCCGCCCAGCGCCCCCTTCCAGCCGGCATGGGCGGCGGCGACGACGCGGGCTTCGCCGTCGGCCAGGAGAATCGGGGCGCAGTCGGCCGCGAGGGCGCCGCAGGCGAGGCCGGCCGTGCGCGTGACCAACGCGTCGGCCTCTGGGCGCTGGGCGAACGGGCCCTCGGCGGTCACGGCGATGTTGGAGTGGATCTGGTAGCAGGTGAGCAGGTGCGACAGCTCCACGCCGAGCGCGGCGGCGGCGCGGACGCGATTTTCCTGAACGGCCTCCGGGTCATCCTTGGAGCCGACCCCGACATTGAGGCTCTGATAGACGCCCGCCGACACGCCGCCCTCCCGGGTGAAAAAGGCGTGGCGGACGCCGGGCAGGTCCAGCAGGGGGGTGTTGAAGTACAACATCACAGCTCCTCGAAGCCGGGCGGGACCAGCCCGGGCGCGTGGATCGCCAGGGCCTTGAACAGAACCCCCATCTGGTCGGGCGCCGTGAGCCGCGCAACCTGCCGCTGCAGGATTTCGACCCGGTCCGGCCGGGCGCGGGCGAGGGCCTCGGCGCGCTCGTAGAGGCCGAGCCGGCCGAGCAGTTCGCCCTGGGTCAGGATAGACGCGGCGTGGGCGCCGGCCTTGCGCGCGGCCGCGGCCACGGCCGGGAAGTCGGCGTGGACGGTCAGGTCGGCCTCGCCGGGGCCGTCCAGCGGCCCGACCTTCTGGTGGCCCTTCAGCGCCTGCAGGGTGTCGCCGGCGCCGGGCTGGTCGCGGCCATAGTCGATCAGCAGCGCCGCGCCGCCCTGGCGCGCGATCAGCGCCCCGAGCTCGGCGCCGAACAGCTCCTGGGCGGGGGAGACCTCGACCAGATCGCCGACCTCAGCCTCCAGAAGGGCGACACCGCCCGGCGTGGCGCTCAGACCGAAGGCGAGTTCGCCCTGGCCGTCCAGCCCCACCATCCGCTCGGCCCAGCCCTGCGGGACCCGCACGAACTGGTGCGCGGGCAGGCAGTCGAGCAGCTCGTTGGCGATCAGGATCACCGGCGCGCCCTTAGGCAGTTCGAGGATCGAAGCGGCCCAAGCCGGTTCGACCGGGCCGCCGACGAGGCGCGCGCGCTGGGCTTCGATCAGCGGCGCGCTGGTCTCGACCAGCACCAGCTTGACCGCATCGAGGAAGCCGGGCGCATGGCGCGCGGCGCGCAGGGCGTCGGCCATCAGCGTCCCGTCGCCGGGTCCGGCCTCGACCAGCAGCACGCGGTCCGGCCGGCCGAGCCGGGTCCACACCTCGGCGGCCCACAGGCCCAGAAGCTCGCCGAACATCTGCGACACCATCGGGGCGGTGATGAAGTCCCCGGCTTCGCCGAGCCGGGGCCGCGTGGCGTAGTAGCCGTCCTGCGGATCGTGCAGGCAGGCGACCATGTACTCGGCGATCGTGATCGGCCCGGTCTGGGCGATCTGGTCCCTCAGGCGATCCTCGAGGCTTCGGGCCTTCAGGCTCATGCCGCCGCCAAACCTATTGGGCGGCGAGGGCGGCGGATTGCGGCTCCGTCTCGGGGGCAGGGGGCGCCGGCGGCTTCTTGAGGCCGCGCCAGATCAGCCAGACGCCGATCAGGATCATGGGAATCGACAGCATCATCCCCATGGTCAGGCCGAGCGGGAAGTCGGGCATCTGGGCGTCCGGCTGGCGCACGTTCTCCAGCGCCACCCGCGCCAGGCCATAGCCCGCCAGGAACAGGCCGGTGACGGCGCCTTCGCGGTTCAGCCACTTGGCCTTGTGCGTGGCCCACAGCAGCACCAGGAACAGCGTCAGGCCCTCGAGCCCCGCCTCGTAGAGCTGGCTCGGATGGCGGTACACGAGGCCGGCGGGACAGCTGCCCTGGTTCAGGGCGGCGATGTGGGGGCTGCAGAACACCATGCCCCACGGCACGTGGGTCGGGCGGCCCCACAGCTCGCCGTTGATGAAGTTGGCGATGCGGCCGAAGAACAGGCCGATCGGCGCGCACGGCGCCACCACGTCGGCCAGGCGCAGCACGTTCAGCTTGTTGGCGCGCGAGAAGAGGACGATGGCCAGCGCCACGCCCAGGAAGCCGCCGTGGAACGACATGCCGCCGTGCCACACGGCGAACATCTCCAGCGGATGGGCCAGCATCTCGCCGAGGTCGTAGAACAGGATGTAGCCGATGCGGCCGCCGAGGATGATCCCGAGGGTGATCCACAGCACCAGGTCGTCGATCTGCAGCGGGGTGGCCGAGGGCGCCGAGCCCTGCCACAGCCGCGGGGTCCTGGTCAGATGCACCACATAGCGCCAGCCGATCAGGATGCCGGCCACATAGGCCAGGGCGTACCAGCGGATGGCGATCGGCCCGAGATGGATCAGGACGGGATCGAAGTCGGGAAACACCACGGCGAGGGGCTCCGAAGCATGGGCGAGAGTCGCTCGGCCGAAGCATTAGCAGGGGCGGGGAGGCGGGCGCGACACTTTTAGCACCTGGCGTGGCGCCGCTGCACTGTTCGCATTCACAAACGGTTTCCCATATAGAGGGCGCAAGACCATCGTTTCACGTGACCCCGCATGCAGACACAGAACCCGTTCCTCGACGAATTCGCCAAGCTGACCACTGCCGCCATGGGCATCGCCCAGGCTGCGGGCGAGGAGGCCAAGGCCGCCATGCGGGCCCAGGCGGATCGCTTCGTGGCGGACTTCGACCTAGTGCGGCGGGACGAGCACGAGGCCCTCAAGGCCGAGGTCGCTGCCCTGCGCGCGGAGATCGCCAAGCTTTCGAGCAAGCCCGCCAAGAGCAAGAAGTCCGACGGCGTCGACGGTTGAGACGTCGCCGCAGAATCGGAACAACCTGAGTTCACGTCTCTGATTCCCTTCCGCGCCGCCATCGCGGTGGAAGCGCGGTCGGCCTCCACAAAGGAATGGCCCTGCCATGGACACATCCCCTCCGGAAGAAGACGACGTCGACTTCGCCCTGGACCCCCTCGACGTGGTGGAGCACGTGCTCTCCGCCGAGAACCTGACTTTCGACCGCACCGAAGACGGCGACCTGGCCTTCACCCTGGCCGGCGACTGGAAGGACTATGAGCTGTGGTTTGCCTGGCGGCCCGAGGCCGACTGCCTGCAGCTGTGCCTGTCGGTGGACGTCCGCGCCAAGAAGGGCCGGCGGAACGCGGCCTATGAGCTGCTGTCGCTGATCAACCAGCGCGTGTGGCTCGGCCACTTCGAGATCTGGACCGACGAGGGCGAGGTGGTGTTCCGCCACGCCATGGCCCTGCCCACCGGCGAGCGGCCGACCCTGGCCCAGGCGGCGTCGATGATCGACGCGGCGGTGGAGGCGGCCGACCGCTTCTATCCCGCCTTCGATTTCCTGATCAACGGCGGCAAAAATCCCGAGGACGCCATCGCGGCCTGCATGTTCGAGACGGTCGGCTCCGCCTAGGCGATCGGGCCAGTTTGATTTTGCGTAACTAGACCCGCTCCAAGCAGACCCGGTAAGAGGGGGTCATGTCTGAGTTGACCCCCATCCTGCTCCTGGGCGCCGGCCGTATGGGCGGCGCCCTGATCTCCGGCTGGGCCGACGCTGGCGCCTTTGGCCCGGCCGACCTGATCGCCGTCGAGCCATACCCCTCTGACGCCCTGAAGGCGTCCGGCGTCCTGCTCAATCCGCCTGAGGCCGAACTGGCGCGCGCCAAGACGGTGGTGCTGGCGGTCAAGCCGCAGGTGTGGCGCGAAGCCGCCGTCCAGTACGCGCCCCAGATCGCCTGGGACGCGGTGATCGTCTCGATCGCCGCCGGCGTGCGTGCGGCCGACATTTCGCAGGCCTTCGGCGGCCGGCGGGTGGCGCGGATCATGCCGACCACGGCGGTGGCGATCCGTCAGGGCACGGCCTCGATCTACGCAGACGATCCGGAGGCCAAGGCGCGCGCCCACGCCCTGTTCGAGCCCGTCGCCACGGTGGTCGACCTCGCCGACGAGGAGCTGATGCACGCCGCCACCGGCGTTTCCGGTTCGGCTCCGGCCTATCTCTACGCCTTCATCGAGGCCCTTGAAGCCGCCGGCGTCTCCGCGGGTCTTCAGCCCGACGCGTCCAGGGCCCTGGCCCGCGCCACCATCTCCGGCGCCGCGGCGCTGCTGACCCGGTCCGGCGAGGACCCGGCCGAGCTGCGCCGGCAGGTCACCTCGCCCGGCGGCACCACCGCCGAGGCGCTGAAGGTGCTGCTGGGCGAACATGGTCTCGGGCCGCTGCTGGACGAGGCCGTGGCCGCCTGCGTG
The DNA here is from genome assembly GCA_036500495.1 of Caulobacteraceae bacterium. GTDB lineage: Bacteria > Pseudomonadota > Alphaproteobacteria > Caulobacterales > Caulobacteraceae > BOG-938. Next base: position 6,707 of record DASYBX010000161.1, read on the forward strand.
CGGCGGTCGAAAGAACTGGCAGGCTAGGGGCGGAGGGCCGGGCGATGAAGCGGATCATCGGATCCCTGCTCTTCCTGGCCATGCTCGCCGGCCCCGCCCGCGCCCAGGACCTCGACGCTCCCCTCGACAACGCGGCCCAGAAGCGCGCCGTGGCCGAGATCGCCGGCCTGCTGCGCGACCACTACATCGATCCCGACCTGGGCGATCGTGCGGCGCGCGCGCTGGAGCAGCGCCTGGCGGATGGCGGTTATGCCGAGGCGCGCAAGCCACACGACATGGCGATACGGCTGACGGACGACTTGCGCCAGGCCACCGGCGACCAGCACCTGGAGGTGATCTCGCGCGCCGAGGACACGGTCGCCGCACCGGCCCGCAGCAACGGCGGCTTCGTCCGCGTGGACCGGCTGAAGGGCGGCATCGGCTACCTCGAGCTCGACCAGTTCGTCCCGCTCGGCCTGTTCGCCCCCTTCGCCGACGAGGCCATGAAGCGGGTGGCCGGGACCGACGCCCTGATCATCGACCTGCGCGACAACATCGGCGGGTCGGCCTCGTCAGTGATCTACTTCGGCAGCTTCTTCTTCGGCTCGCCGACGCATGTGGACGAGCTGATCAACCGCACGCCGAAGACCAAGGACTTCACCACTACCGCCCTCATGACGCTGGCCACGCCCACGCCCTACCTCGGCAAGCCGGTCTACATCCTCACCAGCCGCAAGACCTTCTCTGGAGCAGAGGAACTGGCCGACGAGTTGCAGGCCCAGGGGCGGGCCAAGGTAGTGGGCGAGGCCACCGCAGGCGGCGCCAACGCCGGCCAGAGCTGGCGGCTGATCGGCGGGCAGTTGCAGGTGTTCGTGCCGTCCAGCCGTTGGGAGAACCCGGTGACCCGGTCCAACTGGGCGGCGACCGGAGTCAAGCCGGACTTGGCGACTCCGTCCAGCGGGGCCTTCGTCGCCGCCCTCCAGGCCCTGGCGCCGCAACAGGCGGCCGGGCTGCGCCCCGACGCCGGCGCGGACCAGGCGCTCGACGCCCACTTGATGCCCCTGCGCAGCCGGCCCCAGCCGGGCGGCGAACAGGCCGTGCGCAAGCTCCTCGCCGACCTTCTCGCCGGCACGCCCGACTATGCGCGCATGGACACCGACATCGCCGCCGCGACCCGCCGGATGGCGCCGGACATGAAGGCTTCGCTCGAACGCCTCGGGCCGATCCAGTCGATCACCTTCCAGGACATCGGCCCGGTCGGCGGCGACGAATATGTGGCGCGCTTCGCCAAGGGGGCGGCGGTGGTGATGATCTACCGCGAGGACGACGGCCGGCTGGCCGCCTACGCCATCGCCTTGCCCGACTCCCTGCTCTGAACCAAGGAACTGGCCGGCCAGGGCGGGGGCGTGTAAGCCTCGCCCGATGCGGATGCAGATCCAGTTGGACGCCCTTGGCGGCGTCGCCGGCGACATGTTCCTGGCCGCCATGCTCGACGCCTTCCCCGATCTCGAGGCTGGCGTGCTGGCCAGCATCGCCGCGGTGCTCGGCGAGGAAGCCCGGTGCCGGCTGGTCGAGCACAACGACGGCGTGTTCCGCGGCCGGCGCTTCCTGGTGGAGGAGGCGGCGGGCCATCACCACCCCGATCATCACCCCGACAGCCACGATCAGCATGGCCATGATCACCACCATCATGATGGTCACGACCACCACCATCACCACGATCAGCCGCACGATCATGACCATGACCACGACCACGACCACGGGCACGACCACCGCGACTGGACGGTGATCCGCGGCCAGCTCCAGGCCGCGCCGCTCGATCCGTCCGTGCGGGCGCACGCCGTCGCCATCTTCGCCCACCTGGCCGAGGCCGAGGCGCGGGTGCACGGGGTGACGCCGGAGGAGGTACGCTTCCACGAGGTGGGGGCGGTCGACTCCATCGCCGACATCGTCGGCGCCGCCCATGTGATCGCCCTGAGCGGAGTCGAGGACTGGACCGTCTCGGCCCTGCCCCAGGGTTCGGGACGGGTGCGTACGGCGCACGGGCTGATGCCGGTTCCGGCCCCGGCCACGACCTTGCTGCTGGAGGGCTTCGCCTTCGTCGACGACGGCGCGCCCGGCGAACGGGTCACCCCCACCGGAGCGGCGATCCTGCGCCACCTGTGCGATCCCGCCGCCTCGTCCGTCGGCAAGGCCCGCACCCTGAAGCGGTCCGGAGTGGGGTTCGGCGCGCGGACCCTGCCGGGCGTGTCCAACTGCCTGCGCGTGCTCGTGTTCGAAGCGGGCGAGGCGGCGTGCGCCTGGGACGAGGAGGCGCTGTCGGTGATCGAGTTCGAGATCGACGACCAGCCGGCCGAGGACCTGGCCGTGGCGCTGGACCGCCTGCGCGCGCTGCCGGCCGTGATCGACGCGGTGCAGACGCCGGTATTCGGCAAGAAGGGGCGGATGGTGGCCGCGGTGCGGCTTCTGGCGCGCACCGACGGCGTACAGGCGGTGTGCGAGGCCGTGTTCCGCGAGACGACCACGCTGGGCCTGCGCATGCACGAGGCGCGGCGGGCGGTGCTGCGCCGGCGCGAGCAGGCGGTGCGGGTCGACGGCGGACAGGTGCGGGTGAAGACCGCCGAGCGGCCCGGCGGGGCCACGGCCAAGGCCGAGGTCGACGACGCCCAGGCTCTGGGCGGCCACGCCGCGCGATCGGGCCTGCGCCGCGCCGCCGAGCAGGCCGCCCTGGCCGGGGACGATCCGAAATGAGCGCGGCCCTGGAGCAGGTGCTGGACGGCCTCGGCGAGGCGGCGGTGGCGGTCAGCGGCGGGGTCGACAGCCTGACCCTGGCGGTGCTGGCCGGCCGGCGGATGGGGCCGGACCGGGTGCTGATGGTCCATGCCGTCTCGCCCGCCGTGCCGTCCGAGGCGACGGCGCGCGTGCGCCGCCAGGCCGAGGCCGAGGGCTGGCGACTGCAGGTGATCGACGCCGGCGAGTTCTCCGATCCGCGTTACCGGGCCAATCCGGCCAACCGCTGCTTCTTCTGCAAGACCAGCCTTTACGGCGCGGTCGCCGCGCGGACCTCGCGCCAGATCCTGTCGGGCGCCAACACCGACGACCTCACGGAATACCGCCCGGGCCTCGACGCCGCCCGCGAGCACGGCGTGCGGCATCCCTATCTCGAGGCGGGGCTGGACAAGGAGTCGGTGCGGGCTCTGGCCTGGGCGCTGGCCCTGCACGACATCGCCGAGTTGCCGGCCTCGCCGTGCCTGGCCAGCCGGGTCGAGACGGGCCTCGCCATCGATCCGGAGGAACTGGCGGCCGTGCACCGCGCCGAGACCCTGCTGCGGCAGGCCCTGAAGCCCCGCACGGTCCGCTGCCGCATCCGCGCGGCGGGCGTGGTGCTGGAGCTCGACGCCGAGACCCTGGCCGCCCTCGGGGCGCCGGCGCGCGCTGGCCTCTCGGCCGAGGTCGCCGCCCTGATGCCGCCCGCCGTGGCGGCGCGCGGGGTGAGCTTCGCACCCTACCGCACGGGCTCCGCCTTCCTGGTGGACCGCCCGTGAGCCGCGAAATCGACCTCGACTTCGAGCGCGCCGAGCGCATCGGGCTGGAGGAGGCGATCTACTGCGCCGGCAAGTCCCCGGCCCAGATCGCGGCGATCCTGGAAGAGGCGGCGGCGCGCCAGGCCAGCCTGCTGCTGACCCGGCTGGATGCGGAGCGCCTGGCTGGTCTTCCTGGCGACCTGATCTCCGCCATCGACTACTGCGCCGTCTCGCGCACCGGCTTCGTCGGCCCGCTGCGCCCGGCGGACGGCCCCGCGCAGGTGGCCATCGTCGCCGCCGGCACCTCCGACGCGCCCGTGGCCCGCGAGGCCGAGCGGGTGCTGCGCTACCAGGGCAGGGCGGCCTCGATGATCCTCGACGTCGGCGTGGCCGGGCTGCATCGCCTGACCCGGCGGCTCGACGAGATCGGGGCCCATCCGGTGGTGATCGTCTGCGCCGGCATGGACGCGGCCCTGGCCAGCGTGCTCGGCGGCCTGGTGTCCGGGGCGGTGATCGCCGTGCCGACCTCGGTGGGCTATGGCGCGGCGGAGGGCGGGCGTACCGCGCTCAACGCCATGTTGGCCAGCTGCGCTCCGGGCATCGCGGTGGTGAACATCGACAACGGCTATGGCGCGGCCTGCGCCGCCCTGCGCGTGCTGCACGCGGGCCAGCGGATCGCCCGCTAGCGCTGCGGCGCGTCAGTGCTTCGGAGAGTCCGGCGTCACCATCCCGGCCGGCTCCTCGCGGCTGCCCTTGCCGAATACAGTGAGGATCTTGGTCTCCTCGAGCAGGCGTTCGCCCCCGGTCGGCCCGACGAAGGCCACCGGCGCTCCGGTGCGGCTATCATAGGCGAAGGCGGCCAGCTCCACGGTGCCCTTGCGGCGCGCCTTGGAATAGGCCGACAGCTCCGGGATCGGCAGGGCCGTCAGGGTGCCTGGGACCGCCACGGCCACCGCGGGGATGCCCAGCACCGTGTCCTTGGAGTCGATCGACGCCGCGCCCATGCGCACCTCCACCACGATGTCGCTGGAGGCCTTGTCGGAGGCCAGCAGCAGGCCGTGCCTGAGGCAGGCGGCGCGGATCGCGCTCACCGCATAGTCGGCGTCGTCGCCCCTCAAGTGCTGGTCGTCCACAAAGGCGCGCCGGCCGGAGGGCAGGGCGCCGGCCAGCTTCTCGGCGGCGATCTCGGTGGCGTGCGAAACCAGCAGTTCCTCGGTGGCGGTGTGCCCCGGCTGGGTTTCGCGCACCACGGTGCAGCCGGTCATGAGCAGGGAGGCCGCGAGCAGGCATGGGGCCGCGAACGGTCGGTATGGAAAAGGCATGGCGCCTCTGGACTGCGCCCCCGCGCCTGAACTCCTGAAACCGCCGGTTGGATGCGGCCGGGGTCAGCCCGGCAGCCTCACGACCGCGCGAAGCCCACCCAGCGGACTCTGCTCCAGGGTGATGTCGCCGCCGTGGCCGCGGGCGACGTCGCGGGCGATGGCCAGGCCCAGCCCCACGCCCTTCTCGTTCTGGTTGCGCGCCTCGTCCAGCCGGTTGAACGGCTTGAACGCCTCTTCGTAGCGGTCGGGCGGAATTCCTGGGCCGTTGTCGTCGACCAGGATCTCGACCCCGCCGTCCCAGGCGGCGCGGGCGGCCACCTCGACCCGCTCGCCGTGCACCGCGGCGTTCATCACCAGGTTGGAGAGGGCCCGCTTGAAGGCGTTGGGCCGCACGTGCATCGACAGCTCCGGTTCGATCTTCACCTTCACCTGGGCGCCCGCGCGCTTGGCGCCCTCCGACACCTCCTCGATCAGCCCGCGCACGGCCACCGTCTCGACGCTCTCGCCGCCCTGGCCGCGGGCGAAGGCGAGGTACTCGTCGATCATGTGCTCCATGTCCGAGAGATCGCGTTTCATGTCCTCGGTGCGCGAGGTGGGCTCGGCGAGGGCCAGCTCGAGCTTCAGGCGGGTGAGCGGGGTGCGCAGGTCGTGGCTGACCGAGGCGAGCAGGGTGGTGCGCTGCTCGATGTGGCGCTGCAGGCGCTCCTTCATGTCGAGGAAGGCGTAGGCCGCCTGCCGCACCTCGCGCGCCCCGTGCGGCTTGAAGTCGGCATCGGCCCCCCGGCCGAAGGCTTCCGCCGCCTCGGCCAGGCGTTCGATGGCCCGCACCTGGTTGCGAATGAAGGCCAGGGCCACCCCGGTCAGGATCAGGGTCGCCACCGCCATCCACAGCACGAAGCTGAGGCCCTGGGTGGCGTAGGCGCGCTCCATCGGCGCCAGGATGCGCAGCGTCCCGTCCTTCACCTTCACCCGGATGTCGACACAGCACTGGTAGTGGGTGGTGTCGAACCAGACGGGGTCGTCGAGCCGGTCCGTCAGGGCGCGGTCGAGCGAGCGGTCGATCACGGCGAAGTAGTTGCGGTGAATGCGCTGGGGCAGAGTCGTCTGGCCCTGTTGCAGCACGATCGAGAGGCCGAGCGAGCGTTCGGCGCGGTCGGCGATGCGGGTCAGGGAGGCGGGGCTCGGGTCTTGCTTGTAGCTGTCCACCGCCCAGGCGATGTCGCCGGCCAGGCCTTCGGAAAGGCGGCTGGTCACGGTGCGCCAGTGGGCTTCGTAGAACGCCCAGGCCACCGCCATCTGCATGATCGCGATCGGCAGCACGATGATCAGCATCGAGCGGCCATAGAGGGTCGAGGGCAGCCGGCGCTTCAGGAAGCGCGGCAGGAACCAGCGGGCGGTCCTGGGTCGGATGCGCATGCTCTACCTGGAACCGGGGTCAGGCCTCATCAGGCGCGAGCATATAACCGACGCCCCTAACTGTCTGTATGTAGCGGGGGTTCTTGGGATCGGCCTCGATCTTGCGCCGCAGGCGGGTCACGTGGATGTCCACGGCGCGGCCGGCGCCGTTCTCCACGTCGGGGATCGGGCCCGCGCCCCGCGCCAGCTCCATCCGGTCG
>DASYBX010000162.1:0-35977 GCA_036500495.1 Caulobacteraceae bacterium
CTGCTGAACCGGGACCCGCAGCTCGCCGGCCCCCGCGGCCGGGCGGTGCGGACGCTCAAGGCCCTGTTCGACTGGAAGCCGGAGGGCCCCGATGCCGGCTGAGATGGCGGGCCCCCGCGACCTGATGCGGGCGCAGACGACCGCGTCGCTCGGCACGTCGATGGACGGCGCGCCCTATGTCTCCCTGGTGCTGGTCGCCTTCGACGCCGACGGCTCACCCCTGCTGCTGCTGTCGCGCCTGGCCCAGCACACCAGGAACCTGCTGGCCGACCCGCGCTGCTCCCTGCTGTTCGACGGGACGGCGGGCTTCGAGGACCCGCTCACCGGCCCCCGCCTGACGGTGATCGGCTCGGCCGCCGTCTGCTCCGATCCGGAGGCGCGGGAGCGTTACGTCGAGCGGCATCCGTCCGCCGAGGTCTACGCCGGCTTCAGCGACTTCGACTTCTACAGGGTGACGATCGCGCGCGGCCATCTGGTCGCCGGCTTCGGCAAGATTCGCTGGGTGGAGGCGGCCGAGCTGCGGCCGTAGCTACTTCTTCGGCGGCTTGGGCGTCGAGGGCTTGGGAGGGAGGGTTCGAATGTAGGCGATGATCGCGTCGCGGTCGGCCTGGGTCAGCTTGCCGGTGCCCTGGACCACGTCGCCCATGCCGCTGCCGAGATAGTCGCCGTCCGGCGTCACGCCGCTCTTCAGCATGTCCTGCAGGTCGGACTGGGTCAGCTTGCCGATGCCGGTCGGCGTGATGTTCGGCGCGTCCTGGTTGTCGGGCCCCTTGGGATTGCCGGCATAGGCCTTGTCGGCCTCGATGGCGCCGAGGCCGTTGCGCGGCGAATGGCACTCCTGGCAGTGGACCACGGCTTCCGACAGGTAGCGGCCGCGCTGCTGCTCGGGCGTCAGCCCGCCTTGCGGCTTGAGCGGCCCCTCGTGGAAGTAGAGCACGCGCCAGCCGGTCAGCAGCGGGCGGATGCCGTAGGGCGCCTTGGCGGCCTGCGGCTTCGACGGCTGGGCCGAGGCCGGGACCGTCTTGAGATAGGCCCACAGGTCGGCGATGTCCTGATCGGCCATGCCGGTGAACGAGGGGTAGGGAAACACCGGATAGAGCAGCTCGCCGTCCTTGCCCTTGCCCTCGCGCATGGCGCGGTGGAACTGGTCATAGGTCCAGGACCCGAGGCCGCTCTTCTTGTCGGGGGTGATGTTGGGGGCGAAGAAGGTGCCGAAGTCTGTGACCATCGGCGGGCCGCCGGCCAGGAACGCGCCCTTGGCCTTCTTGTCGGTGTGGCAGCTCTCGCAGTCGGCGGCGGCGAAGACATAGGCGCCGCGCTTGGCGTCGCCCCTGGGTTCGGTCGCCGCAGAGGCCGGAACCCGGGTCGAGGCGAGAGCGCAGGCCAGCGCTCCCAGTGTCACGGCGCCCCATTTCACGGAACGGGACCGCAACGCCGGCATCGTCAGCCTGCGCATCGTCAACCTCAGGTCGGCTTACGCTCGCGGTAGGTCGTGTGGCAGCCGCCGCAGCCGGCCTTGCCGAGATCGCCGGCGGCCGCGCCGACCGCGTCGGGCGCGCCGGTCTTGATCACGTCGGCGGTCTTGTCTTCCGCCGACTTCAGGGTGGCGACCACTTCCTTCAGCTTGGCGGTGTCGGTGAACGCGGCCGGCTTGGCGTAGCTGACGCCGGGCAGGTCGGCCATGCTGGTGCCGGGCACGAACAACGCCAGGATCTTGCCGTTGCGCGATTGCAGGTCGGCGATCGCCTTCTCGGCATCGGCCTTGGAGCCCATGCCCTTGGAATAGTCGTTGATCGCCTTGGTGTCGGCGGCCTGGGCCTTCATGAAGTCCTGGCGGGCCTTCACCGCCGCGGCCTTGTCCTGGGCCACCACGCCCGTCGCCAGAGCCGCCATACTCGCCACGGCCACAGCCGCGACGCCCCACTTGTTCAACAGAGCCATGTCGTCCTCCCAATGGCTTATCGGGCGGGGATCATAATCAGCCGCCGCCTTTGCGCCAGCCCCAAGATTCCTTATGCGGCAAGGTTTTGAGTGAATTCTGATCAGTTGAGCAATGTATACAGAATCCCAGCCCTTGGCATTCCGCCGGCTAGTCCACCTTGTGCACCGGCGCGACGTCCACCGGCACGGACCTTTCGATCGGCGGCGCGCCTGGCGGCATCTCCGCTCGGCCGTAGTAGGTGGCCACGCGCTTCATGGCGTCGGCCTCCAGGTCGGCGAAGAAAGGATTGTAGGGTCGTTCCTTGAACTTGTCGGGCCAGCCGCTTGCCGGCTGCAGCGAACCGGACCTGGGGCGCGACACCCGCAGTATTCCGTCCACGCACTGGGCCGACACCTGGCGCGGCAGGAAGGCGGCCCGCGCGCCCCACTCCAGTTCCGAGGCGTTGACGGCGCCGAGGTTCAGCCGGGCCGGCGCCTCCTCCTGGCCGGTCCCGCCGGTCAGGGGATTGACGCACAGCACCGGCTCGCCGTCGGGCAGGTTGTCCAGCATCCAGCCGGGGGTCCACACCATGGCCCGGCTGAGCAGCCGGCCCGCCGATGCGGGGTTCTGCTTGTCAGCCGAAGCCCAGGCCACCACGCAGTGCGCCTGGGCGCGCATGCGGCAGGCGGGGATCGGCGCGCCGGGGCCGTAGCCGGCGGCGGGGATCACCGCATCGATCAGGTAGGCGGCGGCCAGCTTGCCGGTGAGCCCGGGGTTGTGGTCGATCTCCTCGCGCAGCAGGCGGTCGGCGAGATCGGCCCCCTGCTCCACCCCGACCACGATGTAGGGCCGGCCGAAATTGTAGTGGGCCATGTAGTAGCGGAAGGCGTCCAGCACGTCGCCATAGGCGAAGCGGCGGGCGTCCAGCGCATCCTCGCGCAGGGTGATGCGGTAGGCGTAGAGGCTGGCCTGGCGGTAGCGCGGCGCGAACACCCGGCCCACCCGCGCGAACGGTCCGGCGTAGTTGGGCAGCATCACCCTCTCCAGCTGCCGCGCCGAGGCCTTGTCGTCGATCGGCCCGTTCCAGTCGCGCCCGCCGTTGAAGGTGGTCGGATGCACGAAGAACACGTCCACCGGTCCGGTGGCGCGGCGCGCGACCTGGCCCACGGGGTTCAGCGCCCAGGCCGAGGCCCGGCTGTAGTCGGGCGCCTTGGGCATGCGCCGGACATAGGTCTGGAACGGCTCCTTGGGGTCGATCTCCGTCTTCATGATGTCGTCCCAGGTCAGGGACAGCGCCACCCCCGCCGCCAGGACCAGGCCGAGGGTCAGGATCACGCACCAGCGCTTGAAGCGGGACAGGCGGGCCGCCTGGCCCGAGAGCCAGTCGAGGCGCCCCTTGCAGCCGGCCCAGATCCCGGTCACCGGGCCCCCTTCGGCGCGGGCGCCGGCTCGCTCACGACGCCCTGGGTCCGGCCATGCGGGCGATGGCCGCGGTGGTGGAGTAGCCCTCGACGATGTCTGCCAGTTGCACGCGCCCGCCCCAGGACATCACCTCGGCGGCGCCCACCACGGTCTCGACCGAATAGTCGGCGCCCTTGATCAGCACGTCGGGCCGGATGGCCTTGATCAGTTCGATCGGCGTTTCCTCGGCGAATGGCGCGACGATGTCCACCGGGCTGAGGCCCGCCAGCACCAGGGCGCGCGACTCGAGGTCGTTGACCGGGCGGCCTTCGCCCTTCAGCGCCTTGACCGAGCTGTCGCTGTTGACCCCGACCACCAGCCGGTCGCACCAGGCCCGCGCCTGGGTCAGGTAGGCTACGTGCCCGCGGTGCAGGATGTCGAAGCAGCCGTTGGTGAACCCCACCCGCAGCCCCTGGGCCCGCCAGCGCTCGGCCTCGGCCGCCGCCTGCTCCAGGGTCACGACCTTGGCTTCCGCCGGACCGAGGTGGGCGGCCAGTTCCGCGTCGATCAGCTCGGAGGGCGTGACCACGGCCGTGCCGACCTTGGTCACCGCCACGCCTGAAGCCAGCACCGCGAAGGCCACCGCCTCGTCCAGCGGCGCCTTGGCAGCCAGCGCCAGGCCCAGGGCCGCCAGGCCCGTGTCGCCCGCGCCCGAGACGTCGAACACCCGCCGGGGAACCCCGCGCACGTGCTTGACCGGATGGCCGCGCCGGGCCAGCGACATGCCCTTGGCCCCGCGGGTCACCAGGATCGCCTTGGCCGTGCAGGCGCCCAGCACCGCCGCCAGGGCCGCCTCGATTTCCTCGTCGGTGTCGGTCGGCAGGCCGGTCAGGTGCGACAGCTCCAGGGCGTTGGGCTTGATCAGGTCGGCGGCGCCGTACTTCATGAAGCTGCGGGCCTTGGCGTCGACGATCAGGGCCGCGCCGAACGTCCGGGCGGCCTTGAGGCACGCCTCGATCACCGCCGGCGTCACCGCGCCCTTGGCATAGTCAGAGAGCAGGATCACCCCGGCTCCCTCGGCGGCATGCTCCACCGCCCGCACCAGCTGGGCTTCCGCCTCCAGGTCGACCGGGCCCAGGTCCTCGTCGTCCAGCCGCAGCAGCTGTTGGCCGGAGGCGACGAAGCGGGTCTTGATGGTGGTCGAGCGGTGCATGGCCGTGACCAGGTGGCTTTCCAGCCCCGCGTCGGCCCCCACCAGGGCCAGGGCCTCGCCGGCCGCCGGATCGTCGCCCACCACCCCCACCAGCCGCGCGCAGCCGCCCAGGCCCGCCACGTTGCGCGCCACATTGCCGACCCCGCCCAGCATGGTCTGGGCCGAGGTCTTGCGCAGGACCGGGATCGGTGCCTCCGGCGAGATGCGGGCCACCTCGCCGTAGACATAGCGGTCGACCATCAGGTCGCCCACGCAGGCGACCCGCGCACCGTGGGCGGCCTGCAGCAGGGGCTGGAGCGCGGAGAGATTCATCGCCCGAAGTTCTAGGCGCTCGCCGGAGCCGAGGCTAGGCCCGCACCGCTTGGTGCAGGGCCTTCAGCGTGCCGAGCAGGCCCTGCGCGGCGTCCAGCGGCAGGCAGCTCGGCCCGTCGCACAGGGCCTTGTCGGGGTCGGGGTGGAACTCCAGGAACACCGCATCGGCGCCCGCCGCCACCGCCGCCTTGGCGATCACCGGCACGCCTTCGCGCCGCCCGCCCGTGGAGCCGCCTGCGGTGCGCGGGTCCGCGCCGGGCAGCTGCACCGCATGGGTGGCGTCGATGCTCACCGGCACGCCCAGCGCCTGCATGGCCGGGATCGCCAGCATGTCGACCACCAGGTTGTTGTAGCCGAACGAGGCGCCGCGCTCGCACAGCATGATCTGCAGTTCGGGCGCCGCCTCGCGCGCCTTGGACAGGATGTTCTTGCAGTCCCAAGGCGCCAGGAACTGGGCCTTCTTCACGTGCATCACCCCGCCCCTGGCCGCCGTCGCCCGGGCGGTGGCCACGATCAGGTCGGTCTGGCGGCAGAGGAAGGCGGGAATCTGCACCAGTTCGGCCACCTCGGCCACCGGTTCGGCCTGGTCGATCTCGTGCAGGTCGGTGCAGACGGGCGCGCCCAGCGCCTGCTTCACCGCGGCCAGCATCTGCAGGCCCTTCAGCAGGCCCGGCCCGCGGTAGCTCTTGATCGAGGAGCGGTTGGCCTTGTCGAAGCTGGCCTTGAACACATAGGGCAGGCCCAGATCGGCGCAGGCCGCCTTGAGCTCGGCGCCGACCTTCAGCGCCAGGTCCAGGTCTTCCAGCACGTTCAGCCCGGCGATCACCGCCAGCGGCTGACCCTCGCCGAAAGACATGTTCCAGCGTGGAAGATGGACGACGGCCATGCAGGGGACTCCGGGGCGGCTCACTATTCGGCGGTACAAGTGGCCCGCTACGCCGATTGACACAAGGCTCCAAAATCAACACCTGTCGGGCTGGTCTTTCGGTCACTTCGTGAGCATTCGCATGAACCAGGCCCGCAGCGTCGTCGACGCCATCGGCGACACCCCGATCATCCGCCTGCGCCGGGCCAGCGACATGACGGGTTGCGAGATCTGGGCCAAGGCCGAGTTCATGAACCCGGGCCAGTCGGTGAAGGACCGGGCGGCGCTCTACATCATCCGCGACGCGGAAAAGCGCGGCCTGTTGCGGCCCGGCGGCACCATCGTCGAAGGCACCGCCGGCAACACCGGCATCGGCCTGGCCATGGTCGGCGCGGCGCTCGGCTACCGCACGGTGATCGTGATCCCGCGCACGCAGAGCCAGGAGAAGAAGGACGCCATCCGCCTGCTCGGCGCCGAGCTCGTCGAGGTCGACGCTGTGCCCTATTCGAACCCGGGCAATTATGTCCGCTATTCCGGGCGCTTGGCCGAGGATCTTGCGAAGGCCGAACCCAATGGCGCGATCTGGGCCAACCAGTTCGACAACATCGCCAACCGCCAGGCGCACGTGGAGACCACGGCCCGCGAGATCTGGGACCAGACCGGCGGCAAGGTCGACGGCTTCGTCTCCGCCGTGGGTTCGGGCGGCACCCTGGCTGGCGTCGCCATCGGCCTGCGCGAGAAGAGCAAGGACGTGCAGATCGCCCTGGCCGACCCGTTCGGCGCAGCCCTGTTCAGCTGGTACACCGCCGGCGAGCTGAAATCGGAGGGGACCTCGATCACCGAGGGCATCGGCCAGGGCCGCGTCACCGCCAACCTCGAAGGCGTCGCGATCGATCGCGCCTACCAGATTCCCGATGGCGAGGCGCTGGAGATCATCTACGACCTGGTCCAGCATGAGGGCCTGTGCATGGGCGGCTCGACCGGCATCAACATCGCCGGCGCCATCCGCCTGGCCAAGGACCTTGGCCCCGGCAAGACCATCGTCACCCTGCTGTGCGACCACGGCAGCCGCTACCAGAGCAAGATCTTCAACCCCGCCTTCCTGCGTGAGCGCAACCTGCCCACGCCCCGCTGGCTGGAGTAGGCCGATGGACCCGATCGTCTCGACCGACTGGCTGGCGGAACAGCTGCGCGAGCCGGACCTGCGCATCGTCGCCGCTCCCTTCTACATGCCGGGTGACGGCCGGCTGCCCCAGGGCGAGTTCGAGAAGGTCCATATCCCCGGAGCGGTGCTGTTCGACCTGGAGCAGATCAGCGACCACGCCAATCCCCTGCCCCACATGCTGGCGTCGCCCGATGATTTCGCCGAGGCGGTGGGCGATCTGGGCATCTCCGACGCCGACCGCATCGTGGTCTACGACCACGACGGGCTGCTCTCGGCCGGGCGGGTGTGGTGGAACTTCCGGGCCATGGGCCACGACGAGGTCTATGTGCTCGACGGCGGCCTGCCCCGCTGGATCACCGAGGGCCGGCCCGTCGCCAGCGGCCCCGTGACCACGACGCCGCGCAGCTTCACGCCCGTCTATCGGCCGGCGCTGGTGCGCGACCTGCGACAGGTGGAGCAGGCTCTGGCCTCGGGCCTGCAGGTGATCGACGCCCGCCCGCGCGACCGTTTCCAGGGAACCGGACCCGAACCCCGGGCGGGCGTCTCCTCGGGGCACATGCCGGGCGCCCGGAACACCCCGCACGCCGAACTGGTGGAGAACGGCGCGCTCAAGTCCAAGGCGGCCCTGGCGGCCCTGTTCCGCGGCGAGGGCGTCGACGTCGACCAGCCGGTCATCACCACCTGCGGCTCCGGCGTCAGCGCCGCCATCATCGCCCTGGCCCTGGCCCGCCTCGGCAAGTGGGACGCGCCCGTCTACGACGGCTCCTGGACCGAGTGGGCGTCCAGGATCGGCTCGGCGATCGCCGTAGGGCGCTAGAAACGCCGGCGGCCGATCCGGGCGAAGGCCTGTTTCAGGTCCGCGGCCAGCGCCTGCAACCGCTCCTCGGACAGGTTCTGCCGCGGCGGCCCTGCCGGTCGGGACTGCGCGTGGGCTGGGCGAGCGGTGAGGTCCATGGGCGACTCCTTCGCCCGAAGGGTGATGGGTCGCTGTCCAGGCGGCGCCGCGACGGCTGTGCAGATTCCGTGGAGACGCGCCGGCCCGGCGGATCAAGGCGCGCGCGGCAGCACGATGCGGAACGCGGCGCCGTCGTGGCTGTCGATCAGGGCGATGGAGGCATGGCTGGCGGCCAACAGCGAACGGGAGATGGGCAGGCCCAGGCCGGTGCCCCCTTCCGCCCGTCGGCTGGTGAAGAACGGCTCGAACAGGCGGTCGCGGTCCCCCACGGGCACCCCCTCCCCGTCGTCGGCGACGGTCAAGCGCACCTCGTCGGGGCCGGCGTCCATGGACAGGAACAGCCGGCTGGAGCCGGCCTTGCGGCTGTTGTCGGCCAGGGCGGTGATCACCGCCTCCAGCGTCGCGGCCGGCGCGGCCACGCGCACCGGACCGGCCGCCGGCTCGGCCTCGATGCGTAGGCGCGGGTCCGACAGGCCGTCGGCCAACCTCGGCAGTACCTCGGCCAAGTCGGCCACGTCGTGCCCGCCCGGCTTGGCCATGTCGGCGCGGGCCAGGTCCAGCAGGCGCGAGACCAGGCGCGACAGGCGCTCGCTGGCGGCGGCGATGTTGTGCAGGAAGCGGCGGCGATCGTCCGGGTTCATGGTGTCGCCGTGGTCGTCCATCAGCTCCACCGCGCCCTGGATGCCGGCCAGGGGCGTCTTGAACTCGTGACTGACCGCGGCGGCGAAGTCGCGTAGATAGCGCGAGCGCCGGTCGATGGCCTCGGCCATGATGCGGAAATCCTCGTAGAGCTGGCGGATCTCAACCGCGGCCGTGGGCGGCGTCTCGGGGATGGAGCCTTGACCGGCGGCCACCTCGCGGGCCGCGGCGCTGAGCCCCTCCACGGGCCGGGTGACCCCGCGCGAGATCAGGCCCGACATCACCACCAGCAGGCCGAAAATGGCCGCCCCGCCGAGCGCGATCTTGCCCCGATCCTCGTAGAGGCCACGGAACAGCGCCCGAGGGGAACGCGACAGCAGCAGCACGCCCACCACCTGTCCGCCCGCCGCGATCGGCCGGGCGTGATGCAGCCGCAGGTCCGAGGCCCGGCTCAGCCATTCGAAGGCGTAACGCGAGCGGTAGTCGCCGTTGCGGCGCAGGGTGGTCGTCGGCTGGCCGTGCAGAGCCTGGCGCACCTCGGGCAACCCGGACAGGTCGCCCCCCAGGTCCGGCCCGCGCACCACCACGCCGCGCCGGTCGAGCAGCACCACGGAGGCCAGGGTGATGCGAGTGGTCCCGCGGATGATCGGCTCGAGCTTGGCCGCGAGGGCGACCGCGGCGGGGTCCGGCGGCTGGGCGGCCTTCGCGGCCAGAGGACGCTCGGGCAGGATGTCGGAGGTGCGCAGGTCGACCGTGGTGGGCTCCGGGCGGTAGTCGGCGGCGGGGGACTCGGCCTGCGGCGACTCCGGGGCGCCGGGCCAGAGGGCGGCCGCCGTCGAGGCGAGCGCCGCCCCCTGGGCCACCAGCTCCGCCTCGGTCTGGCGCACCAGGGTGTTCTCGTAGACGCGCAAACCGATGGCCGAGACGCCGGGCAAGGCCGCGGCCAGCAGCAGCACGCCGAACAGGATGGTCCGCAGCCTGAGCGCCGGCCAGCGGCGTTTCGCCCAGGCCTTGGCGGCGCCGATCATGAGCCGGGCTGGCCTGTGCAGGGCCCCAGGCGATAACCCACCCCCGACCGCGTTTCGATCACGTCGTGGCCGCCGATACGGGCGAACTTGCCGCGCAGGTTGCGGATGTGGCTGTCGATGGTGCGGTCGGTCAGGGCGAAGCCCGGCCCGTGCAGTCGGTCGATGATGGCGTCGCGAGTGAACACCCGGCTCGGGGCCGACGCCAGGGCGCGGAGGATCGAGAACTCGGTGACGGTCAGGGCCACCTCCTCCTCGCCCCAGCGGGCGGTCCAGCCATCGACGTCCAGGCTCAGCCGGCCCTGGCCGAGGCCGCCGGCGGGGGGCGCCGCGAGAGCCGCCGTCCCCTGGGTGCGGCGCAGGATGGCCATGACCCGGGCCACCACCTCGCGCGGGCTGAACGGCTTGACCACATAGTCGTCGCCGCCGAGCTCGATGCCGACGACCCGGTCGATCTCGTCGTCGCGGGAAGACAGGAACAGGATCGGCGTGGCGCTGTCGGGCCGCAGGCGCCGGCAAACCTCCAGCCCGTCCATGCGCGGCATGTTGATGTCGAGGATCATCAGGTCGGGCGCCTGTTCGGCGACCATGGCCAGGGCCTCCTCCCCGTCCTTGGCCTCGCGCGCGGCCAGGCCCGCCTTGGCCAGGGCGAACACCAGGAGCTGGCGGATGTGGGGATCGTCGTCGACGACCAGGATGGTGCGCTGCATCGGGGCCATGTTCATGCGTGTGGGGCGGAGGTCAACGGGGCCGCAGGCGGCGCGGTGACGGGCTCGCAGGTCGCCTCCATGTCGCGCCGCCAGTCCAGCCCTCTGACGATCGCGTCGACCCGGGCCCGCCGGCGCGTGCGTCGCCATGTCCAGGACCGCCAATAACCCGCATTCCGATCGCTCTGTTCGGTGACGTCGGCCAGCGCCCTCGCCGCCCGCCGGCGCAGCGGCTCATTGATCGGCTTGCGGAGCAATTCGGCGAGCGAAACCATCGCCGACTCCCCCTGATTTTCAAGGAAGCACAGGTCCAGCGCCACCCCGGTCCCGGCCACTTCGCGGGCGTGGCGCACGTCCCAGGCGGCGGAGACCGCATTGACGTCCACGACGCTGAGCACCGCCAGCACCGCGCCCGCCGCCGCCAGGTTGGCGTTGAGCAGCCACGCCGAGCTCTTGCCGCGCAGCAGCCGCCAGCACACCAGCACCAAGCCGGCAGCCACGAGGCCCATCCAAGCCAGGGCGCAGATCCGGAAGCCCGTCAGCGAATAGGATTCGACATAGTCCCACGTGCGCAGGATGCATGAGGCGACCAGGAACACCGTCTGGGCGATCCACGCCACCACCAGCCCACGAACGCCCTTCACCCGGGCCGACGGCGAGCGAGGGTCTAGCGCCGCGAGGACGAAGGCCGCCACCAGCAGGGCCGCGACGATCAGGCTGAAGGCGCCCTTGTGCGCATAGTCGGCCAAGGTCACCCTCCCGGGCAGGGGCGCGCCGCTCCACAAGAAGGCGAGGTCCAGGCCGTTCTCCACCGCGAACAGGGCGTTGAACACCACCAGCGACAGGAGGATGGCGGCGTCGGAGGCGATCGCCGGGGTCCAGGCGGCCGGCAGGCGCGTCAGGCGCGGCCGGCGGCGGAACGGCGGGCGCAGCACGCACCAGGAAACCACCAGGGCGACGCCCCAGAACGTCACCCGCCAGATGTCGATGTCCGGCCACGCAAGGCGGCCGAGCGTGGTCTGGATCACTGGATTGGCAGTGGCGAACAGCAACAGGAACAGGCTGCCGCCCAGGAGCGGCAAGATCAGCACCTGCCAGACGGCGCCGAGCTGGATCAGGCGCACGCCCGGCGAAGCGCGCCACAGTCGGCGGGCGTCGAGGACCGGCTTGGCCAGGGCGTAGAACCCGGCCGGGACCAGCCGCTGGATCCATGGCCACGTGTCGGGTCGGCCGCCCGCGCGGCAGGCCATCACCGCCAGCATCAGGGCCAGCCAGAAGAAGCCTGAGGCCAGCAAGCTGACGGTCTCGATCTGGATCAGGCCGAACAGGAAGGCCAGCAACCACAGGCCGAGGGCGGTGCGGCTGCGGCGCAAGGCCGGATGCACGGCCAAGGCGGCGCCGGCCAGGGCCAGGGCGTAGAGGCCGATGTTCCAGCCCACATACGGGCGATCGCCGTAGAACAGGCCGTCCGCTGCGGCCACCAGGCCGGCGGCCAGGGCCGATTTGAGCAGGAAGGCGCGGTTGGGCCGGATGGCTGGCATGAAGGTCCCCTTGCAGATCACCGTCGAGGGTGACCAGGGACGGTCGAGCGCCGACGGGAGCGGCATCGCGGAACGTCGGTCATTCGATGCAGGAGCGATGCAGGCGCAGCGGCCCGGACGCATGCGCCATATCGGGACGTATATTTCAAAATAAGTCGAAAACGGACGGTTCAGTGTCGTCGGGGTTGGGGGGAGCGGCCGGTTACTGACGTCTTAACGGCAGAAGTATCACGTTGGGAGGTAACGATGGCGTCTTTGTCGGTGGTCCTTTGCGCCCACAACGAAGAAGCCGTGCTGGAGGCCTGTCTACAGCGCCTCGCCTTCGCCGATGAAGTCGTCGTTCTCCTGGACCGCTGCACCGACGGGTCGGAAGCCATAGCGCGCCGCTACGCCGACCGCGTGATCCCGGGCGAGTTCCCGCTGGAAGGCCCGCGCCGGGCGAGCGCCGTGGCCGCGGCCGGCGGCGACTGGATCCTCGAGGTCGACGCCGACGAGATCATCCCGCCTGCCCTCGCGGCCGAGGTCCGCGCCCTGGTCGACAGCGCGCCGGACACCGACTACTTCCAGGTGCCGATCGAGAACTACGTGGGCGAACACCTGATCCGGCACGGCTGGGGCGGCTCGTTCGGCACCACCTCGGTGGCCCGGCTGTTTCGCCGCGGGGTCAAGGCCTGGGGGCTGGAGCACGTGCATCCCACGGTCCGCTTCAGCGGGCGCGAAGGCGCCATCCTGCGCCACGGGATCACTCATCGGGTCGATACCGACATCGGCGACATGATGCGCCGCCTGGAACGCTACACGGCCCTTCGCGCCGTCGACCTGAGCGTGAAGCCCAAGGGCGGGGTCGCCTCGAACCTGTTTCGCGCCGTGCGCCGCTTCTACAAGTGCTACGTCGGGCGCAAGGGCTACCGCGAGGGCGACTGGGGCGTGCTGATCGCCCTGATGGCGGCCCTCTACCCCCTGCTCTCCACCCTGCGCGCCCGGCTGGAGGCCGACGGCGTGGCCGATCCGGCGTTGCGCGCCCCGCTGGCCGATCCCCAATCGATCCGGCGCATCGCGGCCTGAGCATGTTCGGCTGGTGGGGTTTGCGGGCGGAGCTGGCGCAATGGAGCCGCGCGGGCCAGCGCCCGGTCCTGTGGTGGCGTGACGACGACGCCAAGACCGTGACGCCCGAACTGCGGCGCCTGCTGGTCTGCCTCACCCGCGCCGACGCCCCCTTGTGCCTGGCGGTGATCCCGGAGAGCGTGGACCCGGAGCTTCCGACGGTCCTGGCGCCCTATCGCGTCACCGTCCTGCAGCACGGCTTCGCCCACCTGAATGGGGCCGGCTCCCCGGCGGCGGAATTCTCGCCGGCCGAGGATCCCGACGACGTGGCCGCGCGCCTGGCCGACGGCTGGTCGCGGCTTAACGGCTTCCGCCAGCGGCTGCCGGTCTATGTGCCGCCGTGGAATACCTTGACCCCCAACGTCGTCGCGGGCCTGGCCATGTCCGGCCATCGTGCGGTGTCGGCCTGGAACGGGCCGGCGAGGCCGGGACGGGTCGACGCTCATCTCGACCTGCTGCGCTGGCGCGGCGGCCCACGCTTCGCCGGGCAGGACAAGGTGCTCGGCCGGCTGACCGGCCTGCTCGGCTGGCGGCGGCGGCGACATCGGTGGGGGGAGCCGATCGGCCTGCTCACCCACCACCTGGACCACGACGAGGCGGCCTGGCGCTTCCTCGACGACCTGCTGCTGTTCGAGCCGCTGCAGACCATCGCCCTGTGGCCGGACGCCGCCACCCTGTTCAGCCGGGGCGCTCGCGCGGCCGAGTTCGCCCGTCCTCCCAGGCAAGGCGCGCTCAACTGACCGTATCGGCTCTCCATGCCCCCGCCGTCAGGGCCAGGCCCGGCGTCGCGATCCTGTTCGCCGCCGTGTTCGTCCTGGCCGCGCTGCTGGCCTTTCTGTCGCCCCTGGGCCTGGCCCCGCTCGTCGGCGTGGCCGGACTGCTTTGTCTGGCGGCGCCTCGCGCCCCGTTGTCCCGGCCGGGCGCCGTTTCACTCGGCGCCCTGGTCCTGTGGGCGGGCGCCAGCCTCGTCTGGAGTCCCGCCCGGCCGTGGCTGAAGACCTCCAGCCTGGTCTCGGCTATCGAACACGTCACCCTGCTGGGCCTGGTCGTGCTGGCCCTCCTCAGCATCCCGGCCGTGCGCGCGGCCCTGAAGCTGGAGCCGGCGCGGGCGCGCCTTCCGGCCGCCGCGCTTCGCTGGTCGATGCTGGGCCTGGCCGTGGTCCTGGTCGCGGAGGCGTCGGAAGGCGGCCGGCTCTACGCCGCCCTGGCCCGCGTGCAGCAACCGGACCTGACGGCGGACCTCGTGCGCATCTACACGGCGCGCGGCGGCTACGGCCTGGCGGTGCTGGCGTGGCCCTGGCTCTGCACCCTGCATGGCCGCGCCCGCCGGTTCGCGCCGGCGCCGTTCCTTGCGGTGGCGGCCGTATCGCTTCTCCTGCACGAGGCGGCGCCCCTGATGGGCCTGCTGGCCGGAGCGTCGGCCTTCGTCCTGGCCTTGGCGGCCGGGCGGCGCAGCCTTCCCCTGATCGGGGCTGTCCACGCCGCCTACTGGCTCGGCGCGCCCTGGGCTGTGCGCCTGGCCGAGCGGTTCGTGGACTTCGACCGCTTGACCGGCGCGATCAAGACTTCCTGGTCGATCCGCCTGGGCATCTGGCGTTTCGCCGCCGACCGCGTGGCCGAGCATCCCTGGCGCGGCTGGGGCATGGACGCCACCCGCACCTTCGGCGAGGCCATTCCCCTGCATACCCACGACGGCGCGATCCAACTGTGGCTCGACCTCGGCCTGCCGGGCGCACTTCTGGTCACGGCCCTGTGGCTGGGCCTGCTGCGGCGGGCGGCTGCGCACGAGGACCGGGGCCGCAGGGCGGCGGCCGTGGCGGGGATGAGCGCGTGGCTGGCCATCGGGGCGGTGAGCTTCGGCCTGTGGCAGCCCTGGTGGCTGGCTTTGGGCGTCCTAGCGGCGCTCGGCTGGATCTTGGCCGCCAAGGCCGATCAGCGGAGCGGCGGCGCGTAGATCTGGCCGGGCTTGTCGGCGGTCCACAGGGCGTTGCGGCCGCGCTCCAGCTTCAGCGGCGTGGCCGGCCCGAGGTTGCGGTCGAAAATCTCGCCATAGGAGCCGACCTGGCGCACCGCCTTATAGGCCCAATCGTCGGCCAGGCCGAGGCGCCGACCGGTGTCGCCCTCCAGGCCCAGGAGCCGGCGCAACTGCGGGTCGACCGAATCCTTGCGCGCCTGGTCCACGGTCCGTGAATCGACCTTGGCCGCCTCCGCCAGCACCAGGGCGTTGAGGGTCCAGCGCACCACATTGGCCCAGCGGTCGTCGCCCTCGCGCACCATGGGCCCGACCGGATCGTCGGCCAGGGTCTCGGCCAGGATCACGTGCTTGTCGGCGTCGCGCAGCTGGGCCTGGTCGTAGGCCAGCACCGACAGGTCGTCGGTCACCGCGTCGCACTCGTGTTTCTGATAGGCCTCCAGCGCCTGCTGGCGGTCGTCCTTGACGATCGGCTGGTAGCTCAGCCCCCGCGCCTTCAGCCCTTCGGCCAGGACCTGCTGCGCCGGCGAGCCGCCCTGCACGCAGATGCGCTGGCCATTGAGCTGGGCGATGGTCTTGGGCGGCGGCGGCGGCTGGTTCCCGCGCGGCGGGCGCGGCGCCGCCGTCAGGAAGCCCTGGCTGTCGTAGAAGCTGACCCCCACGAAATCGAGGCTGAGGGTGACGTCGTGGGTGAAGGTGTAGGTCCCGCCGCCGGCGACCAGGTCAACGGTCCCCGATTCCAGCGCGGCGAAGCGGGTCTTGTTGGAGAAGCCGGTGATGCTCACCGCCCGCGCATCGCCGAGCACCGCCGCGGCCACCGCGCGGCACAGGTCCACGTCGAAGCCTCGCCAGCCGGTCAGGCCGCGCTCGGCGAAGCCCGGCAGGTTGTCGGTCACCCCGCACTTCAGCCGCCTGCGCTGGCGCACCCGGTCGAGGGTGGCGCTGGCCGGCGGCGGGGCCTGGGCCTCGGCGGCCGGGGCCGGGGCCGGGGCGGGAGCGGTCGGCGGCCCGGCCTTGCGCTGACATGCGGAGACGAGCAGTGCGGCGGTGAGGACGGCCACGGTCAGGGCGGTGGCTAGGCCTCCCCTGGACCACATGTGTCTTGCTCCTTGATCCCCCCGCGGGCGCGGGCTCTAAGGTGAACGAATCCCGGTCCAGGCCGGGGCCGTTCAGTTCGCCCTATAGCCTTCCGGGTCGTCAAGCGATGCGCCAAAGCGGCAAGCCTCCCACGGGTCGCGGGACCCGCCTCCTGCGCGCCGGTTCAGGGGTATTGGCCGAGGCCAGGACGGTGGCGCCGCCCCTGCAACGCGGCTCGACCGTGCTGATGCCGGACGCCCGCTCTCTATACGACTATTCCCAGACCAGCTACGGCCGCCAGGGCCTGGCGATGCAGCAAGCCCTGGCCGAGGCGATCGGAGAGCTCGAAGGCGCCCCGCCCGCGCGGCTGTTCCCATCGGGCCTCGCGGCCATCGCCGGGACCCTGCAGGCCCTGCTCGAGGCCGGCGACGAACTCCTGGTCGTCGGCTGCGCCTACGGCCCCTCGCGGCGCTTCTGCGACCATGTGCTGAAGCGCTACGGCGTGAGCGCCCGCTACGCGCCGGCCACGGCGAGCGCCGAGGACTTGATGGCCCTGGCCGGGCCCGCCACGCGCCTGATCCTGCTGGAGTCGCCCGGCTCGCTGACCTTCGAAATCCAGGACGTTCCCGCCATCGCCGCCGCGGCTCGGGCGCGGGGCATCCTCACCGTCATCGACAACACCTGGGGCTGCGGCCTGCTCTACGCGCCGCTGGAGCTGGGCGTCGATGTGAGCCTCCAGGCCCTGACCAAATATGTGAGCGGCCATTCGGACGCGTTCATGGGCTCGGCCTGCAGCCGCGACCCCAAGATCCTCGAGGCCATCGACGCCTTCCTGCGCGACTTCGGCCTCGGGGTCTCGCCCGACGACGCCTATTTCATGCTGCGCGGCCTGCGCACCCTGGAGGTGCGCCTGAAGCGGCACGGCGAAAACGCCCTGAAGGTCGCCGCCTGGCTGGAGCAGCAGGCCGAGGTGCGCCAGGTGCTCTGCCCCGCCCTGCCCGGCGCGCCCGGCCACGACCTGTGGAAGCGCGACTTCAGGGGGCTGAACGGCCTGTTCGGCCTGGTCCTCCAGCCGGCGCCGGACGCCAAGGTGGAAGCCTTCATCGACGCCCTGACCCTGTTCGGCCTGGGCTTCTCCTGGGGCGGCTTCGAGAGCCTGGCGATCCACTGCGATCCCCAGCTCAGGTTGCGGCCCGACAAGCCCCGTTTCGAGGGGCCCGTGGTGCGCCTGCACATAGGCCTGGAGGATCCGGACGACCTGATCGCCGACCTGCGGGGCGCGCTCGACGTCTACGCGGCATAGTGCGCCGGCCAGCGCCGGCGACTTGACCTGGGCCGCGCCGCCGCCGACCCTTCACCCTGGGTGGAGGGGTGTGGGAAATGCCGTCATTGCTGCGCGCGGTCCTGGCTGGAACAGCCGCGCTGGCCGCCCTGGTCGGCGGGCCCGCCAGCGCCCGCTCCATCCTGTTCGTGGGCAACAGCTTCACCTTTGGCGAGTTCTCGCCGGCCAAGCACTATCAGACCGGCACGGTGACCGATCTCAACGGCCCCGACCGCTTCGGCCGCACCCTCGGCGGCATGCCGGCCGTCTTCAAGCAGTTCACGGTAGAGGCCGGCCTCGACTACCAAGTCAGCCTGGAGACCCAGCCGGGCGTCGGCCTGGATTTCCACTACAACCAGCGCCTGCCCCTGCTCGACAGGCCCTGGGACGAGGTGGTGCTGCAGAGCTTCTCGACGCTCGACGCCGGCCATCCCGGCGATCCGGCGCTGCTCGGCCGCTACGCCGGCCTGCTGACCGACGTGTTCGAGGCCAGGAACCCGCAGGCCCAGGTGTGGCTCGACTCCACCTGGAGCCGGGCGGACCTCACCTATCCGGCCGGCAGGCCGTGGAGCGGCAGGCCGATCCAGCAGATGGGCAAGGATATCGAGGCCGGCTACGAGACCGCGTTCAAGGCCGCGCCCCGGGCGGCGGGGGTGATCCAGACGGGCCTGGCGTTCAACCGGGCGATCGACACCGGCCTCGCCGATGCTGATCCCTATGACGGCATCGGCGCGGGCCAGATCGACATCTGGGCCTTCGACGGCTACCACGCCTCGGCCTTCGGCTATTACCTCGAGGCCCTGATGGTGTTCGGCAAGGTCACCGGACACGACCCCCTGTCGCTCGGCGAATTCGAACAGGCGGCGGCGGACTTCGGCTTCTCTCCGGCCCAGGCCCACGCCCTGCAGCAGGTCGCCCATGACCAGCTGGCGGCTCAGGCCCAGCCGCCGGCGCTCAGCCCGCGCCCGCCGATGGCCCGCGCGGCGCATCAAACGGCGCTCAAGTAGCGCGAAGCGCGATAGCGCAAACAAGAATCAGGTCATGGCGCGCCCTGCAGGACTCGAACCTGCAACCGCTCGCTTAGAAGGCGAGTGCTCTATCCGGTTGAGCTAAGGGCGCCCTCTGACAACCTCGGGCCAAAGTCGTTTTGGGCCAAAAGCTTTTTAGCCCAAGTTCTAATGCGTCCAGGGCTGTCTGCGGCCGGGCGCGAAGTTGTCGGCGTAGGCCTTGATGATCTTCTTGCGTTCCTGGGGCTCGAACACCTCGAACGGGATGCCGTGGGCCTGGGCGTAGGCCACCGCTTCCTCGCGGCTCTCGAAGTGCAGGCGCACCTGGCCGTCCATGTCGGTTGAGCTGGTCCAGCCCATCAGGGGGTCGACCTTGCGCGCGCTGGCCGGCTCGAATTCCAGAATCCAGTCTCTGGTCTTGGCCATGCCCGACTGCATGGCGGACTTGGCGGGGCGGAAGATGCGCGCGAGCATGAACGGGTCTCGTTGCTGTATCCGCTTCCCCTAGCGCGGTTTGGAATCCAATGCCAATGGCGCATTAGCGAATTGCGGCTAACCTTGCCGGATGGGGGATAGACGCCAGATCCTGTCGTTCGACGCGCTGCGGGCGATCGCCGCCGTGCTGGTGATGTCGAGCCACGTCCGCGACGTTCTGCTCCAGGAATACCGGCAGGGCTTCGGCCGCCTCACGCAGATCTTCTACATCGTGACCAGCTGGGGCCATCCGGCGGTGATCATGTTCTTCGTGCTCAGCGGCTACTGGATCACCAAGGCGGTGGTCGAGCGCCAGGAGGCGGGAGCCTTCACCTGGAGCGGCTATCTGCTCGACCGGCTGACGCGGCTGTGGGTGGTGCTCCTGCCCGCCCTGGTCCTGGGCGCCGCCGCGGACTTCGTCACCCTCGAGGTGCTGCATTTCCCGCCGCCGAACTGGGGGTCCCAGTCGATCCTGCCCCACATCGAGACCCACTACTCCCTGCCCTATTTCGCCGCCAACGTGCTGTTCCTGCAGGGCCTGTTCGCCCCCACGTTCGGCACCAACGGACCGCTTTGGACCCTGGCCAACGAGTTCTGGTACTACCTGTGGTTCCCGGCCCTGCACATCGCGGTCGCCACGCGCCGGATCACCGTGCCGGCGATCCTCGCCCTCGGCACGGCCATCCTGTTCCATTCGTTCCTGCCGGGCTTCGTCTGCTGGCTGTGCGGCTCGGCGCTCTACCTGCTCTCGCGCCGCTTCGGCCCGGTGAACGCGACCTGGGGAATCATCGGCTGGCTGCCCTTCGTGGTGTTCTTCTTCCTGGACCACGACAGCGGCTCGGGCGTGCACGACATCGCCCTGGCGCTCGCCTGCATCCTGCCGTTCTGGCGCATGAAGGACTGGCCGCTGAAGAAGGGGCCGGTGGCGGCCTATGGGGCGGGCTCGTCCTATTCCCTCTACGCCATGCACTATCCGCTGCTGGCCGTCGTCGTGGCTCTGCTCGGCCTGCACGAACGGCTGCGCCCGTCGGTCCTCGCCATCGGCGCCTGCCTCGCCCTCAGCGCGGCCCTCATCCTGGCGGCCTGGGGCTTCTCACAGCTCACCGAGCGTCACACCCGGCGCGTGCGCCAGTGGGCCGGCAGCCTCGGCAGGTCGTTCGGGCCGGGCGGAACCGCACCGGAACTTCCGTGAGACCTCCCCGGACCAGCGGCGGCGCTGGGGGCGTGAGCTGAAAGATCAGGACATGAACCGGAAGAACTGCGAGGCGGCCTTGCCCTGCACCAGGGGTTCGACCCGGATGAAAAGCCGGCGGTTCTGGAAATCGGCTTCGTAGAGGTCAGCCCCCTGAGGGCTGACATGCAGGAACCGGAGGTTCCTGAACGGGCCGAGCGCCTCGAACATGGCCCGCGTCATCGCCCACTGTTCCCGCGCCGCATGGGCCAGCCCGGGACTCATCCGGCTGTAGTCGGGCCGGCCTGCGGCGGTCGAGGCCAGCCAATGGCTCACATAGTCCTCCGTGCCCGGGCTCGGCCGGTTTTCGACCAGGCGACGCATCAGTCTGGCGCGCAGTTCGGCGGCCGAGGCCGGGTCCAGTCTCCGCAGGCGCATCTTGAGACCGTTCTGGTGCAGGATCAGCGAATTCGTCCGCCCGTCGGCCCCGGTTTGGAAGGTGATCTGGGCGACGACGGCCTTGTAGAAGAACCTGGCGCCGCCCTCCGGATAGAGTTCAGCCGGCGGCTGGCCCGTCATCTGCGTGACGAACCGATCGCCGCGCCGGACGATCTCGAGGATCGCGTAGGGCCCGGCCTGATAGTCCCCCACATAGGCGTCGAAGCGGGCCGGATCGAACGGCGCCGGGGTGCGCGGGCGCTTCTGGTCGGCCAGGTCATGGGCGACCTGTCCGGGCGTCGGTCCCCCATAGGACAGGTCCGCGAGCCATCCGGCGCCGCCGGTGGCCGGGCCAGCCAGCGCGCCGGTCAGCAATGGGGCGGCCAGGACGAGGGCGCCGAGAGTCAGCAGGACAGCCTTCTGCCGCGCCGTCACCCGCTCGAACGCCGACATGGTCATGATGGTCTCGATGCGGTCCGCCAGCCCCGACCCCGACGCCCCCGAGACGCAGGCCAGGGGCATCCGCAGGTAGGCGCGGCACGACTGCAGGATGGCGCGGGCGTACACCTCCCGGGGGTGGCCGCGCTGGACGACGGCAGCGTCGCAGGCTTGCTCCCGCTCGGCGATCATGCGCCGGCCGATCCACCAGACCATGGGGTGGAACCAGACGAGAGC
The DNA here is from genome assembly GCA_036500495.1 of Caulobacteraceae bacterium. Classification (GTDB taxonomy): domain Bacteria; phylum Pseudomonadota; class Alphaproteobacteria; order Caulobacterales; family Caulobacteraceae; genus BOG-938. Next base: position 20,984 of record DASYBX010000162.1, read on the forward strand.
CGCCACCAGCATGTGGATGGCGGCCCAGAGGTTATCGCGCCTGCGCCAGTGGGCGGCTTCGTGCGCCAGGATCGCCTCGATCTCGTCTGGCCCGAGCGTCTGGGGCAGGCTTTCGGGCAGAAGCACGACGGGCTTGAGGATGCCGAACAGCCCCGGTTCCAGCACCGAACGCGAGGCCCGGATCGGGATCGGGCCGACTGACGGCAGCGGACGCGACCTCTGCAGGACCCTGTGCAGGCTGCGCCACCTGAGCAGCCGGGCGCCCAGGATCGCGATCGCGCCGGCGGCCCAGGCTCCGGCCAGCCAAGCCGCCGGATCGAAGATCGGGCCCCGGTCTACGGTGATGACCGGACCGCTGGGCATGAAGTCGGGGATACGCTGGGCGGCCTCGCCGAGGGTCCGCAGTTCGGGGCCGGGATCGAAAGCGGGCGCGAACAGCCCGCCGATCGCCGAGATCACGGCGAAGGGAATCAGGAACTTCACCGACGCCGCCAGCCACAGCCAGAAACGCACGCTCGCGCTGCTCTTGCGCAGAGCGAAAGCGACAAGCGCGGCCGCGACGCCGAACACGGTCGACTGCCACAGATGGTTGAGCACCGCCTGCATCATCGCCGCTTCGCCTTTTCCTCCAGTTCGAGCAGGCGCCGTTCGGCTTCACGCACGTCCTCGAGGCTCAGCTTCCCGGTGTCGATCAGGTGCGCCATCAGGGGCTCGGCGCGCCCGCCGAGCAGGCCGAGCAGATCGTCGATCAGGGAGTGCTGGGCGGAAGCTTCGCTGATGACGGCCTTGAAGATGTGGGCATTGCCGGCCCGGCCGGTGCGCCGCACCGCCTTCTTCCGTTCCAGGCGGTAGAGCGTGGTCTGGATCGTCGTATAGGCCGGCTGGGGCTCGCCCGGGATCAGCTCCTGCACCTCGCGCACCGAGGACGCCCCCCGGGCCCACAGGACGTTCATCACCTTGAGCTCGAGCGTGGCGAGCTTCTTCACGGCCACCGGGACCTCCTACCGCGATAGTAGACTCCCGCCTACAGCGATAGTAGTAATTAGACCGTGACGCGACGGCGGGCAAACGGATCCGCAAAGGCGTCGGGGCGCCGCCCACCGATCGGGCGACGATCAACGCGACCGTGAACGCGGCGGGGAGGTTGTGCGGTGATATTGCCGATTTTCGCGTGCCTGTCGGCCTGCGCCGCCGCCCCGCCCGAGTTGCCGCTTTTCGAATCCCCCTCCAGACAGGGGGCGCTCGACGGCCTGACCGTGAAGCCGGCGCCAAGGTGCCTTGGCCCCCGGCTCACTCCCGACAGATCCATTCCGCCGCCCGTGGTGGAGAGCGCCTATCCGCCGGAGGGCGCGGTGGTGCGGCCGGGAATCCTCGTCGTGCGGCTCACCTTCAACGTGGCCATGAGCTGCAACGGCATCTTCCTGAAATTGCCGCCCATGGAGAAACCGTGCGGCGAAGCCGCCATGCAGGAGGCTTGGCTGAGCTATGATCGCAGGACGATCCGGATGAAATGCATGGTGTCGCCGAACAGGCGCTACGGCTACCGGCTCAACTCCGGCCCCGATCCGTCCTACGACAAACTCAGGCTCGGCCTCGTGGGCAACGCCAATTTCATCAGCCTGGCCGGATTGCCGCTGAAATCCTTCAAGACGACCTTCACCACCTCCGGCGGCCCGCGCGTGACCGACATCCGGGAAGCCGAGGCGCAGGACAAGGACGCGCCGCCCAACGCGCCCGAACTGGCGGCGTCGTCCCGCTAGGCCCGCATTGCCTCTTCCTTGCTGCGCCGCGCAACGAAGCCATCCTCACCTGTGATGAACTGGGTGAAGCCGATTTGAGACAAGACTGCGCGAACAGTTGAATTCAGAGGCGCTCCGATCACTTCGAGTTCCGTATAGGGAACGGGAGTCGAATACGGGCCATGATGCAGATCGATCGTGTCTAGGTTCGCGAGGAAATTTTCCTCAGCAGCCACACCTGCATCGAACCGGAACCCGGTAATTCCAGTCACGGACCCCACATCGGTTCGAGTTTGCCAGAGTGAGCGGACGACTGGCTCGTTTGCCGGACTCATCGCGATCCAGATCGGTCGCCCTGGCGGCACTTCGCGGAGGCGTGGGCCGTAGTCGGGATCCAGGATCACGAGGATAGCCGACATTTGTGGCTTGGGATCGGTCACGCCGCTAGTTTGGCAGCTCGAAGCGTCCAGTTCCAGGGTGGATGGTCGCTCAACTTCCACGGCTATCGGACGTCAGATCAAACTCATGATGGTCCGCCACTCGGCCTCACTCACGTTGAAATCGCGAAGTCGGGTGAGTTCATGGACGACTGCCCGCATGTGCGCCGCGCCGTAGAGGACGGCGATACTCTTCCGCCGAGCGCTGGGAACATCCAGTTCAGCGCGGAGGCATTGGATCAGTCGTTCGTCTCGAGCATGTAGGATCGCTTGCGTTAGCCCACCGGTTTCCGGGGCCAACGTCAGCAGTTCAGAAAGACTTGGCTGATCTTCACAGCTCATGTTCTTTGCCAATCGCTGACGGGAATAGCACCAGCGACGGTGCAGCCCCAGCAGCGGCGCCGCCACAGAAACGGCGAAGCGCTCCCACATCGGCAGCTTCCGCCATTCAACCTCGAACTCGTCTTGGGAAAAATCGGCGTGAACCACCCGGATGGCGCGAGACTCGTCCGGGAAACGCGGCTGGACGACCAAACCTGACAAGCCTTTCGATCCCTCGATCCAGCGATAGGAAGCCGTGATCCGATTCACGATTGGCGAATGTACGCCTTCAAGCAAAACGACGTCATGCCCGTGCACGTCCGCAAAGGTGTCGCGATAGAAGTTAGGTTCCCCGACGTGAACCATGGGGAACAGGATGACCCTCGCAAGGGTGGTTGGACTCGAAAAGGTCAAACGTGCCGAGCGGACGCCGATGACCGACTCTTCGATAAACTGCATCCGCCCCTCGGTGGCGCCGTTCTACGGAAGTTAGCCGCTCCACCTCCGGAACGTAATCTCCTCACCCAGGTCCCGGTCGCGACAGTCCTCGACGGAGTTGCAGGGGACCCAGACGTCGCAAACCGTTGCATTGACCTTCAAAACAGCAACGATCGTCGCCGATCCGACTAACGCCTCAACGAAGGCCTGCACCGCCGCTTCGATCGGCAGTCCCAGCTGACTGGCCAGCACATCTCCGTGGGTGTGCCAAGGCATGTCTGCAAAGCCGAGCCTCACGTCACCGTCCACCGCTTCGACTACGAGACAGAGCTGCCCATCCGGACTGCGATATTCATATTTGGTCTGCACCGCGCTTCTGTCCGTGGAGTCGGCTGGAACCGGCCGCTTGTACGCCACTCTTCTGGCTTCCAATGTCGTGCCCCAGTTTTGCGAACCTGACGCACGAGTTGGCTAGTCCTACGTCTGCCAGAAGCTCAGGTGGTAGTCGACCAAGTCCAGGTCGGGCTCGTCGTTGAACCCCACGATGAAAGCACGGTCCGGAAAATCCGACCTGAGCTTGACCTCATGAATCTCTTTCAGGACCCGGCCGAGATAGCGAAGCTGCGCCTCTGTGGCGGGAGTCCCGGACGCGTGCAGATCGATGACGTGCCAATGGTTCATGACCGCTTCGATCGCCTGGCGGTCTCGGGATGCCGAGCGTTCCCAGTCACGCAGCCTGGCTTCCGTCGTCGGGCCACGGTCGCGTAGCACATACTGGTCAATCAGAATGAACCGCGGCCAGAAAATCAGGCTGTAGCCAACGGCCAGTTCGTTGGTGCCCGTGCAGCCGATCCACGCCATGGGATCGATGCCAGCGCCATTGTTCCAGGCCGGCATCTCCGGGATCAGCCGGTTGAAATCTTCGTCTGCCACTCGTCCCACCATGAATCCCACGGTGTCGAAGACAGGGCCGGTCCGCAACCGGGGGGGCGAAAGCGATTTCTCGAAGGCGATGTATCTCCGACGGACTTCGGCCTAAATCGACCGGCCCGAGGAAAATATGCAGGAAAACATCGCCCCTTTTTGGGGGCTTTTCCCGCTAGGTATTGGTCGGAGCGGCAGGATTCGAACCTGCGACCCTCTGCTCCCAAAGCAGATGCGCTACCAGGCTGCGCTACGCTCCGGACCTGGGAGCGCGGTTCTTGCCACGGGAGGGCTCAGGCCGCAATCGGCAGACTAGTGCTCGCCGTTGTCGATCTCGGCGACCACGAGGCCCTTGGGACCGTCGGCGAAGCGGACCATCACGTCCTCGCCCGGCTGCAGATCCTCGAGGCCGGAGCGCCGCAGGGTCTCGATGTGGACGAAGATGTCGCCCGGCTGGCCATCGCGCACCACGAAGCCGTAGCCCTTGGTGCGGTTGAACCACTTCACCTTGACCCGCTCCAGCGGCCCGCGGGCGGCGGGCGGCCGCCTCGGGCCGCCGCGGAAGCCGTCGTCGCTTCTGTGCATGCGATCGCCGCGGAAACCGCCGCCTCCGCCGCCGCCGTCGAAACGGCCGCCGGCGGCATGACGCGGAGCCATCGGCGCCGCCGAGGATTCGTCGAGGTCGTGGATTTCCGCCACCTGCCAGCCCTTGGGCCGCTTGACCACGTCGCAGGAAATGGTCGCGCCTTCCAGCGCGCTCTCACGCCCGGCCTGCCGGAGGCTGGTCACGTGCAGCAGCACGTCTTTCAGCCCGGTCTGGCTCGGGTCATCGGGGACAATGAAGCCGTAGCCCTTGCCCGGATCGAACCACTTCACACGCCCGCTGATCCGCACGGACTCTTCGTGCGCATCCACTCCATCAAAGTCGTAACCAGACATCCCGCCCCTCTCGGCCGCCCCTACAATCCCCACGGCAGCCTTCAATTATAACACTGTTCTTACAAGAACAGTGAGCGTCAATACATAAAAGCCAAAACCACCGGAGGCCGCACGTTGACGCAGCAACTTGGGCTTCAGGTCTCGCAAGACCAGAGCCAGGGGATCGTCTTGCGAACGGTCACGATGACAGTGACCTCGCGACTTAGCAAGAACGCAGAAATCCGGGGGCGTCCCGGAATGGCATTACGAGAATGTGGGGAAGGCCGCGATGGTAGTCCCTAGGGGAGTCGAACCCCTCTTCCTAGATTGAAAATCTAGTGTCCTAACCGATAGACGAAGGGACCACGGTCGCGGGAAGCGCGATATAGACGGCTTGCCCTGAGGGCGCAACCCCCTGCCATCGGGACTATGTGACGCTTTTTCCCCTAGGCGTTGCGGCGCGGATCGGCGGCGTCCTCGATCTCGAATTCCACGCCCTGACGGCCGTTCCAGTCGTCGGCCTTCAGGCGGCCCACGAGGTGCAGTCCCCCCACCCCGGACAGCAGCCGCCGGCCGAGATCGGTGTCTTCCGCGCGCCAGGCGACGGCCTTCAGCTTGCCGCCCGCGCCGGCGAGCATGCAGCGCACGTGGCCGCCGCGCAGCAGGCGCGGCTGCTCCACCACCACGTCGGCCACGGCGAACAGCGGCTCGGGATTGCCGGGGCCGAAGGGCGTCAGGCGCTGGAAATCTTCCCACAGGGCGCGGTCGGCGGCTCGGGGCGTGACCAGGGCGTCGATCTCCACCGCGTCCTGCTCGGCGGCGAGCGCGCTCTCGTCCATCAGACGGTCGGCCAGGAAGTCGCGGAAGGCGTCGATGGCGTCGGCGCGCACGGTCAGGCCCGCGGCCATGGCGTGGCCGCCGCCGGCCATCAAATGGCCCGCCTCGAACGCCGCCTGGATCGCCCGGCCGAGGTTCACCCCCGGCTGCGAGCGTCCCGAGCCCTTGCCGACGCCGGCCACGGGGTCGACGCCGATCACGATCACCGGCCGGCGGTAGCGCTCGCGCAGCCGCCCGGCGACGATGCCGACCACGCCGGGATGCCAGCCCTCGCCGCACACCACCACGGCCGGCAAGTCCTGGGGCCTCTGCACAGCCGCCTCGACCTGCGCCACGGCCTCCTCGGTCACCTGGCTCTCGACCTCCTTGCGCGAGGCGTTGAGCGCGTCGAGCTGTTCGGCCAGGTCGGCCGCCTCGGCCGGATCGTCGGTGGACAGGAGCCGCGCCCCGAGGTCGGCCCGGCCGATGCGGCCGCCGGCGTTGATGCGCGGGCCGAGAATGAAGCCGGCGTGGAACACGCCCGCCGGGCCTTCCGCCTTGGCCACCGCCATCAGGGCCTTCAGCCCCGGATTGGCCCAGCCCGACATCACCTTCAGCCCCTGGCAGGCCAGGGCGCGGTTGAAGCCGGTCAGGCGGGTCACGTCGCAGATCGCGCCCATGGCGGCCAGATCGAGCCATTGGCGCAGGTCGGGCTCGGACCGGCCGGCGAACAGGCCGCGCCGGCGCGCCTCGCGGTTGAGCGCCGCCAGCAGGACGAAGGCCACGCCCGCGGCGGCCAGGTTGCCCTGCCCCGAGTTGCAGCCCGGGCGGTTGGGGTTGACCACGGCGGCGGCCGGCGGCGGATCCTCGCGCATCAGGTGGTGGTCGATCACCACCACCTCCAGCCCGATCTCGGCCGCCGCGGCCACGGCGTCATAGGCCGCCGCCCCGCAGTCGACCGTGACCACCAGCTCAGCGCCCTGTTCCCTCAGATGACGGAAGGCGGCGGGGCTCGGGCCGTAGCCCTCGGTGATGCGGTCGGGCACATAGATCGGCAGCTCATGGCCCATGGCGCGGAACCAGCGCACCAGCAGGGCTGCGCTCGATGCTCCGTCCACGTCGTAGTCGGCGAACACGGCCGCCGGCCGTCCCCGCTGCAGGGCGTCGACCAGGATCTCGGCGGCCCGGTCCATGTCGAGGAAGGACGAGGGATCGGGGAACAGGGCCTTGAGCGTCGGCTGCAGGTAGTCGGCGGCATCGACCTCCCCCACCCCGCGCGAGACCAGCGCCCGAGCCAGGGGTTCGGAGAGGCCGTGGCGCTGGGCCAGCGACCGCACCACGGCGATGTCGGCCGGCCGTTCGCGCCAGGCCCGGCCGGTCAGCGAGCGGCTGACCCCGAGGAAGGACGCCGGAAGGGCAGTCCCTCCATCCGGCATGTCAGATCGGCCGCTGCAGGCGCACTTCGCGCACGGTGTGGCTGGCCGAGTGCATCACCAGGGTGTGGGTGCGCACATAGCCGCCGGCGATCTTCACCCCGTCGAGCAGCGCGCCCTTGGTCACGCCGGTGGCGCAGAAGATGGCCTCGCCGCGCACGATCTCGTGCAGGTCGTACTTACGCTCCAGGTCGGTGATTCCCCAACGCTTGGCGCGGGCGCGCTCGTCGGCGTTGCGGAACACCAGGCGGCCCTGGAACTGTCCGCCCACGCACTTCAGCGCGGCGCAGGCCAGCACGCCCTCCGGCGCTCCGCCCTGGCCCATGTAGAAGTCGATGCCGGTGGTCGGGTCGGTGGTGTTGATCACCCCGGCCACGTCGCCGTCGGAGATCAGGGCCACCCGCGCGCCGACCGAGCGCAGCGAGGCGATGATCTCGGCGTGGCGCGGGCGGTCCAGCACGCATGCGGTGATCTCGGTGGTGGGCACGCCCTTGGCCTTGGCGATGGCGGTGACGTTCTCGGCCGCGCTCTTGTCCAGGTCGATGATGCCGGCCGGCAGGCCCGGACCCACGGCGATCTTGTCCATGTAGGTGTCGGGCGCGTTCAGCAGGGTGCCTTCCGGCGCCCAGGCCATCACCGCCAGGGCGTTGGCCATGGCCTTGGCGGTCAGGGTGGTGCCTTCGAGGGGGTCGACGGCGATGTCGATCTTGGGGCCCGTCCCCTTGCCCAGCTTCTCGCCGATGAACAGCATCGGCGCCTCGTCGCGCTCGCCCTCGCCGATCACGATGCGGCCGTCGATCGCCAGGGTGTTCAGCGTGTCGCGCATGGCCTCCACGGCGGCGCGGTCGGCTTCTTTCTCGTCGCCGCGGCCGACCAGGCTGTAGGACGCTATGGCGGCGGCCTCGGTCACCCTGACCGCGTCCATCACCAGGCTCAGGTCCATTTCGACAGCACTCATGAAGGTCTCCTGGGCGGGGCGTCCATTTATCCGGGATTCTCAGACGCGGGCGATGCGAATCATGCGCGGCGACGCCAGCATGTGCGGCAGAGCCGCGATGCGCTCAATGGCCCGCAGCAGCACAGGTTCCGGCGTCGCATGGGTGGTGAGCACGATGGGCGTGCCGCCCACGTCGTGGATCGGCTTCTGCAGGAAGCTGTCGATCGACACCTTCTCCTCCGCCAGGGTCTCGGAGATGGCGGCGATCACGCCCGGCTCGTCCTTCACCAGAAGGCGGACATAGGCGCGGATCTGGCGCTGCTGGCCTTCCACCGGCGGCGCGACCTTCAGTTCGGCGGCCTTGGCCTGGAACACGGGGCGCGTCGCCCCGGTCATCACGTCGGCGATGTCGGCGGCCACGGCGGCGGCGGTCGGCCCCGCCCCCGCGCCCGGCCCCTGGACGAAGATGCGGCCCACCCGGCGTCCCTCGATGAACAGGGCGTTGAGCGCGCCGTTGGCCTGGGCCAGGGGATGGTCCAGCGGCGCCAGGGCCGGATGCACGCGCACCGACACCCCGCCGTCGATCTGCTCGGCCGAGGCGATCAGCTTGATGCGGAAACCCAGGTCGTGGGCCAGGCGGATGTCGGCCAGCTCCACCTGTTCGATGCCCTCGATCTCTGCGCCGGCGTAGTTGGGCGCGCCGCCGAAGGCCAGAGCGGCCAGGATGGTGATCTTGTGCGCGGCGTCGAAGCCGCCGATGTCGGTGGTCGGGTCGGATTCGGCGTAGCCCAGGCGCTGGGCCTCGGCGAGCACGTCGGCGAACGAGCGGCCGGTCGTCTCCATCTCGGTCAGGATGTAGTTGCAGGTGCCGTTGAGGATGCCGGCGACGGATTCCAGGTGCTCGCCGACCAGGGCCTCGCGCACCATCTTCACCGCCGGCGTGCCGCCCATCACCGCCGCCTCGAACAGCAGGGGGGCGCCCTTGGCCTCGGCCAGTTCGGCCAGTTCGCGGCCGTGTTCGGCGATCAGGGCCTTGTTGGCCGTGACCACGGGCTTGCCGGCGTTCAGCGCCGCCTCCACCGCCGCCTTGGCCGGCCCGTCCGAGCCGCCCACCAGCTCGACGAAGATGTCGATGTCGGGCGAGGCGGCCAGGGCCACCGGATCGTCGAACCATTCGAGCTGCGAGATGTCGAAGTCGCGTTTGCGCGACTTGTTGCGCGCCGACACGGCCACGACCTGCACCCGGCCGCCGGCCGGCGCATAGTCTGCCCGCTCGGCCAGGAACTTGATCAGGCCGCCGCCCACGGTGCCCAGGCCCGCGACGCCGACGCGCCAGGTCTTTTCAACGGTCATTATTGAGCGGCCTGCTGATTGTGGGCCCGCGCCAGGATCTCGTCGGCATGGGCCAGGAACTTGCGCACGTTGCGCGCCGCCTGGCGGATGCGGTGCTCGTTCTCGACCAGGCCCACGCGCACGTAGCCCTCGCCGAACTCGCCGAAGCCGACGCCGGGTGCCACGGCCACGCCGGCCTCCTCGATCAGCAGCTTGGAGAACAGCATCGAACCGGCCTGCTCGTACTGCTTGGGCAGGGGCGCCCAGGCGAACATCGAGGCGGACGGCGCGGGGATGTCCCAGCCGGCCTGCCCCATGGCGCTGACCAGGCAGTCGCGGCGCGACTTGTAGATGCCGCGGATCTCGTCGACGCAGTCCTGCGGGCCGTTCAGCGCCGCCGCGGCGGCCACCTGGATCGGCGTGAAGTTGCCATAGTCGAGGTACGACTTCACCCGCGCCAGGGCGGCGCACAGCTTCTCGTTGCCCACCACCATGCCCACGCGCCAGCCGGCCATGGCGTAGGTCTTGCTCAGGGAGTTGATCTCCACCGCGCAGTCCTTGGCGCCGTCCACCTGCAGAATCGAAGGGGGCGGGTTGTTGTCGAAGTAGATCTCGCCATAGGCCACGTCCGACAGCACGATCAGGTCGTGCTTCTTGGCCAGGGCGATGACGTCCTTGTAGAAGTCCAGCGGCACCCACTGGGCCGTCGGGTTGGACGGATAGCTGACGATCATGGCGATCGGCTTGGGCACCGAGTTGCGCACCGCCCGCTCGATGCCCGAGAGGTACTGCTCGGGCGACAGGGCCGGCACGTGGCGGATCACCCCGCCGGCCATGATGAAGCCGTAGGCGTGGATCGGATAGGCGGGGTTGGGGCAGATCACCACGTCGCCCGGCGCCGTGATGGCCTGGGCCAGGTTGGCGAAGCCTTCCTTGGAGCCGAGGGTGGCGATCACCTCGCGGTCTGGGTCCAGCTTCACCCCGAACCGGTAGCCATAGTAGTTGGCCATGGCCTTGCGCAGGCCCGGGATGCCCTTGGAGGCGGAGTAGCGGGTGGTCCGCGGCTTCTGCACCGTCTCGATCAGCTTGTCGATGATGTGCTGAGGCGTGGGCATGTCGGGATTGCCCATGCCGAAGTCGATGATGTCGGTCCCCTCGGCGCGCAGGCGCGCCTTGATGCGGTTGACCTCTTCGAAGATGTACGGCGGCAGCCGCTTGATGCGGTAGAAATCGGTGTTCATGGCCTGTCGGTCCTTAGGGCCCCTTAGCTGCGAGCCGCGCTCGAAGCGTTGAAAAGGGCCCTAAATTCAGGGTTTTAGAGCATGCTGGCCGCCAAAACCGGCATCCACTTTTGGCTAGCATGCTCTAAGACCGCGCAAGAATGGCTGGGACGCCTGGATGGTTCGCCCTGATAGACCGTCGGGCGTCTGCTTCCAAGCGAGCGGAGCGGGATTTACGCCTTCGGCGACTCTAGCGAGCCGGCGAAGGCGGCGTAGCTCGCTCCTTCGCGTCCTTGGCCGCGGCCGCGGCCGCGCCGGCCGGGGTCTGGGCGCCGACCGGGATGGGTGGCGGAACGGCTTCGATCTTCGCCTCTTGAGCGAAGGCTTCGGCCCCGTAGAAGGTCTGGGGATTGGCCACCTGGAAGGCGTCCAACTGGCGGCGGGCGGCCACCATGTCGAAGATGTCCCTATTCCAGGCCGCGATCGGCCGCACGTCGTCCGGCTGGGGCGGCACCTGGGTCAGGGCGGGATAAGGCTGGGCGGAAACATCGGTCGAGGCGATCGCGGGCGCCGCGGCCGAGGCCTTGTCGTACTGCAGGGGGCCGAACGCCGTGCGCGTAACGCTGCAACCGCCCAGCCCGGCGGCGACGAGCGCGATCGCCGCTGCGCCAAAGGCGGGCAGTCGGATCGTGTATCGCATCGGCGCCAGGTGAGCCATCGCTCGGGCCATCGGAAAAACCACAGGTTGGTCGTTCAATTGGGGTTTGGTCTTATGCGATGATACCCGTAAACGGAAGGGCAAGCCTGCCTGGACTGCGCAAGGACCGACGGCCCATGACCGACCAGACCGCCGTGACCAAAGCCAAGAAAGCGCCGGCGGCCAAGGCCTCCTCACCGGTCAAGTCGAAACCGAAGTCGCCGCAGAAGGCCCGCTCCAAGCCGGCCGCCGCCCCGGTCGAAGCCCCGCCCTCGCCGGCGGCTGCATCCTCCGCCCCTCCTCCGCAACCCCAGGCGCAGCCGCAACCGGCAGCTTCCGACACCGGATTCATGCACGAGCTCGGCCCGCTGCTGCTGTCGCCGGAGAATCGCGAGGCCATCGAGCGGCTGTCGATGAACCTGGCCAGGGCCGCCCTGACCGCCCAGGGCGCCATGGCCGAGGCCGCCCTGCGCCAGGTCGACAAGGCGCCCCTGAGCGCCGACCCGTTCAACGCCGGCCCCGCCATGGGCGAGGTGATGAGCCGGCTGGCCGCCCAGCCCGATCGCCTGATGCGGGCCCAGGCCGACCTTCTGTCGCGCTACATGGACCTGTGGCAGACCACGGCCCGCCGGGTCGCCGCCGGCGAGCCCGCCGAGCCGATCGCCAGGCCGACGCCGGGCGACCGCCGCTTCGCCGATCCGGAATGGGACAAGAACCCGCTGTTCGACGTGATCAAGCAGTCCTACCTGCTCTCGTCCCAGTGGTTGAACGAGCTGGTGTCCGGCGTGCAGGACGTCGAGCCCCAGACCAAGCGGCGGGCCGAGTTCTTCACGAAGATGCTGACGGACGCGTTCTCGCCGTCGAATTTCCTGATCTCCAACCCGGCCGCGCTCAAGGCGGCGGTCGACAGCCGCGGCGAGAGCCTGGTCAGGGGCATGGAGAACTTCGCCGCCGACCTCGAGCGCGGCGGCGGCGCCCTGCAGATCAGCCAGACCGACCTGACCAAGTTCGAGGTGGGCGTCAATGTCGCCACCGCGCCCGGCAAGGTGGTGTTCCAGAACGAGCTGATCCAGCTGCTGCAGTTCGAACCCTCGACCGACAACGTGCACGAGGTTCCGCTGGTGATCTTCCCGCCGTGGATCAACAAGTACTACATCCTCGACCTGCGTCCCGAGAACTCGATGATCCGCTGGCTGTCGAGCCAGGGCTTCACCGTGTTCGTGGTGTCCTGGGTCAACCCCGACCCGGCGCTCGCCGAGAAGGGCTTCGAGGACTACCTGAAGGATGGCGTGGAGGCCGCTGTGAACGCGGCGCTGAAGCAGACCGGGGCCAAGCAGGTCAATGCGGTCGGCTACTGCATCGCCGGCACCCTGCTCTCCTGCGCCCTCGCCTATTTCGCCGCCAAGGGCGACGACCGCATCGGCTCGGCCACCTTCTTCGCCGCCCAGCAGGACTTCTCCGAATCCGGCGACCTCAAGCTGTTCACCGACGAGGACTGGCTGCGCGTGATCGAGGTGCGCATGGACGAATCCGGCGGCGTCCTGCCCGGCCGGGTGATGGGCGACACCTTCAACGCCCTGCGCGCCAACGACCTGGTGTGGTCGTTCTTCGTCAACAACTACCTGATGGGCAAGGAGCTCAAGCCCTTCGACCTGTTGTTCTGGAACGCCGACCAGACGCGCATGCCCAAGCGCCTGCACCTGGAATACCTGCGCCGCTTCTACCGGGAGAACGCCCTGGCCGAGGGCGCCTTCAGCCTGAATGGCGTGCCGCTGGACCTCGGCAAGGTGAAGACCCCGATCTTCGCCCAGGCCTCGCGCGAGGACCACATCGCCCCCTACCGCTCGGTCTACAAGGGCTCCAAGCTGTTCAGCGGCCCGGTCACCTTCGTCATGGCCGGCTCAGGCCACATCGCCGGGGTGATCAACGCCCCCGCCGCCAGGAAGTACCAGCACTGGACCAACAACGAGCGCCCCGACACCGTCGAGGCCTGGCTGTCGGGCGCCGCGGAGCATCCCGGCTCCTGGTGGCCCGTTTGGGCGCAGTGGCTGGTCGAGCGCTCCGGCGCCCAGGTCGCTTCCCGCGACCCGGCCAAGGGCAAGCTGAAGCCGATCGAGGACGCGCCCGGCAGCTTCGTGAGGGTCAAGGGCTAGGGGTGCGCATCTTCCTCGACTTCGAGGCCTCGTCCCTGTCCAAGGACAGCTATCCGATCGAGGTCGGCTGGGCGGGCGAGGACGGAGGCGAGGAAACCCACCTGATCCGCCCGGCGCCGGATTGGACCGACTGGGACGCCTCGGCCGAGGCGATCCATCACATCGGCCGCGATCAGCTGCTGGCCGAGGGCGAGCCGCACGAGCAGGTCGCCCGCCGGATGCTGGAGGTCCTCGGGCCGCACGACGTCTACGCCACGGCGCCCTCCTGGGATGGCATGTGGCTGAGCAAGCTGCTGCGCGCGGCCGGCCTGCCGCGGCACGCCCTGCGCCTGCACGAGGCCGACGAGGCCCATGTCGGCGGGGTGGTCGAGGTCCTCGGCGCCGATCCCGCCGACCCGTTCGCCCGGGCCGAGGCGCTGGACCTGCTGTTCGAGGCGCGCGCCAGGCTGCAGGCGGCCCCTCCCGCCCACCGGGCCCTCGCCGACGCCCTCCAGGAACGGGCCGTGTTCTTCGAGGTCCGCCGCGAGGCCGAGGCGTTGCGGGTCCGGCGTCGATAGTCGACTAGCTGGCCTTGCGCGCGACTGCTATTGTGGTCGCGCCCGTCCCGCATGGCCGGGCCTCTCTCTTTGTTCCCGAAATCCGAGTTCACCGCGGCCTCAGCGCCGCCCTTTCGTGCAGCACGGCAGGAGTGAACCATGAGCCCCAAGTCATCGGCGACCATCGCCCTCACCCTCCTTACCCTCGCCGCCGCCGGCGGCATGGCCTTCGCCGCCCAGGACCGCAGCGCCCTGAAGGTCGAGGGCGGCCTGGGCTTCTCCGAGTTCAAGGGCTACGAGGCCTGGCGCGCGGTCGCCGTGAGCCAGGTGCCTGGCAGCGTCAAGCTGATCGCCGCCAACCCGGTGATGATGGCCGCCTATCAGAAGGGCCTGCCGGCCAAGGGCCAGACCTTCCCCGAGGGGTCCAAGGTGGTGAAGATCGAGTGGGCCTCCAAGGCCAATCCCGTCTCGCCCTACGCCGTCCAGGTCCCCGGCGACATCAAGAGCCTGGCCTTCATCCTCAAGGACTCCAAGCGCTTCCCCAAGACCCACGGCTGGGCCTACGCGGTGTTCGACTACGACGCGGCGTCCAAGACCCTGAAGTCCCGAGGGACCGGCGCGACGTGCGGCTACGAATGCCACTCCAAGGTGTCCGCCCAGGACTACATCTTCACCGCCTATCCGGCGCGCTGAGCCCCTATTCGTACTGCAGCGCGCTGGCGGGCCGGGCCCGAGGCGTACGGAAACGGGCAGTGCAACAAAAAAGCGCCCCGGTCGCCCGGAGCGCTGTTCTGTAGCCTGGCTCTCGGAACGCTTAGCGCTTGGAGAACTGGAAGCTGCGGCGGGCCTTGGCGCGGCCGTACTTCTTGCGCTCGACCACGCGGCTGTCGCGGGTCAGGAAGCCGTGCGGCTTGAGCACCGGGCGCAGGCCCGGCTCGTAGTAGGTCAGGGCCTTGGAGATGGCGTGGCGCACGGCGCCGGCCTGGCCGGACAGGCCCGAGCCTTCGACCGTGACGATGACGTCGAACTGGCCGAGGCGATCGGTGACCTGCAGCGGCTGGGCGATCATCATGCGCAGCACCGGGCGGGCGAA
>DASYBX010000163.1:0-15621 GCA_036500495.1 Caulobacteraceae bacterium
GTGATGGTCTATCCGCTGCTGGCGATCCCGACCATGCTCTACATCGGCTTCGGCGACCCACCGCACGACATCATGCTGCCGCTTCTGGTGCTCGGACCCATGCTGATCTCGGGCGGTCACTTCGGCATCCTGTCGATCTGCGGGGTGTTCTACCCCAGCGTGATCCGCGCCAACGGGGCCGGCTGGGCCACCTCGATCGCCAAGATCGGCGCGGTGGTAGGCCCGCTCATCGGCGCCCAGATCCTGTCCACCCATCTTCCGCCAGAGCGGGTGTTCGGCTTCATCGCCCTCTGCCCGATCATCCTGGCCGCCTGCGCCTTCGGCATCGCCAGGGTGGTGCGCCGCGAGCGCAACGCCCCCACCCCCATCACCGCCGCGCAAGCCGCCGCAGCCGAATAGTCCGGAGTTCTTGAGTATGGTCCAGCTTCGCAGTCTCGGCGCCAACACAGCGGTCAGGAGGGCCCAATGGCGGGCGCTCGGGCTCAGCGAGGCGGACCTGGAGAAGCCCAAGATCGCGGTGGTCAACTCCTCCTCGGAGCTGGCCATCTGCTACGCCCACCTCGACGGCGTGGCCAAGATCGTCAAGGACGCGGTCCGCGCGGCGGGCGGGGTGCCGTTCGAGGTGCGCACCACCGCGCCCTCGGACTTCATCACCGGGGCGGCGCGCAAGGGCGCCTACATCCTTGCCGGCCGCGACCTGATCCCCAGCGACATCGAGGCCCAGGTCGAGGCGGCGATGCTCGACGGCATGGTCTGCCTCACCTCCTGCGACAAGACCCCGCCCGGCCACCTGATGGCCGCTGGCCGGCTGAACATCCCGACCTTGCTGGTGATTGGCGGCTACCAGGCCTCCGGCGAGATCGACGGGGACCACATCGACATCGAGGAGCTGTTCTCCGGCCAGGTCGCCGATCGCTTCGGCAAGCCGATGAAGCACTCGCTGAAGGAGATGATCCCGCAGGCGATCCGCGGCCCGGGCGTGTGTTCGGGAATGGCCACGGCCAACACCATGCACTGCGTGGTCGAGGCGCTGGGCATGAGCCTGCCGGGCTCCGCGCCCGTGCGCGCCAATTCGGAGAAGATGCTCGACGCTGCCCGCCGCTCGGGAACGCGCATCGTGGAGATGGTGCTGGAGGACCTCCGCCCCCGCCAGATACTGACCGAGGCCGCCTTCAGGAACGCCTGCGCCACGGTGCTGGCCGTGTCCGGCTCGATCAATGCGCTGAAGCACCTGCAGGCCGTGGCGGTGGAGGCCGGGACCAAGGTCGACATCTACGCCATCTGGCGCGAGTTGCAGGCGACCGTGCCGATCCTGTCCGCCCCGCGCCCGACGGGCGATGTGCGCATCGAGGCGTTCGAGGACGCCGGCGCCTGCGAGGCGGTGCTTCTGCAACTGGGCGCCTTCGTCGACCGCTCCGTGCTGACCTGCACCGGCAAGACCCTGGGCGAGAACCTGCAGGGCGTGACGGTCAAGGACCCGGACATCATCCGCCCGCTCGACAACCCCGTCTCCGTCGGTCCCGCGATCGCCGTGCTCAGGGGATCGCTCGCGCCCGAGAGCGCCATCGTCAAGCTCGGCTTGCGCGGCAGCCGGCTCGACAGGTTCGACGGCCCGGCGCGGGTCTATGACGACTCCGACCTCGCTTTGCGCGACCTCGCCGCCGGCGCGGTGCAGAAGGGCGAGGTGCTGGTGCTGCGCGGCCTGGGCGTGAAGGGCGGGCCGGCCATGGGCGGCGGCGCGTCATCGGTGCTGTTCGCCATCGACGCCGCGGGTCTGGCCGACTCCATCGCCTTCGTCACCGACAGCCAACTGTCGGGCCTGTGCCTGAAGGGCCTGACCGTCGCCGAGGTGGCGCCCGAGGCGGCTGCGGGCGGCCCGCTGGCCAAGGTGCGCGACGGCGACCGCATCCGCATCGACGCCCTGGCCGGGACGCTCGACCTGGAGGCGCCCGCCGAGGTGCTGGCCAGGCCCGTCCCGCGCAACGCCTACACCACCGATGCCCCCGGCTGGCTGGGGATCTACCGCCGCGACGTGCAGCCGATGTCCTCGGGCGCCGTCCTCACCGATCTGGAGAGCTGATCATGCCCCCTGTCGCCCCCGCCAACGATCCGCCGGACGACAGCGAGGAGGCCCGTCTCAACGCCCTGGACGAGCGCCTGGCCAAGTATCACCGCCTCTATGCCGGCAGCGACGTGGACGACCTCTACTACCGCGCCACCCGCGACATCGTCGTGGCCGGCCGCCGCTGGCGCAAGCTGGCCAACGAGCGCATCCGCCCCACCGGCCACACCATGGCTCGCTGGGAGAGCCTGTTCCTGGTGGCCTTCTCCGACCACGCCCTGACCCAAGGCGAACTGGCCCGCCTGCTCAACGTCGAGGGCCCGACCCTGGTGCGCATGCTCGACGTCCTGCAGAAGGAGGGGCTGATCGACCGTCGCCAGAGCGAGATCGACCGCCGTGTCACCACCAACGCCATCACCGCCAAGGGCCGCCAGGCGATCGACGACATCATGGGCGTGACCAATTCCCTGCGCGCCGAGGTGCTGCAAGGCCTCGACCCGGAGGAACTCGCCGTCGCGCTCAAGGTGCTCGGCCAGATCATCGAGCGCATCGACGGCCTCCGCTGATGGTGGCGCTGACGCTCCGGGAGCAAGCCATGCTGGGCGGCGACGAGGGCGCCGCCGTGCAGAAGGCCATGGAGCTCCTGGTGCGTTACGCCGACGCCCTGGGCGCGGAACGGTTCGTGGAGACCGACAACGTGGCCGGGGTGCCGGGCTCCTCGCCTCAGTGGGTGAAGGACGCCTTCAAGGCCGACGGCGGCGACTATCGGGCGGTGTTCTCACGCTACGACCTGGACTCCGACGTAGTGGTCGACGTGCCGCCGATGAAGGCCGGCTTCTCCTGCCATCTGCAGGGCGGCATGGACCCCGAGCATTGGCCGCAGATGGGCATGAGCCCGCAGGCCCACGCCAATTTCGTCGCCGACGAGCGCGAGGTCGCCGGACACGGCATCCAGGTGATGAAGACCTGCACGCCCTACCTCGCCGGCAACATGCCGGTCTTCGGCGAGCACTGCGCCTGGATGGAGAGCTCGGCGGTGGTGTTCTGCAATTCGGTGGTGGGCGCGCGCACCAACACCGAGGGCCGGGAGTCCACCAGCGCCGCCATGCTGGCCAAGCGCGTGCCCGACTGGGGCTTCCACCAGACCGACTTCCGCCATGGCCAGCACCTGGTCGATGTGCAGGTCCCCGTGGGCGACATCTTCGAGTGGGGCATGCTCGGCTACTTCGTCGGAGGGGCCGTGCAGGACGCCATCCCGGTGATCGACGGTTCCGTCTCCGGGGCCAGCGTGATCCGCCACAAGCACTTCGGCGCGGCGGCGGCGTCGTCCGGCGGGGTCGAGCTCTACCACATGGTCGGGGTCACGCCCGAGGCGCCGACCCTGGAGGCCGCGTTCGGGCCGCGCAAGCCTGGCGAGCGGTTCGTCTATGACGCGGCGGCGCGGGCGCGCACCTACGAGACGCTCAACGCGGTCGGGTCCTCGCGCGACGTGGACTTCGTCATGCTCGGCTGCCCGCACGCCGCGCTGGAGCAGATCGCCGAGATCGCAGCCCTGATCGAGGGACGCAGGGTGTCGGCCAACAGCGCCCTCTGGGTGTTCACCTCCCGCGCCGTCAAACTGGCGGCCCAGGCCCAGGGCTATGACAGGGTGCTCCGCGACGCGGGCGCCCTGCTGATGACCGACACCTGCTCCTCGATCAGCCAGGCCGTGCCCAAGGGAACCCGCGTGGCCGCGCTCGACAGCGCCAAACAGGTCCACTACCTGCCGGCCATCATGAACATCGAAGGCTGGTATGGGACCACCGCCGAGTGTGTCGACGCCGCCTGCACTGGCCGCTGGAACGGGAGGTTGCCGTGAGCGCGTCCCATCCGGTCCAGGATGGCCAGCCCGAGGTCCAGCCGACGATCGTCCTGCACGGTCGCAAGGTCGTGGGCGGGGTCGCTGAGGGTGAGGCCCTGGTCACGCGCGAGACCATCTCGGGCTGGGGCGGCATCCACGCCCTGACCGGCATGGTCATCGAGAGCCGCCACGAGCTGAAGGGCGTCAGCTTCGCCGGCAAGGTGCTGGTGTTCCCTGGGGCCAAGGGTTCGTCGGGTTGGTCCAACGCCTTCCACATGGCCAAGCTGGCGGGCAAGGCGCCCCTGGCCATGGTCTTCACCGTCATGACCACCAAGGTCGCACTCGGAGCGGTCGTGATGCGCGTCCCCGCCGTGACCGACCTGGACGGCGATCCCTTCGCCCTGATCTCGACGGGCGACTGGGTGCGGGTCGACGGCGACAGAGGCCGGATCTATGTGTGGAAGGGCGGACGCCCGCGGGCCTGAGTAGGCCGGGTAACGCGATTCTTGGGGATGGATTGGGCACAACCGCCAATTGCGGCGTCATGTCGCGGCTGTGGACAAGCTGTGCGGCGCCGTGACCAGTTTCGCCTGCCGCGTGTATCAACGAATAGTTAACACGCCAGCGGCCTGGGGCTGAAGGCTTGTGCACCTGCCCGAGACCGTGGAGAGCGGGCCTTCGGGCGATTTCGTCAACCTAGCGTCGACGGCGCGCGGCCTCCGGCTGCGACGCGACGGGCGAACCTTGCCCGCCGTCAAGCCGTCATGCCTCGACCGGGGAGTGTACATGGTTGCGTTGATGACGGTTTCGCGGGCGATGGACAGCCGTCGCGCCAAGGTTGCGCCGTTGCTGTTGCCTGCGCCGGTCGGCGCCGGGGCCGAGGAGATCCGCCGCCTGCGCCTGGCCCTGGCTGCATCGGAAGCGGCTCGCCGGGACGCCGAAGAACGGGCGCACGACAGCCTGGCCGAGCTCGCGCGGGCCGCACGCCTGGTATCGCTGGGCGCCTTCGCCGCCTCGGTGGCGCACGAGGTGAGCCAGCCGATCGCCGCGGTCATGGCCAATGGCGAGGCCGCCCTGCGCTGGCTGGCGAAGGGCACGCCCAATGTCGAGGAAGCGCGCGCCGCCCTGCAGCGCCTGGTGCGCGACGCCGAACGCGCCAGCGCCGTGGTCGGCCGCACCCGCGGCATGCTGACCAAGCGGCTCGGCGAGCGCCAGGAAGTGGACGTCGAGGCGCTGCTGCACGAGGCCGCGCAACTGACCCAGATTCAGCAGAAGAAGGCCCAGGTGACGGTGGAGATCGCCGTCGGCGAAGACCTGCCGAACGCCTGGGGCGATGCGGTGCAGATCCAGCAGGTGCTGGTCAACCTGATCACCAACGCCATCGACGCCATGAAGCCGGTGGCGGGCCGGCGGCGGCTGCTCCGGCTGGAGGCGGGCTGCGCCGACGACGGCGATCTGCTGATCAGCGTGGCTGACACCGGCGTCGGCATCGCACCGGACCAGGTCCAGCAAGTGTTCGAGCACCTGTTCACCACCAAGCCCGACGGCGTGGGCCTGGGCCTGCCGATCTGCAAGTCGATCGTCGAAGCTCACGGCGGCCGTATAGAGGTAAGCGCCAATGCGCCTTACGGCGCGGTGTTCAGCTTCACCCTGTCTCCGGCTGAAATGATCGCGCGCGCCGTCGGCTGATGACCCTTGCGCGCCGATCCACTACACGTTCAAATAGTATGAAATCTCGCTTTCGTCTCCTTTTGGCACATGTTTACTGCGTTCAGCGAGAAACCACGACCTACCATAGGTATTCCCGTTTGTTGGGTCCTGTGATTCGTACGACAGATAATTATCACGTCTGAGAACGCAGATATTCGAATCGCGAAAGCTGTCGTCTACAGTCAAAGTTGCGGCGCTGTGTCGCAGGCTTAACGTTAACAACTGCTATTCGCCTGACACGTGTGTCGTGCAATTTGGGAAGTGGGCGGGATTTAGACCAAAATATGGATTTGGCGGGGCGAACGGGGGAAGGCTGGGGGGTAGCGGCGGGCGTGGATCCCGACCGTGATCTGCGCCGCTTGAATTGGGCCCTGGCGGCCTATGCCCGCTCGTCCACGGCGCTGATCCGTTCGGCCGACTACAAGGAACTGGTCACCGGGGTCTGCGAGGCCATCGTCGGCGACAACGACTATCTGGCCGCCACCGTCGGGCTGGTGGAGCACGGGCCGGGCCTGCCGGTGCGGTTGGTCGCCGGCGCAGGCCTGGCGGCCGGCTACCTCGAGGGGCTGACGCTGAGCTGGTCGGTGGACTCGCCCGACGGCGTCGGGCCCGCGGGCCTGTCGATCCGCGCCAACCAGCCGTTCGTCATGCGCGACGTCCTCGACGAGCCGGCGTTCTCGCCGTGGCGGCGCCGGGCGATCCGGTTCGGCATCCGCTCCACCGTCACCATCCCCTTCGGCCACACCGGCTCGCCGTCGGGCGTGCTGATCGTCTATGCCGGCCAGCCGGATGCGTTCGGCGAGCGTGAGCTCGACGTCTTCGCCCGCCTCAGCCGCGAACTGGCCTTCGCCCGCATGCTGGAGGAGGACCGCGCCCAGCTGCGCGCTCACGAGGAAGCCCGCTACACCGCCGAGGAAGCTGCCCGCGAGAGCCTGGCCGAGTTGGCCCGCGCCGCGCGGGTGATCACCGTGGCCACCTTCGCCTCGTCGATCGCCCACGAGGTCAACCAGCCGGTGGCCGCGATCATGGCCAACAGCGAGGCGGCCCTGCGCTGGCTGGCCAAAAACCCGCCGAACCTGGACGAGGCGCGCGCGGCCCTCGGCCGCATCACCCGCGACGCCGAGCGCACAAGCGCCATCGTCGGCCGCACCCGCGGCATGCTGACCAAGGACCTCGGCCGGCGCCAGGCGGTCGACGTGCTTCCCCTGCTGACCGAGGCCCTGGGCTTCACCGAGTTTCAGCGCAAGAAGGCGTCGATCAAGGCCGAGACCGATTTCGCCGACGACCTGCCGAAGACCTGGGCCGATCCGGTGCAGGTGCAGCAGGTGGTGGTCAACCTGATCGCCAACGCCATCGACGCCATGAAGGGCGTGTCGGGCCGCCGCAAGGTATTGAAACTGTCGACGGCCGTGATGGAGAACGGTGATATCCGGATTTCCGTAGCAGACAACGGCTCGGGGGTCGATGAAAGCAACGCCGCCCAGATATTCACCAACCTGTTCACCACCAAACCCGAGGGCATGGGGCTAGGCCTGCCGATCTGTAAAGCGATTGTAGAGGCCCATGGCGGTCATCTGGACTTGACGCACAACCAACCCTGCGGCGCTATCTTCAGCTTCACCTTGCCGGTGATGGAGAGCGATTGATGGAGGGGCCTCAGCCGCTCGTGATCGTGATCGACGACGACGCCGCGGTCAGGGAGGCGTTGGACGGACTGCTGCGCTCGGTGGACCTGGAGGGCCAGTTCCACGGATCGGTGCGCGAGTTCCTCGACCAGCCCCTGCCCGATCGGCCGTGCTGCCTGGTGCTGGACGTGCGTCTGCCGGGCCAGAGCGGGCTGGACCTGCAGTCGGCGCTGGTGCGCCGGGGCGCCGAGGTGCCGATCATCTTCATCACCGGCCATGCCGACGTCCCGATGACGGTGCGCGCCATGAAGGCCGGGGCGGTGGAGTTCCTGCCCAAGCCGTTCCGCGACCAGGAACTGCTCGACGCGGTCCAGCACGCGCTCGACATCGGCCGCCAGGCCCGTCAGCGCAGGGCCGCCGACAACGCCCTGCGCGCGCGTCTGGACGGCCTGACCCCGCGCGAGCGCGAGGTGCTGGCCTTCGTCACAACCGGCCGCCTCAACAAGCAGATCGCCAGCGACATGGGCGTCAGCGAGATCACCGTGAAGGTCCATCGCGGCCAGGTGATGCGCAAGATGGGCGCCCGCTCCCTGGCCGAGCTGGTTCGCATGGCCGATCAGCTACAGGCGGGCGGCGCCCTGGGCTAGACCCATACTTTCGTATAGGTCATTTGACGCTCCCGTATGAAGGGTGCGACCTCGTTGGACGATTGCCCTGTCCCGTGTTGATACAGCACTATGGTCGTCATCCGCGCACCGGCCCCTCTCGGAGGCCTCGACCGCGGCGTTGTTCCGAAGACAGTCCGATTGGGAGAACACGTGGCGTCTGGCCCTCTGATCGCCGTGGTGGACGACGACGTCTCGCTCCGTGAGGCCCTGACCGGCCTGCTGAGCGCATACGGCTACCAGATCGACTCCTATTCTTCCGGCTACGACCTTCTGGCCTGCGAGCGGCTGAACGACTACGCCCTGTTCATCCTCGACGTGCAGATGCCGGACATCGACGGCCTGCAGCTGCAGGAGGAGATCGTGGAGGCCGGCGTCGGTTCGCCGATCATCTTCCTGACCTCCGACCAGGATCCGGAGGTGCGCAGCAAGGCCCTCGCCAACGGCGCCCAGGCCTTCCTCGGAAAGCCGTTCCACGGCGTGGAGCTGCTCGCCGAACTCGACGGCGCGCTCGGCCAGGCGAACTGAGGCCCGACCTCCCGGCACGCCGAGCGTGGGGGAGATCGGACGCTATTACAGATACCGGGCGTAGAGCCGGTTGATGTCGGCTTCCCCGCCCGTGGAGCCCTTGTAGGCTAGCCGCGAGTGACCCTGGCAGTAGGGGCGCGAACCCTCCACCCCGCGACCGCAGAAGCTGAAGCCGGCCTCGTCCGGATCACCGATCGGCCAGCGGCACATGTTGGCCTCCAGCGTGGTGCTGGTGGCCAGGCCCGGCTCGCCCGGCAGGATGGCGGGGCGGCGGAAAGGCCGGACGGTCCAGTCCGGTTGAGGCTGCGGCTGCGGCGCCGGCGCGGTCCGGCGCGCGTCGGCTGCCACGGGGCGGCGGCGGGCGTGGGCGGCGGCTTGGGCGGCGACCAGGGCGGGGCGGGCCCGCGGCGTGGCGCTCTCCGGGCGCTTGCCCAGGCGATGGATCTTGCCGATCACCGCATTACGGGTCACGCCCGGTAGCTGGCTGGCGATCTGGCTGGCGCTGTAGCCCTGGCCCCACAGCTTCTGCAGCAGGGCGATGCGTTCTTCAGTCCACATGTGAATGTCCCCCAAGGATCCGGAGCGCGTCAGGCGGCCACGCGCTCGACGTCCATCTTGTCCGCGCCGCGGATCAGATAGCCCTGGCCCCACACGGTCTCGATGTAGTTCTTGCCGTTGGTGTAGGCGGCCAGCTTCTTGCGCAGCTTGCAGACGAACACGTCGATGATCTTGGCCTCGGGCTCGTCCATCTCGCCGTAGAGGTGGTTGAGGAAGGTTTCCTTGGTCAGGGTGGTGCCGCGGCGCAGGGCCAGCAGCTCCAGCAACTGGTATTCCTTCGAACTCAGCGGCACGCGTTCGCCGTCGATCTCGGCGGCCTTGATGTCGAGGTTCACCGCCAGGTCGCCGATCTGGATCACCGACTGGGCGTGGCCCTTGGCGCGGCGCACCACGGCGCGCAGGCGCGCGGCCAGTTCGGCATTGTTGGCGGGCTTGACCAGATAGTCGTCGGCGCCGGCGCTCAGGCACTTGATCTTGGTGTCCATGTCGGTCTGGCCCGACAGAACCAGCACCGGGGTGTTGACCTTGCTCATCCGCAGCTTGCGCAGGACGTCGACGCCCGACATGTCGGGCAGGTTCAGGTCCATCAGGATGGCGTCGTACTCGTAGAGCTTGGCCACCTCGAGCGCTTCTTCGCCGAACGTCTCGGTGTGGGTGCGGAAGCCTTCCGACCGCAGGAACAGCTCCACGGTGGAGGCGACGATCTCGTCGTCTTCGATGATCAGGATGCGCACGTCGGGCCTCTGTTTCTCAGGGGAAGGTCAATGGGGTGGTCAAAGTGAGGGGATCGCGGAGCCGAGCGGCTCCTCGAACAGGTCGTCGAAAGGGTCGCCGGCGGCCCGGCCAGCCGTGGCGCCCGGCAGGGATTGCGTGGGGAAGGCCTGAGCGTTGGCCGCCTTCTCCATGAGGAAGCGGGCCATCATCAGCAGCACCGACATGCGGAACGGCTTCTGCAGCACCAGGGCCGCGCCCAGTTCCTTGGCCCAGCGCAGATAGTCCTTGCACGACCTGACGCCGCCGCCGGAGATGGCGATCACGCGGGTGTCCAGGCCTGTCCTCTTGATGTCCATGATCAGCTGCACGCCTTCCTTGGCGGGCATGACGATGTCGGTGATCACCAGGTCGGGCTGGACGGTGCGGAACAGCTCCAGGCCCACCTCCCCGTTGCGGGCGGTGTAGACCTCGATGTCCGCCCGGCGGAAAGAGTCCGCCATCAGGGTCAGCAACTCGGGCTCGTCTTCGACGATCAGGACTTTCCGGCTCATGGACACGATCACTTCGTACGATCTTGGGGGCTGGACTTGGTGGACGGGCGGGCGAACTGGCGCTGGATGGCCGCGGCCAGGGCGCTGCGGCCGAACGGCTTGGGTAGGAAGTCGGGCGCGGGCTCCGCGCCGTAGCCGGAGACGAACAGGGTCTTCAGGTCCGGGCGCAGGGCCCGGGCGGCCTCGGCCAGGGCGCGGCCGTCGAGGCCATAGGGCAGGCCGACGTCGGTGATCATCAGGTCGATGGCGGCGTCGCCGGTCAGGGCGTCCATCGCGCCCTCGGCGTCCTCCGCCGCGGTCACGCGGCAGCCCAGGGCGGTCAGCAGGCGGGCGGCCTCGGCGCGTACGGCCGGATCGTCCTCGACCAGCAGGATGTCGCACGCCGGCGCGCCAGCGATCGCCGGGGCCAGGTCGAGCTGGCCTTGCGCCGCCGCCTTGGCGCGGGGGAGCCACAGCTCCACGCGGGCGCCTTCGCCGAGGCGAGACCGGATCTGAAGGGCGCCGCCGGCCGAGATCGCCAGGCTGTTCACCGCGCTGAGTCCGAGGCCCGTGCCGCCGGCCGCCGCCTTGGTGCTGAAGAACGGCTCGACAGCGCGCGCCGCCGTCTCCGGCGACATGCCGAGCCCGTCGTCCTCGACCGCGAACACCGCATAGTCGCCGGGCTTGACGCCCAGGCCCGCGGCTGCGGCGCGGCCCAGGCTGCGCAGCTCCGCTCCCAGGGCGATCCGGCCGCCCTTGGGCATGGCGTCGCGGGCGTTGACGCAGAGGTTGAGGAGGGCGTTTTCCAGCTCGCCCCGGTCGGCTCGGCAATAGATCAACCCGGCCGGGGCGCGGGCGTCGAGCGCCACGTCTCCGGGCAGTACCCGCTGCAGCAGGCGGGCGGCGGCGTCGACCGCCGCGCCGGCGTCGGCCGAGGCGCTGGCCGGGGCCGCGCCGGGCCGCGGGCGGGCGAAGGCGAGGAGGCGGCGGATCAGCTCGGCGCCGCGCTCTGCGGCCTGGAGGCTGGTCTCGGCCAGGGTGCGGGTCTCATCCCCTGCGGCGCCCTCGATCAGGCTCTCGGCGGCGCTGAGGATCACGGTCAGGAGGTTGTTGAAGTCGTGGGCCACGCCGCCGGCGAGACGGCCGACCGCCTCCAGCCGCCGGGACTGAGCCTGGCGCTCGTCTTCCTGCTTGAGCGCCGAGATGTCGCGCAGCACGGCCAGCCGGCCGGTGCGCTCTGGCCCGGTGCGCTCTGGCCCGGCGCGTTCAGGATTGGCATTGGCCACCGGAGCAACGGTCACGTCGAACCAGCGCTGGTCCCCGTCGGCCCCAATGAGCGGGGCCTGAAAACGCCCGGCGCCGCTGACGGCCGCTTCGGCCAGGGCCTGGTCCGCCGGGCGGCGGAAGGCCTTGGGCCAAAGCGACCGCCAGGCGGCGCCGGTCAGGCGGGGGAGGAAACCTTCGGGAAGGGAGGCGGCCGCGGAGGCCGCGTGGGAGATGCGTCCGTCGTCCGACAGCAGCAGGACCAGGTCGCCGCTGCAGCCGAGCCAGGCCCGGCAGATCGCCGCCAGGCGGCCCGGCTCCAGCTGGGCCAGATCCTGGGGTTCGCAGATGCGCTGCAGTGCGGGCAGGGGACGCATGGATGGTTCCGGGAGGGTCTGATCCGGCCTCGGCGTCGCCGAAGCCGGATCAAGGTTAAGAAGTATGGTTAACGCAACAGGACAAACTCGATGCTCAGAGGCAAAAGCCCGGCGCGCTCTCGGCCCCTAAGGCTTGTGCAAGTGATACGCGGACGAAAGCGTGGTATACAAAATGTCGCAGGCGGTACTGTAGTAGCGGCTAAGGAAGATTAACGCCGCCGCCCAGAAAAGATCGCCTGTTAACCATAGATTTGCAAATAGGCGGAGGAGTGACGTCTCCCGTCACTTCGGGGCGCCCTACTCACACCTTGGTATAGGGTCAGGGCGAGGAAGGTTGGGAATACTGCGGCAGGCGGTCGCAGTTTTAAGGCCGGATTGCGGCAAACTGCTCGTTTCATGGCGAGAATGTGGCCGTCCAGAGGCCGGGGTGCGGCAATATGGCCATCGGGTTCGGCGCTCGGCCGGCTCGCGCCATGCCGGATTTCGCGTGACCAGGGGTGCGGCGAATTTGCCGCAGTACTTGAATTGACCTGGCTGGTCTTGCCCATCAAAGAATAAAGCAAGGCCCGCCGGGGAGGCGGGCCTTGGACTATCCGTGATCGGAGCGGCGTGTGGCGGGTCTAGTGGCCGGCGTGGCCGGCGTGGGCGTCGACCACCGTCGCCAGGGGCGCGTCGTCGGGCACCAGCATCATGGCGAAGCCGTAAGCCGGCTCGGTGGAGCTGGCGCTCTCGCTGACGTCGTGGATCGCGCCCATCGGCTCGAACCAGCTCTCGCCGGCCTTGACCAACTTGGGCGGCTGGCCCTCGACGCCCAGGCGCGCCTCGCCCTGGGTGATGTAGACCCACACCGAGCCGGGATGCTTGTGCGGCGGGGCCTTGGACGGCGACGGCGGGAAGGCGAGTTTCACCACCACCATCTGCTTGCCCGGCACGTCGGGAAGCTCGGCGGAGAACATCGGCGTGGAGGCGGTGGGCGCCGTGGCCGCCGGGGCGACGGCAGGCTGGGCCTGGGCGGGCAAGGTCAGGGCCGCGGCGCCGAGGACGGTGGCGGCGAAGGGGATCGGGCGCATTCTAGGATACCTTGGCTGAGGGTTTGCCTGCCTGTTCGGCGAGGCGTTTGGCGTCTTCCGCCCGGCGGGTGCGGCCGATCACATGGCCGGCCTTGTCCAGCACCACGAAGGTGGGCACGTCGACGATCTTGTAGGCGCGGAAGACGCCGCCGGTCTCGTCCAGCGCCAGGGGCAGAGTCAGGTTGTGGTCGTGCTGGTAGTCGGCCAGGTCCTTGTTGCTGGCCCACAGGCCTGCGCCCACGCCGACCCAGCGCGCGCTGGGCCTGGCCGACAGGCGGGTGACGTCTTCTCGCGCCTTCAGGCAGGCCGCGGCCATCGCCGGGCGGCTAGATTTCAGATAGGTCTCGCACCACGGCGAGAAGAAGAACACCACCGTGGCCTCGGCGCCGTCGTTCAGCGCGAGCGGCTTGCCACCGAGGGTCTTCAGCACCGGCGCCGGTTGGCCGGAAGCCTTGGCCGCCGCCGTTCCGGGCGCATAGTCGGCCGGCTTTTCGGCGATGGCCTGCTTCAGGGCTTTGTCCAGCTTGGCGTCGGCCAGGTGAAAGCCGGCAGACCCGCAGCCACGGCCGCGCGCCCGGCCGTGCGGAGCCGGAAGGCGACCTCGGCCTGCGCGAGGGCATCGCCGGCCACTTGTCGTTCGCCCGCGGAATCGCCTGCCGCGCCGAGGACATCGTCGTCACTTCCGGCGCCCAGCCGGTCTTCGACATCCTCGCCAGGGTGCTGGTCCACCGGCCCGGCGTGGTGGTGGCCGTCGAGGACCCTTGCTATCCGCCCGCGCGCCTGGCCTTCGCCGCGGCGGGGGCGACCGTGGTCGGGGTTCCGGTCGATGACGGGGGGGGGGCGAGGCCCTGCCTGACAACGCCGAGGTGGTCTATGTCACCCCCTCGCACCAGTTCCCGCTGGGCGTGCTGATGTCGCCGCGCCGCCGTCAGGCCCTCCTCGCCCTCGCCCGCCGCACGGGCGCGGTGGTGATCGAGGACGACTACGACGACGAGTTCCGCTTCGACGGCCGCCCGCTGGAGGCGCTGCAGACCTTGGATGCCTCGGGCCAGGTGGTCTATGTCGGCACCTTCGCCAAGAGCCTGTTCCCCGAACTCAGGCTCGGCTACCTGATGACGCCGGACTGGCTGCGCGATGCGCTGCGGGCGGTCAAGCAACTCGGCGGCCTGTCGCCCCTGATCGCCCAGCAGACCCTCGCCGCCTTCATCGCCGAAGGGCATCTGACCCGCCACGTGCGGCGCATGCGCCGGCTCTATTCCGAGCGCCGCGCGGCGTTGCTGGAGGTGGTCGGCCGGGCCTCTGGCCACGGGCTCCGGGCCTACCCCTCGGCGGCGGGCCTGCACGTGGCCCTGCGCCTGCCGGAGGCGCTCGACGCCCAGCGGCTGCTGGCCGTCGCGGCCAAGCTCGGCGTGGGGGCCTATCCGGCGGCCCAGTTCGCGGTGGGCGAGGAGCGCTGCAACGCCGTGGTCCTGGGTTACGGCGCCCTCGATGCCGCGCGAGTGCGGCAGGGCGCCGAAGCCCTGGTCGAAGCGGCCGCCCAACTCCAATTTGACCGCCGTTTTCCCAAATAGGGAAAAATTACGCATGTTTCCGCCATGAAATCATGGGGCGGCAATGATACCCTAGCGTGACAAGTACAGAGAGGCCGTTAAACGGCTCCACCGGAGGACGGAACCCTTCGGGCGATATTCCAGGGAGGGAACCCGTGGCCAGTTCTGGCGCGCAAGCTACCTATTGTTGCTTCGTCATTTGCCGTTTGGGCCGGAGCAGCGATTTCCAACAACCGATACTGAATTTCGCCTAGGCAATTCTGTCTTGGGTCGGGCGATGGTCGCTGACGATCCAGAGGGCAGAGGGCGAAGCCGCTTTTGGCGGATGAATCGGCGGTTGAGGTTGCGCGCGTTGAGATTGGCTTTGAGGGAAGGGCATATGACGCTGAACCTTTTGCGGATGCTGGTGCTGGCCGGGGGCGCGATGCTTTTGGCCGGTTCGGCCGTGTTGGCGCAGCCGACCAATCTGGACGCGGTGCGCAAGGACGGCCAAGGGGTTCCCGAGACCAAGTGGGAGCCGACCAAGCCGCCAGCCGATCCGCATGACCTCACGGGCCTGTGGGAAATGCCGCGGGCGGGGGTGACCTTGAAGCTCGACGATGGCTCCCAGCCGCCGTTCAACGCGTTCGGTGCAGCCGACTACAAGCGCTTTGACGACGCCCAGAAGGCGGGTCAGGTGATCGCCGACGCGCCGACCCACTGCTTCCCACACGGCGTGCCGCGGCTGACCACCGCGCCCTATCCGATCCGTTTCGTGCACACGCCGGGCTTCATCGTCATGCTGCACGAGGTGGCCCACAACGTCCGCTACATCCACATGGACGGCAAGCCGGCTCCGGCGGGTACGCCCAAGACCTTCCTCGGCTATTCCTCAGGTCACTGGGAGGGCGACACCCTGGTGGTGCAGACCACCAATCTGAACGCCGACACCATGCTCGACACCCGGATCGCGCACAGTGCGAACCTGACGGTGGTGGAGCGCTGGACCAAGCTGAAGAACAAGCTCGGCGACACCATCCTGCGTGACGTCATCACCATCACCGACCCGGAACGCTTCACCCGCCCGTGGAGCGTGACGCGCGACTTCGGCTACCGCTCGGACGTGCAGAACACCCTCTGGTCCGACGGC
>DASYBX010000164.1:0-18539 GCA_036500495.1 Caulobacteraceae bacterium
GATGTGGCCGACGCCGGCCGCGGCCAGGTAGAGCGCCGCCGGCGCGCCGAGCCCGCCCACGCCCACCAGCAGCACCTTGGCCGCCTTGAGCTTCTGCTGGCCGGGACCGCCGATCTCGCGCAGCACCAGGTGCCGGGCGTATCGCTCAACCTCCCGATCGCTGAAATTCATGACGTTCCTGGCCCCGCTTTCAGTGGGCGGTTTCTACACGCGGCCGCAAGAGACCTTAAGTGGGATAACGTTCGGCCCGCGCAGACTTGATCGCCGCCTCCAGAGCGTCGGCGAAGGCCACGCGCTCCTGCGGGCTGACCTGGCAGGCCACCATCAGGCGCCGTCGCGACAGGGCCAGGGTCACACGCACCTCCGGCTCGCCCTTGGCCTCGACCTCCACCCGAGTGAAGGCGGTGGGCGAGCGCCACACCGTTCGCTTCTGGGCGCCCACCTCATGCACCACCCGCACCTCGTCGGCCGACACCTGCACCCGCTCGCGCCGGCGCGCCTGGCGATAGCTGAAGTAGAAAGCCAGCAGCACGGCCAGGAAGTCGAAGCCCATGAAGATCGGGATCGGCTTCGCCCCCATGACGAAGAACAGGAGCGCCACCAGGGCGTTGAACAGCGCCAGGACGCCGAGCACCACATAGAGCCCGGTCCGCGACAGGGACCGGGTGGGCGTCAGCACGGCGTCCAGGTGCAGGGGCGCGTCCATGGCTGCGTAGATACTCCGCTCACCCTCGATGGGGGAGGGGTTGGGATGGGCAAGAGCTCGAATGCTCGCGCAAACGGCGCCGTCGCCTCCAGTCCTGCCCTTCCCCGACCACGGGGGAAGGGTTACGCAAGCACATGCCCGCTGCAGCCAAGCCCAAAGCCGTCACCGCCAAGACGCCGGCCCGGACGCCGGCCAGGAAGCGTCTGAATCCGGCGGAGAAGGCCCGCATCGCCGAGATCTTCGCGCGCTTCGAGGGGGCCGAGGACGAGCCGCGCACCGAGTTGCAGTACCACGATCCGTTCACCCTGGTGGTGGCAGTGGCGCTGTCGGCCCAGGCCACCGACAAGTCGGTGAACAAGGCCACCGAGCGGCTGTTCAGGGACGCGCCTGACCCGGCAGCCATGGCCGCTCTCGGGGTGGGGGGCCTGGAGCCCTACATCAAGACCATCGGCCTCTATCGCACCAAGGCCAGGAACGTCGTCGCCCTGTCGAACATCCTGCTGAACCAGTACGGTGGCCAGGTGCCGCTGAGCCGCGAGGCCCTGCAGGCCTTGCCGGGCGTCGGCCGCAAGACGGCCAGCGTGGTGCTGAACGAGCTGGGCGTCGAGCCGGCCATCGCCGTGGACACCCACGTGTTCCGCGTGGCGCACCGCCTGAAGCTGGCCTTAGGCTCCACGCCCGAAAAGGTCGAGCAACAGCTGATGCAGGTCATCCCCGAGCCCTACCTCACCCGCGCCCACCACTGGCTTATCCTGCACGGCCGCTACATCTGCGTGGCGAGGAAGCCCAAGTGCTTCGAGTGCCGGGTGGCCGACCTCTGCCCGAGCCGCTCGCTGTTCATGGGAGCCTAGCTGTCCGCTTCCGGACACCTGCATCCGGCCGGTCCCGGCCCATTGCCTGCAAGTTGTTGATGCGGCGAGATTTCTGGTCCGACGCCGGCCGACGGATACTACCTTCGAGCAACGGCGCGGCCATTGGGCATCTGGTCTCGTCTTCGCGCTCTTCCTTCCCCGCTTCCCCGGGGAGGAATACTTTACGCCGCGGGCCTTGGCCGGCCCGCGGCGCCTTCTTTCGACGCTTGCGCTTGGCCGACGATGTGTTACAAAGCGTAACGCTACGCGGAGCCACACAGTGAGCGAAGACCTTCCGGACCTCGGCGAACTCGAACGCGAAGTGATGCAGTTCGTCTGGGCCCATGGTCCGGTGACCGCCGAGCGCGTTCGCGAGAATCTCATCAAGCCGCTCAAGGAATCCACCGTGCGCACCGTGCTGCGCCGGCTGGAGGAGAAGGGCTACGTCACCCACACCACCGAGGGCCGCACCTTCCTGTTCAGCGCCGCCGAGCAGCGCAGCGCCGTGGCCGCAAAGGCGGTGAAGCGCATCGTCGACTGGTTCTGCAACGGCTCGATCGAAGAGGTCCTGGTCGGCATGGTCGACCAGAAGACCATCGATCCCGAGCAGCTCCAGGCCCTTTCAGATAAGATCGCCAAGGCGAGGGACCGGTCATGACGATTGGTGCGGGATTGCTCGGGCTGATCGCGGATTCGGCGCTGCGGTCGCTGTTGCTGGGCGCTTTGGTCCTGGCCGCGGTCAAGCTGGCGCGCCTGCGCGACGTGGCGGCCGAGATCGCCATCTGGTCGGCCGTGCTGCTGGCCGCCCTGGCCATGCCGGCCCTGACCTACTGGCTTCCGGGCCTGTCGGTCGCCCTGCCCCTGACTGGTCGGCCGGCCGCAACCGCGGTCGTCGTTACGGGCGGGACGGCGGCGGCCGCTGCGCCCTTCTGGTTCGTCTCCCATGCCGGCGCCCTGGCGCTGGGCGCCTATGCCGCGGTCGCCGGCTTCGGGCTGGTCCGGCTGCTAGCCGGCCTGCTGCTGATGGCCCGGCTGCACGCCCGGGCCCGGCCGATCGCCGATCCCTGGGCTTGCGGGCGCGACATCCGCGAAAGCGCCGGCGTCGACGCCCCGCTCACCTACGCCCGGGCCATTCTGCTGCCGCAGGGGTGGCGCGACTGGCCGCCCGCCAAGCTCCAGGCCGTCCTCGCCCATGAGGACAGCCATTTGCGCCGCGGCGACTTCTTCATCCTGTTCCTGGCCTCGGCACACCGCGCCCTGTTCTGGTTCAGCCCCTTCGCCTGGTGGCTCAAGGCGCGGCTCGGCGAGCTTGCCGAGGCCGCCGCCGACCGCGCCGCCGCCCGCCGCATCGCCGATCCGGCCGGCTACGCCGAAATCCTGCTGGACGTGGCGCGGAGCCGTCGCGCTCCGGGGTTGGCGGTGGCCATGTCGGGCGGCCCCGATCTCGCCCGCCGCATCGACCAGGTGCTGGACGGCCGTCCCGAGCGCGCCCTCGGCCTGGCCGGCCGCGCCCTCGCCCTGTGCGCCGTGCTGAGCCTGGGCCTCGGCCTCGCCGAGGTGCGAGCGGCCGCCCAGGACATCGCCGCACCTTCCGTACACCCGCTTTCATCCGTCCCGCCGGCGCGGGCCCCGGGGCGCAAGCCCCTGCCGCGGGCGGCGGCTGACCCCCCTAAGGTCGCCGCCCGCGCCTCTCGCCACTCCAAGACCGCTGTCGTGGTCGCCTCCACGCCCGGCGCCGCGGCGCCCGTCGCTCCGCCACCAGAGGCCGAGCAGGTGTCGTACGACCCTCGCGCCCTTCTGGAGGAGCCCGAGGCCGCCGTCCTGCCCGCAGTGCTGCTGGCCGGTCACCGCGTGAACGACGCCGCAGACTGAATTTCATGCGCATCCTCAACGGAGAAACATCCATGCGCTCGGCCTCCCGTCTGGTCCCTGCCCTGGTTCCGGGCCTGGTCGCCTTGACCCTCGCCGCGAGCGCCTCGCCCGCCGCCGCCGCGTCGTTCGACGGCCGATGGATCGCCGACATCCCGGCCCAGGGCGGCCGTTGCAACATGACCTCGACCATGAGTCTGGTGGTGTCGGGCGACGCCATTTCCGGCGAGGTGCAGAACCCTGGCAATCGCCATCCGATCAGCGGCAAGCTGACCGCCGACGGAACCGCCAACTTCGCGGTCGACCATCGCTGGTTCGGCACCATGAGCTTCACCGGCGATCGCTTCGAAGCCACCTGGAACAACGGCGCCTGCGACCGGCACGCCTCGGGCGACCGCGAGGCCGACTCCAGCAAGAAGGCCGCCCTCGCCGCCGAGCGCAAACGGCGCCAGGACTCCTACGCCGACCTCCTGGCCAAGGCCAAGGCCGGCGACACCTCGACCGACTATCGCCAACTGCGCGCCGAGTCCGTCTACGCCAAGGACTGGGACTTCTACGACCAGAAGGCCCGCGGCCTGCTCGATCAGGCCAACGCCGCCGTCAAGGGCAAGGACTGCACCAGCGCCATGGCCCAGCTCGACCAGGTGATCAGGCTCGACTTCACCATCGATGCCGCACACTCGCTCAAGTCCGACTGCCTGAAGCAGGCCGGCGACCGCGACGGCGCCCGCATCGAGTCCGGCATCGCCAAGGGCCTGATCCACTCGCTGATGGACTCGGGCCGGGGCGACGCCGAGAAGAACGCCTATGTGGTGTCGAGCCTGCGCGAGGAGATGGACGTCCTGGCCAACCGGCACATCCAGCTGAAGACCCGCGACACCGAGATCCGCGGCAGCGACGGGCGCTTCTATGACGTGGTCCACGGCATCTCGATCCGAGGCAGCTACGGCATCTCGATCGAGACCAGGGTGGTCTATTTCGACGTGACCAGCTTCGTCGAAGGCCGCGCCTCGCGCCGGGCCGCGGCCGAGGTCCTTGCCGCCCAGTTGCAGTAGCCGGCCATGGCGCCCTGGTCCGAACCCTACGCTCCAGTAAGCCATCTCGGGCGGCTGGGCCGGTGGATCGACCGGCATCCAGCGATCTCGGCCCTGGCCCTGGGCTGTCTTTTGGCCATGGCGCTGTCGGCCCTGCCCGGCGCGCCTCACGCCTGTCCTCGCGGGCAGGGAACCGGCGCCGGTCACGCCGCTTGCGTTCACATCGCACGACCCCCGGGCTGACCCGGGCCCAAAGCCGGGCTATAGAGCGCCCGACCTTCAGCCCAGGACCCTGCGCATGACCGAGCTCTACGACGTCGCCGCCATCGGCAACGCCATCGTCGACGTGATCGCCCCCTGCAGCGAGGACTTCCTCGTCGATCAGGCCCTGGTGAAGGCCTCGATGATGCTGATCGACGAGCCGCGGGCCGTGGAGCTCTACGGAGCGATGGCGTCGGGGATCGAGACCTCAGGCGGTTCGGCGGCCAACACGGTGGCCGGCGTCGCCAGTCTGGGCGGGCGCGCCGCCTATATCGGCAAGGTCGCCGCAGACCAGCTGGGCGAGGTGTTCACTCACGACATGAACGCCATCGGCGTGCGCTTCGACGTGCCGCCGTTGACGGACGGCCCGGCCACCGCCCGCTGCCTGATCAACGTCACGCCCGACGGCCAGCGCACCATGAGCACCTTCCTGGGCGCCTCCAACCGCCTGACCGCGGCCGACGTCGACCCCAGGGTCATCGAGGCCTCCAAGATCATCTACCTGGAGGGCTATCTGTTCGACCCGTCCGATGGGCGCGAAGCCTTCGCCAAGGCCGCGGGCCTGGCCAAGGCCTCCAGCCGCCTGATCGCCTTGACCCTGTCGGACAGCTTCGTGGTGCACCGCTACCGCGACCTGCTGAAGGACTTCATCGACACCCAGGTCGACATCCTCTTGGCTAACGAGGCCGAGCTCTGCGCCCTGGTCGAGACCGAGGACTTCGACGAGGCCGTGCTGGCCCTGCAGGGACGGGTAGGGATCGCCGGGGTGACCCGGGCGGAGAAGGGCTCGGTGACGCTGACGGGGAATTCGGTCGCGGCCGTCGCCATCGCTCCTGTGGAAAAAGTCGTGGACACCACCGGCGCGGGAGACCAATACGCAGCGGGATTCCTCTACGGCCTCAGCCGTGGCCGGCCGCTGGGCGACTGCGCGCGCCTGGGCCACCTGGCCGCCGGCGAGGTGATCACGCACTACGGCCCGCGGCCTCAGGTCTCTCTGCAGGACCTGGCGATCGCGGCCGGACTCTGAAGGGCTGAGATGACCAATCGCATCGCCGAAGTCGTCCGCGAGACCAAGGAGACGCGCATCCGCGTGCGCATCGACCTGGACGGGACGGGCAAGACCGAAATCTCCACCGGCGTGGGCTTCTACGACCACATGCTGGAGAGTTTCGGCCGGCACGGCGGCTTCGACCTGAAGATCGAGACCCAGGGCGACCTGCACATCGACATGCACCACACGGTGGAAGACACCGGCATCGTGCTGGGCCAGGCGTTCAAGGAGGCCTGCGACGGCTTCAAGGGTATCCGCCGCTTCGGGACCGCCTATATCCCGATGGACGAAACCCTGACCCGGTGCGCCGTGGACCTGTCGAACCGCCCCTACCTGATCTGGAAGGTCGACTTCACCCGTCCCAAGGTCGGGGAAATGGACACCGAGCTGTTCAAGGAATTCCACCAGGCCTTCGCCATGAACGCCGGCGCCTGCCTGCACCTGGAAACCCTGTACGGCGACAACACCCACCACATCGCCGAGAGCGGCTTCAAGGCCCTGGCCCGGGCCCTTCGCCAGGCGGTGGAGCTGGACCCCAAGACCCAAGGCCACGCTCCCTCCACCAAGGGCGTGCTGTAAGGCTTCAGCGATGTCCACGGTGGTTCTGATCGACTACGGGTCGGGCAACCTGCGCTCGGCCGAGAAGGCCCTCGCCCGCGCCGCCGCGGAGCTGGATCGCGAGGTCGTGGTCTCCGCCGAGCCCGAGGTGGTGGCCAAGGCCGAGCGGCTGGTGTTGCCCGGCGTCGGGGCCTTCGGCCACTGCATGTCCTTGCTGCATGGCAAGGCGGGCCTGGTCGAAGCCATGACCGAGGCAGTCAAGCAGCGCGGCGTCCCCTTCATGGGCATCTGCGTCGGCATGCAACTGCTCGGCGACCGCGGCCTGGAATTCGGCGAGACGCCCGGCCTCGGCTGGATCGCCGGCGACGTGCGCAAGATCGAGCCCCGGGATCAGGCGCTGAAGGTGCCGCACATGGGCTGGAACGCGCTCAGCCTGCCGCGCCCGCACCCGATCACCCGCAGCCTGCCGGATGGCGGCCACATGTACTTCACCCACTCCTTCGTGCTCGACGCCAGGGACGAGGCCGACGTGATCGCCTTCAGCGAACACGGCGACCGGTTCGTCGCCGCCGTGGCGCGCGATAATGTGGCGGGCATGCAGTTCCACCCGGAGAAGAGCCAGGCCAACGGCATCCGGCTCCTCGGCGATTTTTTGGAGTGGCGTCCATGATCCTCTATCCGGCCATCGACCTGAAGGACGGCCAGTGCGTGCGCCTGCTCTACGGCGACATGGACAAGGCCACCGTGTTCAACGCCTCCCCGGCCGACCAGGCCGGCCAGTTCGCCGCGGCCGGCTTCGACTGGCTGCACGTGGTCGACCTGAACGGCGCCATCGAGGGCCATGCGGTGAATGTCGAGGCGGTTCAGGCCATCCTCGAAGCGGTATCGATTCCGATGCAGCTCGGCGGCGGCATCCGCACCTACGACGACATCGTCCGCTGGACCGAGATGGGCGTCTCGCGCGTGATCCTCGGCACCGTGGCCGTGCGCGACCCGGCCCTGGTCAAGCGCGCCGCCCATGACTTCCCCGAGCAGATCGCCGTGGCCATCGACGTGAAGCACGGCAAGGTGGCCGTGCACGGCTGGGTCGAGGCGTCCGACATGGAGCCGATCGACCTGGCCCGGCAGTTCGAGGATTCCGGCGTCGCCGCCCTGATCGTCACCGACATCGGCCGCGACGGCGCCCTCACGGGGCTCAATATCGACGCCGTGGGCCAGATGGCCGACGCCGTGCATATCCCGGTGATCGCCTCCGGCGGCCTGGCCTCGGTCAGGGACATCGAGCTGCTGAAGGCG
The DNA here is from genome assembly GCA_036500495.1 of Caulobacteraceae bacterium. Taxonomy (GTDB): domain Bacteria; phylum Pseudomonadota; class Alphaproteobacteria; order Caulobacterales; family Caulobacteraceae; genus BOG-938. Next base: position 7,627 of record DASYBX010000164.1, read on the forward strand.
CGCAAGGGCTCCCCCATCGCCGGCGCCATCCTCGGCCGCGCCATCTACACCGGGGCCATCACCCCGGACGAGGCGATCCGCGCGGCCCGGCGCAAGGGCGCCGCCTGATGCTGAAGGCCAGACATGCTTAAGGTGAGGGTCATTCCGTGCCTGGACGTGAAGGACGGGCGCGTGGTCAAGGGCGTGAATTTCGTCGCCCTGCGCGACGCCGGCGACCCGGTGGAGCACGCCTCGGCCTATGACGCCGCCGGCGCCGACGAGCTGATGTTCCTCGACATCACCGCCAGCCACGAGGGGCGCGGCGCGATCCTCGAGGTGATCGCCCGCACCGCCGACGTGTGCTTCATGCCGCTCGGCGTGGGCGGCGGCGTGCGCTCGGTGGAGGACGCCCGCCGCATCCTGCGCGCCGGGGCCGACAAGGTGTCTATCAATACCGCCGCGGTTGAAAATCCATCCCTGCTCACGGCCACGGCCGATGCGTTCGGCAGCCAGGCGGTGGTCCTGGCCATCGACGCCAAGCAGCGCCCGAATCCTGATGGAAAAATTGGCGGCTCGGGCTGGGAAGTGTTCACCGTCGGCGGGCGCAAGGGCACCGGCATCGACGTGGTCGAGTGGGCGACCCGGGGCGTCGGCCTCGGCGCCGGCGAGATCCTGCTGACCTCCATGGACCGCGACGGCGCCAAGTCCGGCTACGACAATGCCCTGCTCAAGGCCGTGTCCTCGGCCGTGGGCGTGCCGGTGATCGCCTCGGGCGGGGCCGGTTCGGCCGGCCACCTCGTGGAGGCCGTGCGCGACGGCGGCGCCGACGCGGTGCTGGCCGCCTCGATCTTCCACTTCGGCGAGATCAGCGTGGGCGAGGCCAAGCGGGAGTTGCACGAAGCGGGCCTGCCGGTCAGGCTGGCCTGAGGGAGGTCTCCATGAGCGAACGTTTCGCCGAAGTCGTCGCGCGGCTCGAGGCCACCATCGCCTCGCGCAAGGGCGCCGACCCGCAGTCGTCCTACACCGCCAAGCTGTTGGGCGGTGGGCCGGACCTGGCCGCCAAGAAGTTCGGCGAGGAGGCGTTCGAGACCGCGCTCGCCGCCGTCAAGGGCGACGCCGACCATGTGGCCGCCGAGAGCGCCGACCTGATCTACCACTGGCTGGTGCTCTTGAGTTCGGTCAACGTCGGCCTCGACTCGGTCGCCGCCAAGCTGGAGGCCCGCGAAGGGACCAGCGGCATCGCCGAAAAGGCCAGCCGACAAGGAAGCTAGACGCGGGCCGGGGGGCGCATGCGGATACTGGTCGTCGGGGCCTATGGCCTGATCGGGAGCTACGTCACCGCCCGCCTGCTGGCCGACGGCCACGAGCTCCTCGCCGCCGGCCGCGACATCCGCAAGGCGCAGCGCCGGTGGCCTCAGGCCCGCTGGATCCGCGCCGACCTCGCCCGCATGACCGCCGCCGACTGGCGGACGCACCTCGACGGCGTCGACGCCGTGGTCAACTGCGCGGGCGCCCTGCAAGACGGGCCTTCCGATCACCTCGTCGCGGTGCATCTGTCGGGGGTGCTCCAACTCGCCGAAGCCTGCCGGTCCTCGGGCGTGCGCCGGTTCATCCAGCTTTCCGCCCTCGGCGTCGAACGCGCCAAGGGTGCTTTCGCCGAGACCAAGCATGCGGCCGATGATGGGCTCATGGCCACCGGCCTGGACTGGGTGGTGATCAGGCCCGGGCTGGTGCTGGCGCCGGCGGCCTACGGCGGGTCGGCCCTGCTCCGCGGCCTGGCCGCCCTGCCCCTGGTCGTGCCAGCGGTCCATGCCGACCGCGTGGTGCAGGCCGTATCGGTCCAGGACCTGGCCGATTGCATCGCCGTGGCGGTCCGTCCGGACGCGCCGGCCCGGGTGCTGGCCACCCTGTCCGCCGCGGATGCTCCGACTCTGGCCGAAGTGCTGAGGGCCCTGCGCGCCTGGCTCGGCTTGCCGCCGGCCGCGGTGGTCGCCCTGCCGGCGGCCCTCGGCGCCGTCGCTGGGCTGCTCGCCGACGCGGCCTCTTGGTTCGGTTGGAAGAGTGCGCTGCGGTCCGCGGCGGTCGGGCAGTTGGCCCAAGGCGTCCAGGGCGAGACCAGCCCCGGCGCACTGGCCCTGGGCTTCGTTCCGCGCTCGCTCGGCCAGATCCTCGCCTCGTGGCCCTCCACGGTGCAGGACCGCTGGTTCGCACGGCTCTATTTCCTGAAACCCTTGGCCATAGGGGTCCTGGCCGTGTTCTGGACCGGATCGGGCGTGATCGGCCTGGCCAGCCTCCTGCAGGCGGCCGAGCAGCTCGGCCTCGCGGGCTTCTCGCCCCAGGCCGCCGAGGCCACCGTAAAGATCGGGACCATGGCCGACATCGCCCTCGGCCTGATGGTCTGCCACCGACGCACCGCGCCCCTGGCGCTGAAGGGCATGGTGCTGGTGAGCCTGGTCTACCTGGCCGGCGCCAGCCTCTGGCGGCGCGACCTGTGGCTCGACCCACTCGGGCCTCTGCTCAAGGTTTTGCCAGGCGCCATCCTGGCCCTGATGACCCTCGCGGCGCTGGAGGAACGATGACCCTCTATCTCCTGCTCAAGACCCTGCACGTGATCGGGGCCACGGTGCTGTTCGGCACGGGGGCCGGCATCGCCTTCTTCATGCTGATGGCCCATCGCAGCGGCGACGCCCGCGTCCTCGCCCATACCTCGGGCGTGGTGGTGATCGCCGACACCTTGTTCACCGCCACCGCCGTGATCGCCCAGCCGATCACCGGCGCCGGGCTCGCGCATCTCGCCGGCTTTCCACTGCAACACGGCTGGATCGGGCTCAGCCTGATCCTCTATGTGGTCACCGGCCTGTTCTGGCTGCCGGTGGTGTGGATGCAGCTGAAGATGCGCGACCTCGCCCGCGCCGCCGCTCGCGACGGGACGACTCTGCCGACCGGGTACTACCGCCTCTGGAAGCTGTGGTTCGCCTTCGGCTTCCCGGCGTTCTTCGCCATCGCCGCGATCATCTGGCTGATGGTGGCCAAGCCCGACATCCCGCTCTGAACCCCGGGAGTCGTTTCGCTACCCTGGCCGCTTGGGGACCGACTTGTTGATCATGGCCGCCAGTACTTCCTTGTCGTGAGCCGTGCATTTGGCCTGGGCGCAGACCTCGTCGACCACATCCTGCCGGATGCCCTGGGTGACCTGATTGAGCACCGGCGCCATCTCCCTGACGCTGTCGCCGGTGATCTGCGGCAGCTTGCGCATCAACGCCCGGCCGCTGTCGCTCTGCAGCCAGGCGAGATAGTCGCGCAGCTCCTGGTCCGTCAGGTTCTGGGCGTAGACCCTGACCGTGCTTTCCATCAGCTCCGGCGAGACGGCCACGATGCGGGTCTGGATCCGCTCGATCAGGGCGTCGCGCAGGCGCTTCTGGTCCGCCGGCAGGCTGGTGTCGACATTGGCGCTCATGCCGCGGAATAGGGTCTGCAGCACCGCCTTCAGCTGGTTGGCCCCGCCGCTGGCCTCGACCAGCTGTCGGGCCAGGGCCATCTTTTCCGGGGATGGCGACGGGGCCGCGTCGGCGGCGATGGCGGTGGCGGTCGGCGCGCCGCCCGCGATGGCTGCGGCCAGGACCGCGCCGCCCAAGAACCTGATGATGGCCATGCCCGATCCCCTCTGGTGTCGACCGATGGTCTCACGGCCTCCAGGGGGCCGCAATCGGGCGCCGTCCGGCGTCATCCTTCGATGGCGTGGGGGACGAAGCGCGCCAGGTTGCCGGTGATCAGGCCGTCCTCGCGGATGCCCATACCGGCCGGTTCGCCGTCGACCACCCAGCTGCCCACCACCGGCCTCTGGCTGCCGAAGTCCGGCAGGGGCGCGTACTGCTGGTAGACGAAACCTTCCTCGCCATAGTCGCCGCGGGTCTCGGCCACAGTCCGGCCGCCGCGGATCACACTGACGTTGGCCCCCTCACGGCCGAGGATCGGCTTCTTCACCTAATCGCCGCGCAGAGGTTCGAAAGCGGCCGGCAGCAGGTTCGGGTGGTTTGGGAACAGCTCCCATAGCAACGGCAGGATCGCCTTGTTGCTGAGCATCATCTTCCAGATCGGTTCGATCCACAGGGTGGGCTCGCCCGTGGCGATGTTGCGCCCGAAGTCCTCCCGCACCAGCCATTCCCAGGGATAGAGGTGGAACAGGGCGCGGATCGGCCGGTTCTCGAGGTCCAGGAACCGGCGGCCGTCCCAGCCGATGTCCTGGATCAGGATGGCCTCGCTGTGGAGCCCGGCCTCCCGCGCGGTGTCGCGCAGATAGGCCACCGTCACCGCGTCCTCGCCGGCCGGATCGGCCATGTGGGTGAAGTGGACCAGGGGCGGCAGATGGGGCCGGATATCGGCCCATTTGGCGATCAGCTTGTCGTGCAGGCTGTTGAACTGGTCGGCGCGGGGCTTGACCTCCTCCTTCCACAGCCACTGCACCACCGCCGCCTCGAACAGGGCGGTGGGCGTGTCGCAGTTGAATTCGAGCAGCTTGGGCGGGCCCGAACCGTCGTAGGCCAGGTCGAAGCGGCCGTGGTTCAGGCAGGGCGGCTCGGCCTCCCAGGCCGCCGCGATCAGGGCCGCGCACCAGTCGGGGATGGCGAAGCGGACCCACAGGCCGCGGTCGATGATCGCCTGGCCGGCCTGCATCATCAGGTCGTAGAGCGCCGCGGTGGCTGCCTCGATTTCGTCGACCTCGCGCAGTGTGACGCTGTAATAGGCCGCCTCGTTCCAGTAGGGCTGGCCGGCGGCGGTGTGCCAGACCAGGCCCAGCGCCTCGACCTTGGCCTGCCAGTCACGGCGCGGGTTGATCGTCCGGCGCTGCACTATTCGCCCCCGCCGCCTTCACCGCCGCCGCCGATCCCGCCGAAGCCGCCGCGCGCGATCCCCCCGGCCGGAGCGGAGAAGAAGGTCGCGCCGCCGAGCCGGGACGTGGTCCCGCCATAGGCGCGCGAACCGATGCCGGCCACGCCGCCGCCGCCCGAAGGATAGTAGTACCAGTGGTAGCGGGGGTCGGACCGGCCGCAGTTGGCGTCGTCCACCCGCACGTCGGCGGCGCCCACGCAGATCTGCCGCGGATGATCCCGGCTGCAGCCCCAGGCCAGGAACGCGGTCGCCGTGGCGCTCACGATCGGCAACACGAAGGCGCGCGTCTTCGACGTCATGAACAGCTTCCCCGACCGGAGGCTAGCCGTTCATGGGGAAGGTGGGTAGGGGCTGCGCCGCCGGCGGTTTCGCCCGGTCAGAACATCGTATTGCTGTTGGCCGATTTGTCCGGCACCGGCTGGACCGAGTCCCAGTGCTCGACCACCTTGCCATTCTCCAGGCGGAAGATGTCGACGATGGCGTTGCCTTGGGTCCCCGGCGTGCGGATCGCGTGCACGCGCAGGATCACATAGTCGCCGTCGGCGAAGGACATGGTCACCTCGCTGTGGGTCTTGGGGAAGTTGGTCTTGAGGAAGGCGAGGAAGCCCTTCAACCCTTCGGCGCCGTCGGCCGCGGTGGGGTTGTGCTGCTTGTAGATGGGGCCGAGGTACTTGGCGGCGGCGTCGAAATCGAGCTTGTTCAGGGCTGCGTCGTAGAACGCCAGCACCGCCGCCTTGTTGGCCTTCTCCTTGGCCGTTTCCTCGGCCCGCGCCACGCCCGCCAGCGCCAAGGCCATGCACACGCCCAGCATCAGCCGCTTCATGCCGTCCTCCCGAATTGCTTATCGGTAAGAAGCATGCTCCGGCGTGCGCCTCGCCGCAACCGCCGCGCCGCAAAGGTCGGCGCGCCCGCTCACAGGAAGATCTTGTACTGCACGACCTCGCCGTCGGGCCGCTTCAGAAAGAAGTCCGAGCCCTTGTCGTGCTCCTCCACCAGGGCCTCGAACAGCCGCAGGGCGTTACGGATGACCTCGGCGTAGGAGGCGGCCTCGGTCTTCTCCTTCAGCTTCTGCAGCCGGACCATGGCCTGGGGCGGAAGCTCGAGCTGCACGCGGGTGGTGACGCGCTCGACCTCCGGCTCGTCGTAGGAAAACCGGCGGGCCATGTCAGCGCCCGTCCTCAGGCCGGCGATCGCCGCGCCAAGCTTTGCCGGGACGCCAGCAGCTCATCCAGATCAGGCCGCCGATGATCAGGATGCCCATCAGCATCCCTTCCAGCGGCTGCCAGCCGCCGTAGCCGTGATAACCGTGACGGGTCCAGCCCCAGTCGCCCCAGAAGGCGAAATGGATCGCGCGGAACACGAAGGTGACGATCATGATCCACAGGACGAAGAACAGCCAACGCCCCGGCCGGCGGTAGCGGCGGTAGTAGTGGTGGTGATGCACCACCGTCTCGTCCTCGGGGTCCAGACGGACTTCCGGTGCGGGGAATTCGTCCCCCACTCCCACATCGAGCTTGGGCATGTGCCCTCTCCTTGGCCTGATGTTGGGTATATCATCATAAAATCATCAATCGTCAAGCAGATCATCAAATTCTCATCAACCGCCCGCCACAAAGCGGCCATGGACTCAATCGACTGGCCGCGCTCGAGCAGGCCTTCGGCCGGTAGCGCGCAAGGAGGCTACGCCATGCTGTCCATCGCCCACGTCTGGTCGTGGATGATCCACGTCCCCTTCCTCGGCGGCGCCATCGTCGTGCTCGCGCTCTGGCAACTGATCGCGGTGCGCCTGCTCAACCGCTGATGCGCCGCTTGCCCCGAACTGGACGAAATCGGCGCTCAGGCTCAATGTGACCTCAACAAGGACCGCCCCGGCGATACCCGGGCATGCGAGCCGCGGGAGGAAACCGGCCATGATGACCCCCGAGATCAACACCCTGCTCACCCGCGTCGAGAAGGGCGCGCCGATGGGTCAGCTGCTCAAGGAGTACTGGGTCCCCGCCTGCCGCTCGGCAAAGCTCGAGGCCGAGGGCGCGCCCGAACGGGTGCGATTGTTCGGCGAGAACTTCGTCGCCTACCGCGGGACCGACGGGCGCGTCGGCTTCCTCAAGGAGGCCTGCCCGCACCGCTGCGCCTCCCTGGCGCTGGCCCGCAACGAAGGCGACGGCCTGCGCTGCATCTTCCACGGCTGGAAGTTCGACGGGATCGCCGGCCAATGCATCGACACCCCCACCGAGCCGGCCGAACGCCGGGCTGAGTTCGCCAAGAAGGTGCCGGTGAAGGCCTACCCCGCGCGCGAGGGCGGCGGCCTGGTGTGGGTCTACCTTGGCCAGCGCGCCGAGCCGCCGGCCTTCCCCGCCTATGAGTTCACCGATCTGCCGCCCGAGCAGGTGGCGCCCATGCGGGGCATCATCCACACCAACTGGCTGCAGGGCCTGGAGGCGCTGCTCGATTCCGCCCACGTCACCTTCCTGCACTCGGCCAACCTCGGCAGCGCGCTCGGGCAGAAGATCTTCAAGGACGCCCAGTACATGCTGAGCGACGGCGCCCCGGTGTTCGAGTTCGTCGAGCAGCCCTACGGCTTCCGCGAGGGCGCCCTGCGCCGCCACGACGAGCAGACCGACTACGCCCGCGTGCGCGAGGTGTCGCTGCCGTTCTTCTCGTTCATCCCCGGCCTGCCCCGCGGGCCGCAGATCGTGTGCTGCTCGATCCCCATCGACGACGTGACCACCGCCCAGTGGTACATCGCCTACAACCCGGATGGCCCCCTGCCCAAGGCGATGTGGGACGCGTTCGGCAAGTGGTCGGGCGATGCGGACCACTTCAACGCCGACATGGGCGGACCCGAGGACCTCTGGCGGCAGGACCGTCAGGCGATGAAGGACGGCCACTGGTCGGGCATCACCGGGCGCTCCAATGCCTACGAGGACTTCGCCGTGCAGGAGTCGATGGGCGCGGTCGTCGACCGCAACGAGGAGTTCCTCGGCTCCTGCGACCACGTGATCATCCGCGCCCGCAGCCTGATGCTGCGCGCCGTGAAGCACTACCAGGACACGGGAGAGGCCTCGTTCCAGGATCCGTCGATCGACTGGGGCCGCATTCGCGCCATCTCCTTCGCCTATCCCCATGGCGACGACTGGACGAGCGTCGACGCCTTCGACCCGCCCGCCGTCGCCGCGGAATAGAGGGGGATTTGCGCTTCGGGGGCCGATTTCCGGGTGTGGCCCTAGCCACCGTCGTCGGGGCCACCGTCGTCCTGGCCTTCGCCGGCCTGGCGGGAGCGCAGGACGGCGTCGTGCGGCGCATTCCATTCGTCGCCGCGCCCCTGGCCCCGCCCCTGTCCGACGCCGAAGCCGCCGCGCTGAAGACCGCCTTCGCCACCGCGCGCCTCGGCGACCGCGCCCGCTTCCTGGAGGCCGTTTCCGCCCTGCGCAACCCGGAGGCCCAGCGCCTGGCCGCCTGGGTCTACGCCGACGTGTCCGGCGACAAGCTGAGCTTCCAGGAGATCGACGCCTACCGCCGGGCGCTGTCCGGATGGCCACGGGCCGACAAGCGCCAGGCCCTGGCGGAAAAGACCCTGGCCACCGCCCAGTACACGCCGGCCCAGGTGGTGCAATGGTTTGCCGGCGCCGAGCCGATCACGCCGGAGGGCGCCATGGCCCTGGCCGGCGCGCTGAAGGATCTCGGCCGCAACGAGGAGGCCCGCGCCCTGATCCGCCGCTTCTGGCGGGACCGGCCGTTCGACCCCGAGCCGCAGCAGGTCATGCTCGCCACCTTCGGCGCCTATCTCACGCCGGACGATCACCAGCGCCGCCTCGACATGCTGCTGATGGGCGCGCAGGGACCGGCGGCCCAGGCCCTGTTGCCATTGGTGCCGCCCGACCACGCCGCGGTAGCCCAGGCGCGCATGGACCTGCGGGCCGACCGGCCCGGCGCCTGGGATCGCGCCCAGGCCCTTCCCGCCTCGGTCGCCGACGACCCGTGGCTGGCCTACGAGAAGGCGCGGTGGCTCCGGGTCAAGGACCGCCAGGACGAGGGCTTCGCGCTCCTGGCCAAGATGCCGTCGGGCGCGCCGCGCGAGGACGGACAGGCCGGCCTCTACGCCGAGAGCCGGCAGTATTTCGTCACCGCCCTGCAGAAGGGTGACGACAAGGCCGCGTATGACGTCATGGCCCGCCTGCAGTTCCCGCCCACGGGGACCCGTGCGGCCGAGACCGCCTTCTTCGCCGGCTGGGTGGCCCTGACCAAGCTGCACGATCCCGTCCTCGCGGCGCGCCACTTCCAGGCGGTGCGCGCGGCAGGCCAGAGCCCGCTGACCCAGTCCCGCGCCCTCTACTGGCTGGGCCGGGCAGCCGAAGCCCAGGGAAAGCCGGACCTGGCCCGGGCCTATTACCGCGACGGAGCGGCCTACACCTGCGCCTTCTACGGCCAGCTCAGCGCCGAGAAGGCCGGGATCAAGACCATCTCCTTGCCGCCCGAGCCCATGCCGACCAAGGCCGACCGCACGGCCTTCGAGAGCCGGTCCCTGGTGCGGGGGGCGCGCATCCTGCACCAGGCGGGCGAGCCTGAGTTGCTCAACCTGTTCCTGCGCCAACTCAGCGCGGGCGCCAGCCGGCCAGAGGATTTCGCCCTTCTGATGGACCTGGCGCGCGAGGGTTCCGAGCCATTTGAGGCCATGATGATCGGGCGCACCGCGGCGTCCAAGGGCTTCGTCCTGCCGGAACGCATGTATCCGCTGCTGACCTCCCCGCCCACCGAGGGCGTCGGCGACCTCGCCTTCACCCTGGCCATCGCGCGGCAGGAATCCAGCTTCGATCCGCTCGCCCGCACCTCCTCCGCCCGCGGCGTGATGATGCTGCGGCCCGACACCGCCCGCATCGTGGCCAAGGGCATGGGCGTGCCCTACGCCGAGTCCATGCTTTGGGACCCCGACTACAATCTGCGCCTCGGCAACGTGTACCTGGGCCAGATGGTCTCGCGCATGGGCGGCAGCTACCTGCTGGCCGCGGCGGCCTACAACGCCGGGGTCAACCGGCCGCTGCGGTGGACGCCGACCTGCGGCGATCCACGCATGGGGAGCGATCCTGCCGACTTCATCGAGTGCGTGCCCTACGGCGAGACGCGCGACTACATGATGCGGGTGATGGAGAACCTCGAGGTCTACCGCGCCCGCCTCAACGGCGGAACCGGGCCCCTGACCCTGTCGCAGGACCTCAAGCGCGAGACGCTCGTTCGCTGAGGCATGCCTAACCATGCCGAGATGCTTCGGTCGCCGCCGAAACATCGCCGCCCGCGATCGGTTAAGGTGCCCACATGACCACCGGAGCCGACATCGCCGCCGTGGCCGCCCTGGTGGGCGACCCGGCCCGCGCCAACATCCTGTCCGAACTGCTGGGCGGCCGCGCCCTGGCCGCCGGCGAGCTGGCGCGCATCGCCGGCGTGGCGCCGTCCACCGCCAGCGAGCACCTGGCCAAGCTGACCGAAGCAGGCCTTCTGGAGCGCGTCGCGCAGGGCCGGGCCCGCTACTACCGCCTGGCTTCGCCCGAGGTCGCCGCCATGCTGGAATCGATCATCACCGTGGCGGCCGACCCTGATCCCCGGCCGCGCGCCGCGCCGCGCGTGCCCTCGACGCTGAAGCACGCCCGCACCTGCTACGACCACATCGCCGGCGAACTCGGCGTGGCCATCGCCGACGCCCTGATCGCCCGGGGCGCGGTGGTCCTGCACGCGGACGGCGGCGAGCTGACCGAGGCCGGCGCCGCGTTGCTGCAGCGCTTGGGCGCCGGGTCGGCGGACGGCCGGTCGAAACGGCCCTTCTGCCGCGCCTGCCTCGACTGGAGCGAGCGGCGGCCGCACATCTCGGGAACCCTCGGCGCCCAACTCCTTCAGCGCAGCCTGGACCTCAGGTGGATCAACCGCGCGCCTGAAGGCCGCGGCCTGACCGTCACGCCGGCCGGGCGCGCCGGCTACCGGGAGCTGCTCGGGATCGAGGCCTGATCTTAAGAGCCGGTCCAACGGCGGACGCGGCCGACGTCCATGTGCACGAA
>DASYBX010000165.1:0-3923 GCA_036500495.1 Caulobacteraceae bacterium
GGCGAGGCCATCACCCACAAGTGGCTGAACGGGGCCATCGCCACCGCCCAGCGCAAGGTCGAGCAGCGCAACTACGAGATCCGCAAGAACCTGCTCAAGTACGACGACGTGGTGAACGACCAGCGCAAGGCCGTGTTCACCCAGCGCCAGGAGTTCATGGACGCCGCCGACGTCTCGGAGATCGTCACCGAGATGCGCCACGACACGGTGGTCGACCTGGTGGACCGCTTCCTGCCGCCCAAGGCCTATGCCGAGCAGTGGGACATCCCGAGCCTGGACCAGAAGGTGCAGTCGCTGCTGGGCCTGGAGCTGCCGCTCACCGAATGGGCCGCCGAGGAAGGCATCGCCAACGAGGAGTTCATCGACCGCATCACCAAGGCGTCGGACGAGCGCGCGACCCAGCGCATCGAGATGATCGGCGCCGAGTACATGAAGCAGGTCGAGAAGAACTTCATGCTGCAGATGATCGATCTGCAGTGGCGCGAACACCTGATGCACCTCGACCACCTGCGCAACGTGATCGGCCTGCGCGGCTACGGCCAGCGCGACCCGCTGAACGAGTACAAGGTCGAGGCCTTCTCGCTGTTCGAGGGCCTGCAGGTCGACCTGCGCCAGAACGTGACCCGCTGGCTGATGACGGTGGAGTTCCAGTTCGAGGAGCCCCCGCCCGAGCCGGAGCCGCTGCCCCGCGGCGTGCTGGTCGAAGAGCACATGGACCCGAACACCGGCGAAAACGAGCGCTTCAATCCGGCCGGCGCCAATCCTTCCCTCACGCCGGACGAGCGCGCCGCCCTCCCCCACAGCGCCCTGCCCGCCGACTGGCGGATCACCAGCCGCAATGGCCCCTGCCCCTGCGGCTCGGGCAAGAAGTTCAAGCACTGCCACGGCAGCCTCTAGGGCCTCAGGCGGGTCGCGTGCGGCCCGCCAATGCCTCCAGCGCGCCCTTCACCCGGGCCATCACCCCATCCCAGTCGCCGGCCGCGGCCTGGGTGAACAGGCGCGCGGTCGGATACCAGGGGCTGGCGTCGCCGTCCGTGCCCCAGCGCCAGCAGGTGTCGAACCGGTTGAGGATCCACACGGGACGCCCGAGCCCGCCGGCGAGGTGCGCGACGGCGGTGTCGCAGACGATCACCAGGTCGAGATTGGCGATCAGGGCCGCGGTGTCGGCGAAGTCCTTCAGCTCGGCGGTCAAATCGACGATCGGGGGACCTGACCAGGCGTCCAGCTCCGCCGCCGGCGGTCCCTTCTGCAGGCTGTAGAGCCGCACCCCCGGGATCGCCGCCAGAGGCGCTAACGCCGTCAGCGGCAACGAGCGGCGCTTGTCGATGGCGTGGGCGATGGGTTCGTCCGGCCGGGCGCCGCCGGCCCAGCATAGACCGACCCGCAGGCCGCTCTCCCCGTCGAGCCGCGCGGCCCAGCGGGAGACAGCGTCCGGATCGGCCGAGAGGTAGGGCCGGCCATCCGCCTCGGGCCGCGCGCCGAGCGCCAGGGGCAGGCTCATCAGCGGCGCGTGGAAATCATGCGGCGGTAGCGGCCCGCCGCGCGGGACGACCTCGGCCACCCCCTCCAGCCGGCCGAGCAGCCGCAGCAGCACCGGGAACACCTCCAGCACGACCCGCGCCCCGCGTTGGGCGGCCACGGGGGCGTAGCGGCAGAACTGCAGGACGTCGCCCAGGCCCTGCTCCCCGTGCAGCAGGATCGTGCGGCCCCGGGTGTCTTCCTCGCCGAGCCACAGCGGGGCGGCGAGGTCGCGCTGCGCGGCTTCGAACTGCCGAGTCGCCCAGCGCCATTCGTACTGCGCCCAGCCCCCCGCCTCGTCGCCCAGGGCCAGGCGGCACATGGCCTGCTGGAAGTAGGCCTCCGCATCGCGCGGATTGAGCGCCACGGCCCGGTCGAAGCTGTCCATCGCCTCGTCGAGGCGGCGCAACTGCATCAGCAGCACGCCGCGGTTGACGTGGGCGGTCGCATGGTCCGGCGCGAGCTCGAGGGCCCGGTCGTAGCTGGCCAGGGCCTCGTCCAGGCGCTGGAACTCGTAGAGGGCGCCGCCGCGGTTGATGTGGCCCTCGACATGGTCGGGCCGGAGCGCAATCGCCCGGTCGCAGGCCGCGAGGGCGGCCTCGGGTCGCTTCAGCGCCGCCAGGGCCGGCATCTGGTTGCTCCAGGCCTCCGCATGGTCGGGCCGCACGCGCAGCGCCGCCGCGTAGCTCTCCAGCGCCTCCTCGTAGCGCTTCAGGTCGGTCAGGACGTTGCCGCGACTGCTCAGGGCCTCGGGGTGGGCGGGATCGAGCGCCAGGGCCTGGTCATAGCTCTGCAGCGCCGCCTCGAACCGCCCGAGCGCCCGCAGGGCCAGGCCCCGGTCATAGTGCGCCTCCGGATGGGCCGGCCGCAGGGCGATCGCCCGATCGAAGGCAGCCACGGCGTCTTCGGGCCGGCCGAGTTCGCGCAGCACCACGCCGCGGCTGTGATGGGCGTCCGCATAGTCCGGATCGAGGGCGATGGCCTGGTCGAAACTGGCCAGGGCCTCGTCGGCCCGGCCCAAGCCCCGCTGCATCACCCCACAGTTGAAGAAGGCGCTGGCCTGGGGCCGCAGGGCGGCCATGCGACGATAGCTGTCCAGCGCGGCCTCGAGTCGGCCCTGCTGGTAGAGCGCCCGGCCGCGCGCGCCGTAGGCTTCGACATAGTCCGGGGCCAGGGCGATGGCCCGGTCCGAGCTGGCGACCGCCTCCTCGAACCGCCCCAGGGCGTTGAACGCGCTGGCGAGGTTGCCATGGGCGACGGCCGCGTTCGGCTGAACCGCGATGGCCCGGCCGATGAAATCGACGGCCTCGGCCGCCCGGCCGATCTGCAGGCACAGCACGCCCGAGAGGCGCAGGGCGTCGTAGTGGCGCGCATCGAGATCGAGCACCTGACCGTAGCGGGCCCAGGCCTCGTCCAGCCGGCCCGCCTGGTGCGCCGCCAGGCCTTGACCGCAGAGCGTCTGTAGGGTCGCCGCGTCCGGGCGATGTGACTGCATGGCCCCATTTTTGGCGATTCTCGCGCCGGCGGGAAAGGGGCGGAACGCCGGCTTCCGCCGCGGATTGCAGACCCATGGCCTCGCTCGCCGACCTTCCGATCCTCCTGGACCTCCCGCCGATGGAGGCCAAGCTCGTGGACGCCCTGCCCACAGGCCCCGGCTGGCGCTACGAGCCCAAGTGGGACGGCTTCCGCTGCCTCGCCTTCCGCGCCGGCGATCAGGTCGAGCTGAAGGCCAAGTCCGGCAAGCCGCTCGGCCGCTTCTTCCCCGACATGGTCCAGGCCCTCAAGGCCCTGCCGGTCGACCGGTTCGTGGTCGACGGCGAGCTGACCATCGCGGTGGACGGCGAGCTGTCCTTCGACGCCCTGCAGGCCCGCCTGCACCCGGCCGAAAGCCGCGTGCGCAAACTGGCCGCCGAGCACCCGTCGAGCTTCATCCTGTTCGACTGCCTGATGGACGCCAAGGGGCGCCCGCTCCTGGATGCGCCGCTCCAGGTCCGCCGGCGCGAGCTGGAGGCCCTCTATGCCCGCTTCGGCCGGCCCGAGCGCATCCGCCTCTCGCCGGGCGGCGAGGACATCGAAAGGGCCCGGGGCTGGCTCGCCCGCACGGGCGCGGCGCTCGACGGGGTGGTCGCCAAGCGGCTCGACGGGCCCTATGTCCCGGGCGAGCGGGCCATGCTCAAGGTCAAGCGCCTGCGCACGGCGGACTGCGTGGTGGGCGGCTTCCGCTACGAACACGACAGCCGGCTGGTCGGCTCGCTCCTGCTCGGCCTCTACGACGCCGAAGGCCAGCTCGACCACGTGGGCTTCACCTCGACCCTCAGCGACGCCGAGCGGCCCGCCCTCACCCGCCGCCTGGAGGCCCTGGCCGGCGGCGAAGGCTTCACCGGTTCGGCCCCCGGCGGGCAGAG
>DASYBX010000166.1:0-9093 GCA_036500495.1 Caulobacteraceae bacterium
GGTCAACCCCGCCGACTCACCGTTCCTGGGCATCGCCATGCGCTCGGACACCCTGCCGATCGCCCAGGTCTCCGACTACGCCGACAGCATCGTCGCCCAACAGATCTCGCGCCTGGACGGCGTGGGCCTGGTCAACATCTACGGTGAGCGCAAGCCGGCCGTGCGCATCCAGATCGATCCTCGCAAGGCCGCCGCCCTCGGCATCCAGCTCGACGCCGTGCGCACGGTGATCACCAACAACACGGTCAACGCGCCCAAGGGCCAGTTGACCGGCCCTGACGGCACCATGACCATCCTGGCCAACGACCAGATCCTCGACATCAAGCCGTGGCAAAACCTGATCGTCGCCTACAAGAACGGCGCCCCGGTCCGCATCAAGGACATCGGCCGGGCCTATGAGGACGTGGAAAACAACCAGAGCGGCGCCCAGAGCTTCCCCGGTCCCGCCGCGCCCAAGGATTCCGGTATCAAGCCGGGCCCCGCGGTCCTGCTCGGCATCACCAAGCAGCCGGGCGCCAACGTCCTGCGCACCGTCGACAACATCAAGAAGGCGATGCCGGGCATCGTGGCCAACCTGCCCAAGAGCGTGGAGGTCTACCAGATCCAGGACCGCACCCAGACCATCAAGGCTTCGGTCAAGGACGTGGAGATCACCCTGCTGATCACCGTGGTGCTGGTGGTGGCGGTGATCTTCCTGTTCCTGCGGAATGTGCGGGCCACGATCATCCCCAGCGCGGTGATCCCCCTGTCGCTGCTGGCCACCGCCGCGGTGATGCTGCCGGCGGGCTTCTCGCTCGACAACCTGTCGCTGATGGCCATGACCATCGCCGTGGGCTTCGTCGTGGACGACGCCATCGTCATGGTCGAGGCGATCTGGCGGCGCGTGGAGCATGGCGAGAAGCCGTTCCAGGCCGCGCTCAACGGCGCCGGCGAGATCGGCTTCACCATCCTGTCGATCGGCATCTCCCTGATCGCCGTGTTCACCCCGATCATGTTCATGAGCGGTGTGGTGGGCCTCCTGATGCGCGAGTTCGCCCTGACCCTGTCGGCGGCGGTGGTCATCTCGGTGTGCCTGTCGCTGACCTTCACGCCGATGCTGTGCGGCAAGTTCCTCAAGGCGCCCGAGCCGCCGAAGAACCCGATCATGAAGGGGCTGGAGGTCGGCTTCCGCAACCTCGAGCGCGGCTACGCCCGCGGCCTCGAAGTGGTCATGCAAAACAAGCCGCTGACGCTCTTCGTCTTCTTCGGAACCTTGGTCCTTACCGTGGTGCTCTACGCCACGGCCAAGACGGGCTTCTTCCCCGAGCAGGATACCGGCTTCATCCAGGGCAGCGTGGTCACTTCCCAGAGCTCGTCCTACGAGCAGACCGATTCCAAGGCGCTGGAGGTGATGAAGATCATCGCCCAAGACCCGGACGTGGTCGAGACGCACTACAACGTCGGCGGCAACGTCAGCCAGGCCGGCATCAACATGGCGCTGCGTCCGCGGGACGAGGGCCGCAAGGCCACCGCCGAAGACGTCATCGCCCGGCTGCGGCCCAAGCTGGCCAAGGTGGTCGGCGCCCAGACCATCCTGCAGCCGCAGCAGGACATCGTGATCGGCGGCCGGGGCGGCCGGGCGCTCTACCAATATGCCCTGGCCGACGCGAGCCTCGACGAGCTCAACACCTGGGCGCCCAAGCTGGTGGACGCGATGGAGAAGCTGCCCCAGCTGAAGGACGTCAATTCAGACCAGCAGTCGGACGCCCGCGCGGCGACCATCAACATCGACCGCGACGCCGCCGCTCGCTTCGGCATCAACCCGTCCGACATCGACGCGGCGATCTACAACCAGGTCGGCCAGCGCCAGGTGACGCAGTACTTCACCCAGCTCAACGCCTACCACGTGGTGCTCGAGGGCCCGACGGCCCTGCAGGCGTCGCCCCAGCTGTTCAACGACATCTACCTGAACTCGCCGCTCACCGGGAAACCCGTGCCCCTGGCGTCCCTGGTCAAGGTCGATACCAGCAAGACCACCTCGGTGTCGGTGAACCACCAGGGCCAGCTGCCGGCAGCGACGATCTCCTTCAACCTCGCGCCCGGCGTGTCCCTCGGCGAGGCGACCAAGATCATCACCCAGGCCCAGGCCGAGCTCGGGGCGCCGGAGACCCTGATCGGCTCGTTCCAGGGCACCGCCGCCGCGTTCCAGGAATCGCTGTCGTCGATGCCGGTCCTGATCCTGGCGGCTCTGCTGTCGGTCTACATCATCCTGGGCGTGCTCTATGAGAGCTACATCCATCCCATCACGATCCTCTCCACCCTGCCCTCGGCGGGGCTGGGCGCCCTGCTGTTCCTGCGCCTCGGCGGCCACGACCTGACGGTGATCGGCATCATCGCCATCATCCTGCTGATCGGCATCGTGAAGAAGAACGGGATCATGATCGTCGACGTGGCCCTCAAACTCGAACGCGAGGAGGGCATGGGGGCCGAGGAGGCGGTGGTCGAGGCCTCGCACCAGCGGCTGCGGCCGATCCTGATGACTACGGCCTGCGCCTTCCTCGGCGGGGTGCCGATGATCTTCGGCAACGGCACGGGGTCGGAATTCCGCCAGCCGCTCGGCTGGGCGATCTGCGGCGGCCTGCTGGTCTCTCAGGTGCTGACCCTGTTCTCGACCCCGGTGGTCTACTACTACCTCGACAAGCTGCGGCAGAAGGTCGACCGCGACCACGTGCGCACGGCGCGCCCGGCTCACCCGGCTCCCGCCGCCGCCCACGAACTGACGCCCGGGGAATAGGCCTCCTCGACCAGCACCCGCTTCAGGGCGGCGGCATAGCGGTCGCGCGCGATGTCGGCGAGGTCCGGGCGATAGGTCGCGCCCGGCGGATGGGCCGCTTCGTCATCGAAACAATGGCCGGCGTCGTCGAACGTGAAGAGGTCCACGTCCAGGCCGTCGGCTTCGAGCCGCGCGATCGCCCGGCGCGGCGCGAGTCGTCCGACGACCGTGTCCCGCCCCGCGAGGCAGGCCAGCACCGCGGGTCGATTGCGGCCCCAGCCGCGGCTGGCCGTATGCGCCAGCGGGCCGGCGTAGGGGTAGAACAGCACCGCCAGCTTCAGGGCCGCCACCCCGGCATGGCCATCGTCGGCCGCCAGCGCTTCCATTGTGGACCAGGCGCCATGGCTCCAGCCCGCCGCCGCGATACGGTCGGGGTCGGCCCAGGGCTGGGCGCGGACCCAGTCGAGGGCTCGCCGCAGGTCCTGCGCCCGCTCGCCGCCACGCAGGCGCAGGCCGGTGCAGACCGTCATCCGCGCCTCGCGCGGGCCGATGCCGCGGGGCTTGAAGGAGTCCAGGATCACCGCCGCGACCCCCTCTTGGACAGCCGCCTCGGCGTAGCGCCCTTGCACCGCATAGAGTCCGCCGCAGGCGTGCATCTGGATCACGACCGGGAAGGGGCCGTCGCCCTCGGGGAGCAGGACTTCGGCGCAGTCGATCAGAGCGTTGCTCACGCGACCTCCTCCGCTTCACGCTCCCCCGCGCCGGCCGTTTCCGACGCGCGAGCCAGGGCGTTGAGGGTGACGTAGTCGGTCTTGCCGGTGGCGAGGGCGGGCAGGGCCTCGATGACCCGCACGTCCTTGGGCAACATCAGCTCGGGCACGCCGTGGGCGCGGCCCCAGGCCGACAACTCCCGCGCGGTGGCTTGAGGCGCGGTGGTGAACAGCACCAACTGCTCGCCCTTCTTGGGATCCGGGCGGGCCACCGCGGCGTGGGCGAACTCGGGCCACGCGGCCGAGGCGAAAACCTCTACCGCGGCCAGGGACACCATCTCGCCGCCGATCTTGGCGAAGCGCTTGGCGCGGCCGAGGATGGTCACGAAGCCCAGGGCGTCGATGTCGACGATGTCGCCGGTGTCGTGCCAGCCGTCCTCAGGCGGGATCAGCACGCCGGGATTGCCCGACAGGAAATAGCCGGTCATCACATTGGGGCCGCGCACATGGAGGCGGCCGCCGCGCTCGACGCCCGGGATGGGCTCCAGGCGGGATTCCACCGCAGGCAACAGGCGGCCGACCGAGCCGGCGCGGAAGTGCATCGGGGTGTTGACCGCGATCACCGGGGCGCACTCGGTGACGCCGTAGCCCTCGAAGATGCGCAGGCCGAACTTCTCGGAAAAGCGCGCGCGGGTCTCGGCCTTCACCGGTTCGGCCCCGGCAAAGATGTAGCGCAGGGAGTAGAAGTCATAGCCCTGGGCCTGGCGGGCATAGCCCGAGAGGAAGGTGTCGGAGCCGAACAGGATGGTGGCGTTGGCGTCGTAGGCCAGGGCCGGGATCGCCGCATAGTGCAAGGGGTTGGGGTAGAGCAGCACCTTCACCCCATTGAGGAGGGGCAGCAGTAGGCCGCCGGTCAGGCCGAAGCTGTGGAAGATCGGCAGGGCGTGCAGCACCTTGTCAGTGGGGTTGAAGTCGATGCGCGCGGCGGTCTGGGCGCAGTTCGACAGGATGTTTCGGTGGCTGAGCACCACGGCCTTGGGCGCGCCCTCCGAGCCGGAGGTGAACAGGATCACCGCGGCGTCCTCGCCCTTGCCGCGCAGACGGCCTTCGGGGATCAGCACTGCGCCCAGCTTGGCGAAGATCGAGATCTGCTTGGCCAGGTCTTCCAGGAAGACGATGCGGCGGCCGGTCTGCTCCAGGCGCTCGACAGCCGGCTGCAGCTTGGCCTGCTCGACGAAGGCGCGCGAGGTGATCACGGTGGTGATCTTGGCGGTGTCGCAGGCCGACTGCAGGTGGGCGGGGCCGGCGCTGTAGTTGAGCATGGCGGCCACGCGGCCGATGCGCTGCAGGGCGAAGAACGAGGCCACCGCGGCGTTGATGTTGGGCAGCATCAGGCCCACCGCCTCGCCGGGCTCGGTCACGACGGCCAGCTTGCCCGACAGGACACGGGCGCCCAGGGCCAGCTTGCCGTAGCTGAGGGGCCTGCGCTTGACGTCCTCCACCGCAGGGGCCTTGCGGCCGTGCACCGCGCCGGCGTCGAGCAGGGCGCCGTAGAGGGTGCGGTCGGTGACCGTGGTGCGGAACATCATCTCGCTCATCACGCCATAGAGGCGCTCGGCGGCTTGGGCGCGGCGCTCGCGTGGGCCGCCGGTGGTCTCCAGCCGCACTTGGGGCAGGATGGCGATGCGGATCTTGGGGAACAGACGCAGGCGCAGCTTGCCCTTCATGTGCGAGAGCGGGGTGTACTGGGCGCCGTCGATGCGCACCGGCACGATCGGGGCATCGGCGCGGTCGGCCACCATGCCGGGACCGCCGAACACCTTCATCAGGGCGCCGGTGACGGTGATGCGGCCTTCGGGAAAGATCACCAGGGCGCGCCCGTCCTGCACCGCCCGCACCATGGCCTTGGTCGACAGGGGATTGGTGGTGTCGACCGGGAAGGCGTCGAACAGGGGCAGGATCGGCTGCATCCACCAGGCCTGGGCGATACGGGTGTGCACGGCGAAGGTGGGCTTGCCGGGGAGGAAGGCGGCCAGCAGGGCGGCGTCGAGGTAGGACACGTGGTTGACCACGACCACCGCGCCCGAGCCGATCGCCGGCATGTGCTCCTCACCGGTGATCTCCACGCGGTAGAGGACGCGCAGGACGGTGCGCAGGGCGGCCTTGATCACCGTCTCGGGCAGCAGGAAGCAGGCGATGGCGGCCACCACCATGGTCCCCACCGAGAGCACGGCGATCACGGCGGGCAGGCCGATACCCGCCTTCAGCAGCAGGCTGGTGACGACCAGGGCGGCGACCGACGCGGCGGCGGTGAGGATGGCGCTGGCCGATTGGATGCGCGAGCGGATGGCGTAGGGGCTGTGGCGCTGGATCATGGCCGAAAGCGGGATCACATAGAGGCCGCCGACCAGGGCCAGGGCGAAGAGGTCGGCCGCGACGCGCCAGGCGACCGGCTCGGCCAGGAAGCGGCCGAGGGGCACGCTGGCCGAGCCCAGGGCGGCGGCGTGGGCCGAGAAGGCGCTGACGGCGAACGACAGCTCCAGCAGCAGGGTCGCCAGCAGCATGGCGGCCGGCGGGGCGTAGCGGGCCGAGACCTCGCCCTTGAGAAGGACGTTGGCCAGGACCGCGCCCGAGGCGACGCCGACCGAGAACAGGGTCAGGAACAGCACCGCCACGCCGCGCCCGGCGTGCAGCACGCCCTGCACCAGGGGGATCAGCTCGGCCAGCAGCACTGTGCCGGCCACGTAGAACCAGGCCACGCCCAGCATCGACAGCCACACCGGGCGCACGCCCCGGGCCATGCTCAGCAGGCGGGCGCTGGCGCGGACGATGTTGAGGTCGAGGGGCTCGGGGGCGGCAGGCGAGCGGGCCGGTGGGATGGCCAGGCTGGCGCCCAGGCCCGCGACGGCCATGGTCACGGCGATGGCGCCGGCCACCCAGGGCTGCACGATGCCGGCGAGGAGTTGGCCGCCGAGGATGGCGAGGTAGCCGCCCGCCTCCATCAGGCCGACGCCGCCGAGGAGTTCTTCCTCGGACAGGTGCAGGGGCAGGATGGCGTACTTCAGCGGGCCGTACACCGCCGAGTGCACGCCCATCATGAACAGGGCGGCCAGCAGCAGGGGGATCGAGTGCAGGAAGAAGCCGGCGAGGCCCGCCGCCATGATGGCGACCTCCGCCACCTTGACCAGGCGCACCAAGGTGGCGCGCTCGAAGCGGTCGGCCAGCTGTCCGGCCACGGCCGAGACCAGGAAGAAGGGCAGGACGAACAGGCCCGTGGCCAGCACCCCCATCTGCGCCGCCTTGTCCGGCGCGCCGCGGAAGATCTCGTAGCTGGCCAGCATCAGCAGGCCGGTCTTGAACAGGTTGTCGTTGAAGGTCTCGAGCAGATTGGTCGCGAACAGCGGCGCGAAGCGGACCTTGGTCAGCAGGGCGAAGGGCGAGGCCATGACGACGGCTCCAGGCGATGGCGGACAATTCCGCTTGACGCCGGACCCGAGGAAGTCACACAAATGAACGATGTTCAATATCTATTCTGAACAGCGTTCAATTTTTAATGTCGACATCGTCCAGGGAGGCGTCATGGGACGCAGGTCCGACCATACCCGAAGTGAGCTAAAGCAACTGTTCGTTGAAGAGGGGCGCAGGCAACTCGCGGAGGTTGGATTGGCCGGCTTTTCGGCGCGCGACGTGGCCAAGCGCGTCGGCTACTCGATCGGCACGGTCTACAATGTGTTCGGCAGCTACGACGGCCTGATCCTGGCCATCAACGCCCTTACGCTGGAGCTGTGGACCACCTATCTGAAGGCGCGCCTGGCCGAGGCCGGCGAGGACCGTATCGCCTGCATGGTGGGCGCCTATTTCGAGTTCGCCGCCGCCCATCCCAAGACCTGGATCGCCATCTATGAGCACCACATGGCCGACGGCGGGCCCGCGCCGGACTGGTACCAGGACGTGGTGGCCGAACTGATGGGGGTGGTCGGGCGGGAGATCGCGGCGGTGTTGCCCGGCGCCGATCCCGTCCGCACGGCGGCCCTGGCGCGCTCCCTGGTGGCCACGGTGCACGGCCATTGCTCGTTTGCGCTCTACAACACCTTCCGCCTGCTGGGCGAAACCCAGCCCGAGGCGGCCGCCCTCGCCCGGGTACGCGAGGCCCTGGCGGCGGCGAGCTGACACCCAGGCGACCGGCGCCGGCCGCCTGGATCGCCGCGATGCCCACGAAACCGGTCAGAATCGGATTCATACGCACGCCGCTCCTCCATCCCTCGACCTTGGCCTCATGGCCGGGAACTTTCCCGCATTTGATAGCGCGCGCTCGATTATCGGCCGCCAAAACCACAGGAAAAGCGTGATTTTTGCTTGGATTCCGCCCGGTTCCCGTGCGATTGACGCAACAACAAAATCCAGGTGATATCCGCCACCAATAATGCGCCCGGTCCGGCCGGATCGAGGTGGGGAGGGCATAAATGAATTTGATTCCAGACACATGGCCGCATTTCCACCTGCTGGTCAGCGTCTTCCCGTCGGTCGGCCTGATCTTCGCCATCTGCCTGTTCATCGGCGCCATGGTGGCGAAGAACAGCCAGATGCAGCGCGTGGGCCTGTTCGTGTTCGGCGGCCTGGCGGTCCTGGGCGTGCCGACCATGTTCAGCGGCATCTGGTCCGAGAGCGTGATGACGCGTCCGGGCCTGCCTGAAGGTGTCGGCGCGGGCCACCTCCTGTGGGCCTACTTCGCCCTGGCCTTCCTCTGGGTCACCGGCATCCTCGCCCTGTGGGTGCTGTGGCGGACCTTCAAGACCGGGACGGGCCCCTCCAAGAACATGCTGCACCTCGTGCTCGGGTGCTCGATCTTCACCCTGTTCAACATGATGGTCGTGGGCGACATGGGGTGGAAGATCTCCCACCAGGAGCTCAACATCCCGTACGTCTACGGCAACACCTCGCAGGTGTGGTCGCATATCCACATCATCCTGAACCACTTCCCCACGGTCGGCTTCTGCTTCGGGCTGTTCTTCTTCGTCTGGGGCCTCGTGGCCAAGAACGTGGTGATGGAGCGGGCGGCCCTGGTCATCTTCGTGGCCTGCGCCGTGCTCGGCGCCACCACCTACGTCACCGGCGCCTCGGCCATGTGGGCCCTGACCTCGCCGCCGATTCCCGCTCCGCTGGGCCCGATCTCGCAAGCGCGCATCAACGCCCACCGCGACTTCGCCCTGCTGACCCTGTTCGGCCTGGCCTTCACCGGCGGTTTGGGGTGGATCGAGCTCTACCGCTACCGCTACCAAAACAAGTTTTCGAAGAAGACGCTCTACGTCGTGCTGGCCTTCGCGGTGATCACCCTGCTGATCATGGCCGAGACCGGCCACCGCGGCGGCATGATCAACCACCCGGAAATTCGTGAAGCCACCGACGTCATGAACCAGGACGCCGCGACGTTCCTGAGCCCGAAGATCGAGATTCTGATCAACAACATCATCTGGTTCGTGCCTTGGCAGACGGTTCACTTCTTCGGCTACACGGCGGTGTTCGCCACCGTGCTGGCCGTGAGCCTGCGCATCTTCGGCGTCTGGAAGGGCATGCCCTTCTCGGCGATCCACCGCCTGATCCCGCTGGGCGTGTTCGGCGTGATCGCCAACG
>DASYBX010000167.1:0-31288 GCA_036500495.1 Caulobacteraceae bacterium
AAGGCCTGGCTGAAGGTCTGCGACAGGTCGGCGATGATCGCCGTGCGGGATGCGCGATGGAAGAAGATCACCTCCTGCACGAAGGGGGAATTGGCGAAGTGGAATTGGTCGATCTGCCCGCTCCAGTCGGAGGGAGGGACGTCGGTCAGCGTCCCGGAAAAGTCGAGATCGCCGCACTTGGCGACAGTCGCCCGGGTTCCCCAGAGCTTCGCCTGCGGGAATGAGGCCCGCCACGCCTCGAGGAACAGAAAGTGCAGGTTGTTGGGGCTGACGATGTGCCGGACCGGCCCCAACGCCCGGACCTCGTCCTCCAGCGCCGCCGTCTTCTCGACCGGCGACCACAGCCAAAGGCCTCCGTCGGCGAGACGCACGACCGCCATTCGCGTCGGGTAGTCGAAACCGTTGAACGAGACGATTCCGCCATCCGCAAACCAAAGGTCCGGCCCGAGCGGCTCCAGCATGGTCGCGGATGTTAGCTTGTCGCTCGGCCGCCTCCCACCCATTCCTGCTGTTCGGTCTTTCGGCCGACGAGCGCCATTGGCGGCCATTGGGCTAAAGCCAGACTCCGGACATTGTCATCGGCTCTGACAACCAGTTGAATCCATGATCCGCTATCAACGGTCCATCCGCAGTTTTGCCATCTGCCTTTCGGCCGTCGCCGGCTATGTCGACGCGGTCGGCTACATCGCTCTGGGCGGGTTCTTCGTGTCCTTTATGAGCGGGAATTCGACACGGTTGGCTGTCGGTCTGGCCGGCCGGTCCCAGGACGCCGCAATCGCCGGCGGCCTCATTGTCTCGTTCCTGTTTGGCGTGGTGCTCGGTTCGGTCGCCGGCAGATTTGCCGGCGCCAAACGACCCGCCGTCATTCTGGGTCTGACCGCCGTCACACTGGCGGCGGCATCGGTGTTGGCGTCGGCCGGAGCTCGAACGGCGGCGCTTGCCCTCGTGGCGAGTGCGATGGGCTCCAAGAACACGATCTTCGAGCGGGACGGCGAGGTGAGCATTGGCCTGACCTATATGACCGGTACATTGGTCAAGCTCGGGCAACGCCTGGCCGCGGCGCTCATGGGAAATAGCGACCGGTTGTCCTGGCTTCCTCATCTTTTGCTTTGGCTCGGACTGGTCAGCGGCGCTCTCGTTGGCGCACTCGCCTATCCCTACCTGGGGCTGCAATCACTGTGGTTCGCCGCGACGGTGGAGCTCGTTCTCGCCGCGCTCTCCCTCAGGCTATCTTGGCAAATCGAAAGCGGTGCGTAGCAGGTTCGCTTTTCGCCGAAACGGACGTCGGGCCTCATCCCGTAACCCGACGTTCGACGGCGCCCCGGTTCACTCGTGGGGCCTGAGACCAGGGACCCAATACGCCATCTGATGGAGAGCTCGGCAGGCGGACGCAAGCTTTGCGGAAGCGCTGTATACGGCGGGAGCAATTGACCCTGCCGCCGTCGCGCCTCTCAATGATCGCCACCAGCGACCGCCTGCGCCGCGCCCGTCATGGTTGATCGCGTAAGGGCGGTTGAGCGTGTGGGTGAAGAGTCTCGGGAGTGCACCATGGAGTCGGCGAGCCTGACGTCAGAAGACCTCGCAGCGGGCGGCGGCCTTCTGCATCGGCGGACCCTTCTGAGCGGCGGTCTGCTCGCCTTGGGCGCGGCCAAGGCGGTACAGGCCCAAACCGTCGGCAGCCAGAGCATCGGCGCCGTCTCGCCGCCGACCATGACGACGCCCGGTGCGCCGTTCTCGGCCTATGGCGTCCCTTCGCATTGGCGGGCGGGCGTGAAACGGGTGATCCAGGCCGCGCCTGGGCGCACAGGAACTGGGGTTTCACGCACGCCGCTCGAGCAGATGGAAGGCACGCTGACTGCCGCTGGCCTTCACTTCGAGCGCCATCACAACGGGGTGCCGGACATTGCTCCGGATAAACACACGCTGACGATCTATGGCCTTGTGAAGCGACCCCTGACCTTCAGCCTCGACACGCTGATGCGCTATCCGATGGAGAGCCACATCCGCTTTGTGGAATGCGCAGGCAACAGTGGCGGCCTGACCGCGCCACAGCCGGCGCAAGTCACGGCAGGCGTCATCCACGGCCTGCTGTCTGGGTCTGAATGGACCGGCGTGCCGCTGGCCATTCTGCTGCAGGAAGCCGGCGTCGACCCGCGCGCCAAGTGGATTCTCGCCGAAGGCGCGGATGCCGCCGGCATGAGCCGCAGCGTTCCGCTGTGGAAGGCGATGCAGGATGCCATGATCGCCCTCTATCAGAACGGCGAGGCGATCCGTCCCGAGCAGGGCTTCCCCATGCGCCTGCTGTTGCCAGGCTTCCAGGGCAACACCAATGTCAAATGGTTGCGGCGGCTGAAGCTGATCCAGACGCCGATGTTCACCAAGGACGAGACGTCCCGCTACACCGAGCTGATGCCGGACGGGAAGGCGCGTGAGTTCATGCTTCAGATGGGCGTCAAATCGGTGATCACCCGCCCCTCTTTCGGCCTGACGATGCAGGGACCGGGCGTCTACGAGATCAGCGGGCTGGCCTGGTCGGGCGGCGGGCGCATCGCCAAGGTCGAGGTGTCGGCGGACGGCGGCAAGAGTTGGGCCCAGGCGGCGCTGGGCGAAACCATCTTGCCCAGGGCGCTGTCCCGCTTTCGCCTGCCGTGGATGTGGAGCGGCGAGCCGGCCCTCCTGCTCAGCCGGGCGACGGACGAGAAGGGCGAGCGCCAACCGACCCGGGCCCAATGGCTGGCGCGATATGCGCCAGGCCAGACCTACCACTTCAATGGCATCACCGCCTGGCAGGTGCAGGCGTCAGGCCAAGTCAGCCATGCCTATGCGTAGCGCGCTCATCGCCTCCATGGCGCTTGCGGCCGCGCTCGTCTCTGCAGCCTGGGCCGGCGGCATTCCCAGCCCCAACCTAGGCCAAACACCCAGCGCCCAGCACTTGGCAGACATCGACATCAGCATACCGCCCGATGGGAACGGGCTGCCGGGTGGTTCGGGTTCTGTCGCGCAAGGCGCGGCGGTCTTCACCGCCAAGTGCCAATCCTGCCACGGGGCCGCTGGCGTGGGCGGTCCGAACGATCGCCTGACGGGCGGCATCGGATCCCTGGCCACGCCCAAGCCGATCAAGACCGTCGCCAGCTTCTGGCCCTACGCCACCACCGTGTTCGACTATATCCGCCGGGCTATGCCGATCACCGCGCCCCAGTCGCTGACCAACGACGAGACCTATGCGCTGACGGCCTATCTGCTCTCGGTCGATGGCATCGTGCCCAGGGACGCCGTCTTGGACGCCAAGAGCTTGCCACAGGTGAAGATGCCCAACCGCGACGGCTTCGTGTCCTGGGCGATGAGGGAACAGGCCGCCGGCGGCCATTGACGCCATGGCCTCCGGTGTCCAGTCCATTGCGGACGCGGGGCAGGCGATCACCGTTTGGCCTCGCCGCTTCGCCCTGAACATCGACGAGGTGTCGGGTGCGCTCGGCGATCTTGGGACCTTTCTTCGGCACAGGCGTAAGAGGCGGCGGGAGCCTTGGTTGCTCGGCTGGGCCGGGCAGCGCCAGGAGGGCACATTGCAACCGCTCCGGATAGCGGCCATTCGGCTGAGACCGCAGGCGTCCGGCGGCCGACCGTCTGAACCGGACGTGGCCAGGGGCGTTGGGGCCGTATGGGAAAGTTCATCACGATCGGGTACGGGGACCGAAACGGCTACGACCGCACGGACAAGGCCGTCCGCGAAACCGCCCATGCGCATGACACTGAGCGTCTGCGACTCGGCGACGTGATGGGCGTCGCCGGCAAGCCGGTGCAAGTCCGCAATCACAATGCAGCCAAGGTCGAGGTGACGGAGGGGCCCTATCTCTCCGCCGGCCTGCCGATCGCTGGCTTCGCCCTCATCGAGGCGCCCGATCTCGCCGCGGCGATCAAGGTCGCGGCCGAAAGTCCCTGCGCGGTCGCTCAAGGCGTGGTTGAGGTTTGGCCGCTGAACACCATGCCGGATGCGTAAACGGTGACTGGCGTGGTTTGAGGCCAGGCAGCGCCTGCAACGGACCTTGGGCTTGCTCCAGAACTCGGACATTCCGGAAGGCAGGCCGACGGGGGCGCCGGAATGCGGGCAAGAGGCAAGGTTGCGGTCTGCGCCGCCACGGCGTCAGACAGGGTTTCTGGTCCTTGTCAGGCCAGAAAACGCATGACCAGGCGCGTCAACGCCGCTCGATATCCGCTTGAACCGGGGCGCTGTCATGGTCGCTGATCATGGCGCGCAGCACGCCGTAGAAGGGCGTGGGCGAGGACGAAGGCGTCCGCGGGATCGAGCGCGGCGCGGATCGCACCTGAGCTCCGGTCGCTGGAAAGGTGCGTGCGCAGGCGGGAGAAGAACGGCGCCAGCCGATTGCCGCCGCGGGTCAGCGAATGGGCCATGACCAACCGATGCGCCTCATGGCGCCGGCCATAGGTGACAGCAACCGCGCGGACCAGGGCGGCGACGCGGCGTTCCGTCGTTTCGAGGGTCGGGTCCTGCATCACCCGACAACCCGATCGGCCGCTACACCCTCGGCGATCGCACGCCGGGGCTCGTCTAGGACGCCGATGGGGGCTTGGAGGTCTGGATCTCGCGGGCCGATCCTGGCGAGGCGCGGCGGGCCAACTGGCTGCCGGCTCCGGCGAACAAGCCCTTCATGGTGATCCTGCGCGCCTATCTGCCGGGAGCCGACATCGTGGCGCAGACCTATGTCCCGCCCGCGATCGAGAACAGAGTGGGCGTGATCGACATCCCCGGGTAGGCGCTCACGCGCCTTCGGGCGGCATGATCGGGGTGCGAATCTGGCCGTTGAAGGCGTCCACGAACCTGGACATCAGGCCCAGGAACTGGGTCTGCTCGTCGGGGGTGAAGGCTTCCAGCAGCCGGTCGCGGATGCGCTGGGCGGGGGCCGTCAGCTGCTCCAGCACCTGGGCGCCTTCGGGCGTCAGCACCAGCACCTTGCGACGGCGGTCGACGGCGTCGGTCTGCCGCGTGATCCAGCCGCTGGCCTCCAGCTTGGTCAGCACCAGGGCGCTGGTGGAGCGGTCGATGCCGAGCAGGCGCGCCAGGCCGATCTGATCCAGGCGCGGCACGCGCTGGATGATGTAGAGCGCCCCGTACTGGGTGCTCGTCACGTCCAGTTCGTGGGTCTCCTCCAGGAAGATGGCGACCGCGATCTGGTGGCCGCGGCGCAGGAGGAAACCGGGCCGCGAATAGAGGTCGTGCAGGCTGGCGACCGTGGGGGCGGTGTCTTCCAAGGCGGCTCGTCCTCCTGGGGCTTTGGTCGCGCGGACGGTGGCGGAAGGGGTGGGAGTCGAACCCACCAAGCACGCCTCGCGCGCTTCATCGGATTTGAAGTCCGTGCGTCCCACCGGGCAACGATACCCCTCCGCCATCCGGGATATCATGACGCCGTCAGACATCAAATGCGGCCGCGGAGCCGACCGTGCGGCGATCGTGCTCGACCCGCAGGGTGAAGCCGCGGTGGTCGAAATATTCGAGCAGCTCGATGCCCGGGTTGCGGCCGATGCCGGTGTGGTCGCGAAAGTCGGTGACCCTGAACCAGCCGCCCGGCCGCGCGGCGGACAGGGCCTCGGCGGCGCGGGCCAGCTGCGCGACCGCCTGGGGCAGGAAGAAGCGGGTTTCCGAGATCTGGCGCACCGCGCCGCGGCGGGCGGCGGCGACCAGGCAGCCCCGCACCTGGCGCGGAGCCAGGCCCAGCTTGTCGGCGATCTCATTGGCGTTGGGCGGGGCGCCGGGGGTGTCCAGCAGCGGCAGGATACGGCGCTCCAGGGCGTCCCGTTCGGCCGGACGCGCCACCCGGTGATCGGGCCGGGCATAGCCCTGGCCCTCGCGCCTGAGCTCACGGTCCTCCACCAGGCTGGCCAGGGCCGCCGACAGGATCTGAGGCCGCATCCAGCGGCCCAGGGATCTGCGGACGTCCGAGGACGTAGCGGCAGGACTGTCCGGGCGGGCCTCGTGCCAGGCGGCCACCGCGTCGGCCGCCTGCCGCTTGAGCGCGTCCCACTGGGCGCGGGTCACCACGAAGGTTTCCGCGCCGCCGCCGACCCGGACCAGATCGGCGCGGGCCCACAGGGCGTCGGCCTCGGCCGGCGTCAGGTTCAGGGCGGCGGCGAACCAGGCCGCGTCGATGCCGCCCTCCGTCACCGCCAGGGCCTGGGTCAGGGCCGCCCCGGCGCCGTGGCCGTCGAGCGCCTGCAGCAGGGCGATCCGCTCCGGCCGCGAGCGACCGCGTTCTGCGCCGAAGGGCTCGATCACCACGCCTCCGGCCAGGGTCCGCTGCGCCGACTGGTCGCGCAGCACGAAGCGGTCGCCGTGGGCGGCGATCACCGGGCGGTCCAGCACGATCTGCACCAAGGCCTCGGCGCCCGGCTCGATGGCGCGGCCCTGAAGCACCGCGACCCGGCCGGTGACGTCGGCGGCGCCAATGTGCAGGTGGACCGGCTGACGGTGACGCAGCGGGCGGTCTTCGCCGGCCAGCACGCGGATGCGGGCGTCCAGGCGGATCGAGGGGTTGTGCGCCTCGCGCCCGACGATCCAGTCGCCCCGGGACACCGCGCCCTTCTTCAGGTCCATCCCCGTCAGGTTCAGGGCCAGGCGTTCGCCGACCCCGCCGAGTTTCGCGGGGCGGTTCTGGGCGTGCAGGCCGCGCACCCGCACCGGCAGGCCCGCGGGCGACAGCACGAGCTGGTCGCCGATGGCGACGGCCCCGGACAGGACCGATCCGGTCACGACCAGGCCCGCGCCGTCGATGGTGAAACGCCGGTCGACGGCCAGCCGGAAGGTCCCGCGGCTGCGCGTCCGTTGGGCGGCCTCGGCCAGCGCGTGAAGATGGTCGCGCAGGGCGTCCACCCCCGCCCCCGTGATGTTGGACACACAGAACACCTCGGCGTCCTGCAGGAAGGTCCCGCGCACGCGGGCGGCGACGAGCGCGCGGGTCTCGGCGAGGCGCTCGGGAGACACCCGGTCGGTCTTGGTGATGACGATGACGCCCGCTGGGATGCCGAGCAGGTCCAGGATGCCCAGGTGCTCTTCGGTCTGGGGCATGGGTCCGTCGTCGGCGGCCACCACCAGCAGGACGTGGTCGATGGCCCCCACTCCGGCCAGCATGTTGGTGACGAAGCGCTCGTGACCGGGCACGTCAACGAAACCCAGCACCTTGCCGCTGGCCAGGGGCGTGTAGGCGAACCCGAGGTCGATGGTCATGCCCCGGGCCTTCTCCTCGGCCAGGCGGTCGGTGTCGACGCCGGTCAGGCGTTTGATGAGGGAGGTCTTGCCATGATCCACATGCCCCGCGGTCGCGACGATCACGGCGGCGCGCCCGCCCCGTCCGCCAGGCGGTCCAGCTGGGCGACGAAGCCGTCCTCGTCTTCCAGACAGCGCAGGTCGAGCCAGAAGGCGGCGTCGTGGATGCGGCCGATCACCGGCGTGGGCAGGGCGCGGAAGGCCGCCTGCAGGGCCTCCAGGGCGGCCCCCGAACCCTTGGCGGCGGCCGGGCGGATCGACAGGCCGGCGCTGGGCACGATCTTGGTCGGCAGGGAGCCGCTGCCGATCTGGCTGTCGCAGTCGCCCACCGTGACCTCGGCCCGGCCAACCAAGACCGCCTGGACCGCCGGCTGCAGGCGCAGGGCGCTGGCGTGGATGTCGTCGGTCCCCCGGGTCAAAAGGCGCAGGGTCGGCAGGCGCCGCGCCAGGCGGTCGGGATCGGCGTAGAGCTTCAACACGGCGGCCAGGGCGGCGATCGTCACCTTGTCCAGGCGCATGGCCCGCTTCATCGGGTTCTGCTTGATGCGGGCGATCAGGTCGGCGCGGCCGGCGATGATCCCGGCCTGAGGCCCGCCCAGCAACTTGTCGCCGCTGAAGGTGACGAGGTCGGCGCCCTTGGCCACCATCTCGCCCGGCGTCGGCTCGCGCGGCAGGCCGTAGCGCTCCAGGTCGACCAGGGTCCCGCTGCCGAGGTCGACGGCGAACGGCAGGCCGTGGGCCTTGGCCACTTCGGCCAGCTCCGCCTCGCCGACCGCATGGACGAAGCCCTGGATCTCATAGTTGGAGCAGTGGACCTTCATCAGCAGCGCCGTGTCGGGGCCGATGGCCGAGACATAGTCGCGCCGGTGGGTGCGGTTGGTGGCGCCGACCTCCACCAGCCGGCAGCCGGCGCGGGCCATGATGTCCGGGATGCGGAACGAGCCGCCGATCTCGATCAGCTCGCCGCGCGAGACCGGCACCTGCCTGCCGGCCGCCAGGGTGTTGAGCAGCAGCAGCACCGCCGCCGCATTGTTGTTGACCACCGTGGCCGCCTCGGCCCCGGTCAGGCGGGTGATCCAGTGTTCGACATGCACGTCGCGGTCG
Source organism: Caulobacteraceae bacterium (assembly GCA_036500495.1). Lineage (GTDB taxonomy): Bacteria > Pseudomonadota > Alphaproteobacteria > Caulobacterales > Caulobacteraceae > BOG-938. Next base: position 8,381 of record DASYBX010000167.1, read on the forward strand.
CCGCGCTCGCCGGTTTCCAGGTCGAACTCGAGATTGGTCGGGCCCGACGCGGCCAGGATCATGGCGTCGATGGCTTCCTGGGGCAGGCTGGCGCGGCCGAGGTTGGTGTGCAGCACCGTGCCGGTGAGGTTGAACACCGGCGTCAGCGACGGCCCCGCTGCTGCGTTCACCGCCGCGGCGATGGCGGTGACCATGGCTGCGGGATCACAGGGACTCTGAGGAACGGCGGTGCGCATGCGAGCCTGCACCGACCGCACGGCGTCGGTGACCAGGGCGCGCCCATGGGCGTCGATCAGGGCCGAGACCTCGGGCAGGCGCAGGGTCTGGTCCACCGACGGGATCAGGGCGCGGGCGTTGGCGGCCTGGGCGTCGAGGGTCTGCGAAGCCGATGGAGGAGAGGGTCTGGCCAAGAGGTGGGACCTTACTGAGGCTTGGGCGCCGTCTGACTATAGTTGCCCTTCAGGACGGTCACGACCTGTCTGAACTGATCCCAGTCGGGCCCCTTGTTGGCGGCGGCCAGGGCGTCGAGCCCGGCGATGGTTTTGCGCGCGTCCTCGAACCGGCCAAGGTTGAGCTCCGCGTCGATCAGCCAGGTGAGGGCGTGGATGTCGCGGGTGCGGAACGGGCCGCCCGCCTTCTGCTGGCGCTCCACGGCCACGCGCCAGGCGTCCTGGTTGGACCGCTCCACCTCGGGCCACATGTTGAGGATGCGGAAGATGTGGCTGGGCATGTGCAGGGCGTGCACGTCCGGCGGCGCGATCTGGGCGTAGATGACCGCCTGGCGCTTGCCCATCAGGGCGAAGGTCGGGGTGGCGTAGAGCTGGATCAGGTAGAGCAGCGCTCCGGGATGATGCGGGTTGTGCTGGAACACCTCCTCCAGCCGCGCCGCCACTGACACCACGTCGCGCGCGTCGTTGTTGTCGAAGCGCGACAGGGCCATCACCGCCAGGGCGGTGAAGGTGGTCACCTCGTCGTCGTTGGGGTACTTGGCCGACAGCTCGGCCATGGCGGCGGCATAGCCGTCGCGGCGGGTGTCCAGGTCTTCGTTGGCCTGGAAGCGCACCTTGACCGCCTCGGCGAAGCCTTTCTCCAGGGGGTTCCAGCGCAGCTTGCCGGCGCCGTCCAGCTGGTTCAGCCGGGTCACCGCCATGACCCCCTGCCGCTCCTGCCCCTCGAGGTCGGGCTCGACCTGGAAGGCGTTGTCGTAGGTCATGGCCTCGCCCCAGTAGGCCATGCCGAAGCTGGGGTCGTCCTTCTCCGCCTGGACGAAGTACTCCCGCGCCTTGTCGTACCAGACGCTGTGCAGGGCCAGGAGGCCGTTGATGAAGTCGCTCTGCGCCTGGCCGCTCGCCGAGGACACGAACTCCACATGGCCGAGCGACAACGGATGGTCTTCCTGGGCCATGGCCGCCAAGGGCGCGCAGATTGCCGAGGCGCAGGCCAGGGCGGCAAGAAGGCGCTTCACACCGGGCATCACGTCACTCCGCCTGAGCCATCGTCCGTCCCCGGCGGTCTAGGCGCAAGGCCGGCGTCCGGCAACCGCCCCCCCCCCCCCGCACCCCGCGCCAGGCCCTGTCCGGATCAGCGCATGACCACTTCGGTGGGGGCGCCGTCGGGCGAGGCGAACTTCCAGGTCTGCTTGGAAGGCGTCTCGTTGGGATTGGCGAACAGCACCTGGGTGGCCAGGCCCTCGCCATCCATGATCCCGGGCGTCTGCACCGCATGCCGGGTGCGCAGGGCGTCCTCGTTGAAGAAGTCGACCTCGGTTTCGACCGGCTCGCCGCGGATCGACTTGGTGGTCCGCTTCGCGCTGACCGCCACCGCCGTATCGCTCCACAGCCGCAGGGAGCCCTCGAACTTGCTGACGTTGAACAGCTCGCCCAGGGTCCAGCTGCGCTGGGTGTGCGGCGGCAGGATCTGGACATAGCGGCCCTTCTCCTTGCCCGAGGCGTCGAACAGCACCATGCGTAGCTCCGCCGGGATCCGATCCGAAGGATTGGCGAAGGCGAACGACATCTCCGACTCGCCGCTGCGGATGATCGAGGCGTTGGTGTCGACCGGGATCCAGGCCCGGTTGACCGCCGCGCGCACCGGCGTGGTGCGCTGGTTCAGCAGCAGGGCCTTGTTCCACAGGCTCACGGTCGCCGCGCCCGAGGGCGCTTCGGCGCCGTCGGCCTGGACCACCGCATAGACCTCGCCGGCGAGGGCGTCGGCGGAGGCTTTCTTCCAGTGGAAGACGCCGTCCGGAGCGATCTTGTAGGCGACCGCATTGGTCCCGTCGCCGACGTCCGCCGGGGCGCCGTCGCGGCCGAAGAACATCACCTTGCCCTGGATCGCCGCGGCGTGGGGGTTGGTCAGGGTGAGTTCGGTCTGATAGCCTCCGCCCCACTCGAGGTTGGCGAGGGTGATCGGCTCGGCCGACTTGGCCACCGGTTCGCTCGGCACCGCCGTCAGCAGCTGCTCGTTCCGGGTGGTCGGGGTCTGGTGCAGCATGAAGGCCGTCACCTCGACATTGCTGGTCAGGCGCAGGGTCCCCTGCCCCTCGACCCCGGCGCCGAACAGGTCGGCCACCGAGGCGATCAGCTCGCCGCCGGGCTTCAGCGTCCGCTCGCGGTCCAGGCTCTGGCCGCCGGCGAGCCGCAGCTTGAACTGCAGCCTGGCGGGCGCGGCCGCGGCGTTGCCGACCACGATCTGGCTGGAGCCGGCCTTGCCCTCGTCGACCGCGAACAGCTTGGTCTTGGCCGGATCGGGGGCCTGCAGGCTGGTCTCGCTGATGAGGAGGCGGCTGCGGCGCAGGGACTTGGGATCCAGCTGCACGGCGGTGTGGTCGTAGGTCAAAAGGGCGCCGGGCGCGCCGGCGGGGTTGGCCAGGGAGCCCTGCCACACGGCGCGGACATCCTTGCCGGGCCCTTCCGGACGGCCGTTCCACGGGTCGGTGGTGCTGTAGGCGCGGGTGGCGAAAGGCGGCAGATCGACGGGGCGGTCGGACCGCGGCATGTCGAAGATCATCAGCCGGGCGAAGAAGGAGTCGGTGACGTAGAGCCGCTGGTTGTCCGCGTCGAAATCGATCTGACGGGGGTCCTGCAGTTCCTCCTCTTCGGCATAGCCGCCGATGCGCGAGACGAAGTCCTTCTGGCCGAGCACGCCGATGGCGGCCATGCCCGAGGTCAGCTTGTCCGGCGCCACGTCGAACACCAGGATGCGGTCGTTGCCCTTGTCGTTGACATAGAGGTTCTGCCTGACCGGATCGTAGGCGACCCCGTTGGGGTTGCGGAACCGGCGCCGCCCGGTCTGTTCGTCGACCACGGTGGTGTCGAGGCGGACGGCCTCGCTCGAACCCTTGAAGTCCATCTGGCCGAGGACGGCGGTGGCCTTCATGCCCGGATGGATGTCGCCGGGGCCGGCCTTGAACACCAGCAGGCGGTTGTTGCCACCGTCGATGACGAACAGCCGGTTGTGGTCGGCGTCGAAGGCCAGCTCATTGGGCACGTTGAAGCCCTGGTCGTCGGTGCGCGACTTGTTGCTCTGCATGTCCGGCTGGCCGATCACGGCGGATGCGGACATCCCGGTTTTGATGTGGCCGGCGCCGATGTCGTAGACCAGCACGCGGTTGTTGGTGCCGTCGGAGAAGAACAGGCGGCGGTTCTTGACGTCCACCGAGAAGCCCAGCGGGCTGGGGCTGGTGGAGGTGATGCCGTTGCCGTCCGACACACCCATGTTGATCGCGGCGGGGCCGACGGTCCGTTCGACCGCGGTGAAGTCCTTCTGGCCGATCACCGCGATGGCGTTGTCGAAGGTCTTCAGCACCCCGGGACGGGCGTCGAACACCAGCACGCGATTGAACCGGCCGTCGGCGACGAACAGGTGCTTGTCGATCGGGTCATAGGCCAGGTTCAGCGGCACGTGCATGGTGTTGGCCGCCGGATCGTGCAGCGCGCCGGTATAGGCGTCGGGCTGGCCGAGCACGATCGAGGCGTCGCGGTTCAGGATGCGGTTCTCGTCGTCCAGGTCGAACACCAGGACCCGCTGCATGTACTGGTCGTTGATGAACAGCCGGTGGTCGACGGTGTCGACCGCGATGCCCCGCGGATAGAAGTCACGCGGCGTGCCCCGGCCGTTGGCGGCGCGGGCGGTGTAGTCGGGCTTGCCGTTCCAATCGTACTGGCCGAGCAGGGCGAAGGCGGGCTGGCCGGTGGGCTGCAGCTGCGCCGGCGCCACATCGCGCATCGACACCCCGTTGCGCCCCTCATAGCCGCCGGCGGCGTAGAGGATGTCGTTCTTGTCGTCCAGCAGCGGGCGGCCACGCACTTCGTCGACCTGGTTCAGGTCCGCGACATTCTGGTCGTCGGTCTGATCCCACTGGCTCTTCCACATCAGGTTGGTGGCGTCGGCGTTGTTCTGGAACTTGCCGGGACGGATGTCGAACACCAGCATCCGGTTGCCGCCGTCTTCGGAGGTGAACAGGCGTTCGCGGTCCTGGTCGATCTCGGTCTCGCCCGGGACCCACTTCTTGGGGCTGGCGCGCTCGGCGCGGGTGGTGAAGTCCGGCTGGCCGAGCACATTGGCCGCGGCGGCGCCGTTCTTGAGCCCCGCGGGGGCGACGTTGAAGATCATCATCCGCCGGTTGCCGGTGTCGGTGACGAACAGGCGCTGGAACTTGTCTTCGTATTCGATCCGGGCGGGGCGGCTCAGCTGGGTGGCGCTCAGGCCCGCTTCCTTGGTGGTGAAGTCGGGCTGACCGATCACGGCCGTGGCCGCCATGCCGGTCTTCAACTGGCCCGGACGCACGTCGTAGACCACCACGCGGTTGTTGCCGGCGTCGGTGACGAACAGGCGGTCGTTCTTCTTGTCGTAGACGATGCCGGAGGGGCGGCTAAGGCCCGCCGGGCCCGAGCCCGGCTTGCCGGAATTGAAGTCCTGCTGGCCCAGCACGGCCATGGCCAGCGGGGTCGCGGTCAGGCGGCTGGGCTCCACGTCCCACACCATGATCCGGTTGTTCTTGCGGTCGATGATGAACAGCCGCTGGTTCTTGGAATCCATCGCGGGTTCGTCGATCGACCCCAGGGAATCCTGGCCGATGCCGCCGATCTTGTAGGAGGTGAAGCTGGTCTGGCCGAGCACGGCCACCGCCTCCATGCCATCCTTCATGTGGTCGGGACGCACGTCATAGACCAGCACCCGGCCATGGGGGGCCCAGGCGTTGACGGCGATGTCGCGCACGAACATGCGCTGGTTCACTTCGTCGAAGGCGTAGCCGCCCAGGCGCGAGCCGGTGGAGCGCGTGGTTTCCTCAGGCCCGCTCTTGCGGCCATAGAGGCTGGGCTCGCCGATCACATAGTCGGCGGTGGACTTGGTGGGCTTGCCGCCCTGGTCGAGCTGGAACACCGCGATGCCCGCGCTCGAAGATCCGACGAAGAGGCGATGGTTGACGCTGTCCAGCGCCGCCAGTTCGCTTCACCAGTTGCTGTGCGCGCTGGCCCCGCCGTTGACGACCCCGCCGCGGAAGGTGGGGTTGAGCCAGATGTCGTCGGCGCCCAGCGAGTCGCTGGCGGGAAGGCCCTTGAACCAGGTCTGGGTCGCGGTGGCGATCGGGGGCGCGGCGGCCGCCTGGGGCTGCGCCGGGGCGGGCTGGGCCAGGACCGGCTGGGCCAGGGCGGCGACCACCAAGCCACAGAGGGACATCAGTGTTCTGGACAAGGCCATGGTTTCCTCCGCCACGCGATTGCGGACGCTTCGCGCGCCCTTTTTAGTTGGCCTCATCCTTTTGGAACCAGCGCTCCACAGTCAAGCGAAATAAGATTGCATTCTCAACATGTGGGATGTTGCGATCGTGTAATATTTCCAAGGCCGCGACGCCGATCTATTCCACGCAAGCGACGAAGCGGGTGTTCAACCGCCGGCCGGACGCTTAGCGTCGGGGTCATGGTCCAACGACGCGCGGCGATGATCGCCAGGACATTCAAGCGGATCGGCGCGGGCCTCGCGGCCGGCGTCCTTGGCCTGCTGCTGATGGTCGCGCCGGCGCGGGCCCAGATCGGCCGGGTGTCGCCGGGCGGCATGGCCATCATCCTGGCCAAGCCCGGGGTCGCCTTCATGGGCGACGCCCATGCGCCGGTCACCGTCGTCGTGTTCATGGACTACAACTGCCCCTACTGCAGGATCATGGCTCCGGACCTGGTCAAGCTGACCGAGGCCAACCCGCGCGTGCGCGTGCTCTACAAGGAGCTGCCGATCTTCGGGCCGGTGTCCGACTACGCCGCCCACGCGGCGATCGCCTGCAACTGGCAGGGCAAATACATTCCCGCCTACCGGGCGATGATCTCGACCCATCAGAAGCTGACCAGCATCGCGGACGTGCGCGGCGCGCTCAAAACCGCCCATGTCGACCTCGCCCAGATGGACCGGGACCTGAAGGCCCACCAAGCCGAAATCGACGCCCTGATCGCCCGCAACCGCTCCGAAGCGGCCGCCCTGGGGCTGAAGGGAACGCCGGGCATGATCGTCGGCGACCTGCTGTTCCAGGGCTCGTTGAGCTATGGCGAGTTGGACAAGTTCGTCGCGGACCAGGACCGGTGAGGCTTTCCCCCGAAGGGCGCTGGGTAAGCGTCACGTAAGTCGCCTCACCTATTCGGCTGGCCATCCCCCCGTCATTCCTGCGGCCAGAGCGCGTCCGATCCTGCCGACTTCCCGTCCACGTCAGAACAGCCGTCAGCGCCTCGTGATTCTGTGTGTCGCCGGGGCCACCGTCGCCGCGGCCGGCGCGGTGAACCTGCTCGCCGCCGGACGGTCGAGGCCTGCCGCCGCGCCGCCCGCGGCGCAGACCGGGGTGTTCAGGCCCACCGCCGACCAGATGAAGTCCCTGACCGTGGCCCCGGTCGAGACGCGGGTGTTCGACCAGGTCGAGACCGCCGAGGGCCGCATCGAGCCCAACGGGGACCGCACCACGCCGGTGGTGTCGCCGTTCACCGGCCAGGTGATCCAGGTGCTGGCCGAGCCGGGCCAGAAGGTGACGCGCCGCACGCCCCTGTTCGCCGTGGCCGCCACCGAGGCGGTGCAGGGCCGGGCCGACCTGGCGAGCGCGATCGGCGCCCTGGCCACCGCCCAGGCCCAGGCCCGGCTGGCGCACGAGACCGAGCAGCGGCAGGGCGACCTCTACCGTAGCGCCGGCGGGGCCCTGAAGGACTGGCGCGAGGCCCAGAACGCGGCGATCGCCGCCGACGGCCAGGTCCGTGCGGCCGAGGCCGCCCTCGGCTCGGCCCGGAGCCGGCTGCTGGCGCTCGGCCAGAGCGAGGCCGACGTGGCGGCCCTGGAGAAGGCGCCGGCGTCGCGCGCCGTGGCCGCCCGGGCGGTGGTCTACGCCCCCGTCGATGGGGTGGTGACGCGCCGCGCGCTGGGCCCCGGCCAGTCGATCGCCGCGGGCGGCGACGCCCTGTTCTCGGTCAGCGACCTGTCGAGCGTCTGGCTGACCGCCCAGCTTCCCGAGACCAGCGCCGGTAAGGTGCGGCCGGGCGCCGAGGTCGCCGTGACCACCCCCGCCTATCCGGGCCGGGTGTTCCGCGCCAAAGTCAGCTACGTCGCCCCGGCGCTCGACCCCGACACCCATCGGCTGGCGGTGCGGGCTGTGATCGCCAACGCCGACGGCGCGCTGAAGCCCGAGATGTCTGCCCGCTTCCGCATCGATTCCGGCGCGCTCGGCCGCAGCGCCGCCGCGCCCGAGGCCGCCGTCATCCGCGAGGGCGACACTGCGCGGGTGTGGACGGTGGAGGCCGACGGATCGCTGCGCATCCGCCCGGTGACGGTGGGCGTGGTGCAGGACGGCATGGTGCAGATCACCCAGGGCCTGAGGCCCGGCGACCGGGTCGTGGCCAAGGGAGCGCTGTTCGTCGATCAGGCCGGCCAGCCGGACTGACCGGGCGGAGGCAGCCATGAACCGCATCGTCGCCTTCGCCCTGCGCCATCGCGCGCTGACCGTGCTGCTGCTGGTCGTGCTGCTGTTTGCCGGGGGGGCGGCCTTCGCCCGGCTGAACATCGAGGCTTATCCCGATCCCGTGCCGCCGATGGTTGAGGTGGTGACCCAGCTGCCCGGCTTCTCGGCCGAGGAGATCGAACGCAACGTGTCGATCCCGGTCGAGGTGCAGATGTCGGGCGTGCCGCACGTCACCAGCGTGCGCTCGGTGTCGCTGTTCGGCCTGTCAGACGTGAAGATCCAGTTCACCTACGACTTCACCCACGAGGAAGCCCAGCAGCAGGTGATCAATCGCCTGGCCCAGCTGAGCGGCCTGCCCGGCGGCGCCCAGCCGGCCGTCTCGCCCACCAGCCCGATCGGCGAGATCTACCGCTACCGCGTGGTCGGCCCGCCCGGCTATTCCCTGACCGACCTGAAGACTCTGCAGGACTGGGTGCTGCAGCGGCGCTTCAAGGCCGTGCCGGGGGTGATCGACGTCACCGGCTGGGGCGGCAAGACCAAGACCTATGACGTGGTGGTCGACAACGAGCGCCTGCTGGCCCACGGCCTCAGCCTGCAGGCGGTGCTGGACGCCCTGAACAAGAGCAATCTCAACGTCGGCGGCCAGACGGTCGATTTCGGGCCGCAGTCGGCGATCGTGCGCGGCGTGGGCCTGATCCAGACCCCCGAGCAGGTCGGCCAGGTGATGATCTCGCCGAACCACGGCCAGCCGGTGTTCGTCCGCGACGTGGCCGAGGTCAAGGTGGGCTTCCGCCCGCGCCTGGGCATCGCCGGCCAGGACGACAGCGACGACATCGTCCAGGGCATCGTGCTGATGCACCGGGGCGAGAAGAGCATGCCTACCATCAGGGCGGTGCAGGCCGAGGTGAAGCGGATCAACGACAGCGGAATCCTGCCGCTGGGCGTGCGCATCGAGCGCATCTACGACCGCAGCGACCTGATCGCCCTGACCACCGGCACGGTGCTGCACAACCTGGTGTTCGGCGTGGTGCTGATCTTCCTGGTGCAGTGGGCCTTCCTCGGCAACCTCAGGAGCGCCCTGATCGTCTCGGCGACGATCCCCTTCGCCCTGTGCTTCGCCGTGCTGATCATGACCATCCGCGGGGAGTCGGCGAACCTGCTGTCGGTGGGGGCGCTGGACTTCGGCCTGATCGTCGACGCCACCGTGATCATGATGGAGAACATCTACCGCCGCCTGGCCGAGCACCGGCACGGCGAGGCGAGGCGCGGCTCCAAGACCACCACCATCCTGGGCGCGGCGGGCGAGGTGAACCAGGCGATCTTCTTCGCCGCCGCCATCATCATCGCCAGCTTCATCCCGCTGTTCACCCTGACCGGGGTGGAGGGCCACATCTTCGGCCCGATGGCCAAGACCTACGCCTACGCCATCCTCGGCGGCCTGATCGCCACCTTCACCGTCACGCCCGCCCTGTCGAGCCTGCTGCTGCCCGACCAGGTGAGCGAGGAGGAGACCTGGGTCGTGCGCCAGCTGCGCCGGGTCTACGCGCCCGCCGCCCGCTTCGCGCACGACCGCCGCGCCCTGGTGCTGGGCGGGGCGACGGCGCTGGGGGTGGTGGCGCTGATCCTGGCGCGCACCCTGGGCATGGAGTTCCTGCCGCACCTGGAGGAAGGCAACTTCTGGATCCGCGCGACCATGCCGGCCTCGATCTCGCTGGCCGAGGGCAACGGCTACGTCAACCGCATGCGGCGGGTGATCAAGAGCTTCCCCGAGGTGGTGACGGTGGTGTCCCAGCACGGGCGGCCCGACGACGGCACCGACGCCACCGGCTTCTTCAACGCCGAGTTCTTCACGCCCCTGAAGCCGCAGTCGCAATGGCCGCATGGGCTGACCAAGGACAAGCTGACCCAGCAGATCAACGCCGCGCTGCAGAGCCAATTCCCGGGCGTGGACTTCAACTTCTCCCAGTACATCCAGGACAACGTCGAGGAGGCCGCCTCCGGGGTGAAGGGCGAGAACTCGGTCAAGCTGTTCGGGCCGGACCTGAGGCTGCTCGAGCAGACCGCCGGCAGGATCGAGGCGCAGATGGCCAAGACCCCCGGCATCACCGACCTGGGGGTGTTCCGCTCGCTCGGCCAGCCCACGGTGCGCATCGACGTGGACCGCGAGCGGGCCGCAGTCTACGGCCTGACGCCGGGAGACATCAACGGCGTGGTGCAGGCGGCCATCGGCGGCGAGGACGCCGGCGCCCTCTACCCGGCGGCCAGCGACCGCAACTTCCCGATCGTGGTGCGCCTGCGCCCCGACGAGCGCGGCGACCTCGACGCCATCCGCCGCATCACCGTGCAGGGCGCCTCGCCCAAGGGTGATCCGATCCAGGTTCCCCTGAGCGAGGTGGCGTCCGTGCGCCTGACCTCGGGCGCGGCCTTCGTCTACCGCGAGCAGCAGGAACGCTACATCCCGATCAAGTTCTCGGTGCGCGACCGCGACCTGGCCGGAGCCGTGGCCGAAGCCCAGGGCCGGGTGGCGCGCAACGTGAGGCTGCCGCCGGGCTACCACATCGAATGGGCCGGCGAGCTCGGCAACCTGCAGGACGCCATCGGCCGGCTGGAGGTGGTGGTGCCGATCAGCCTGGGGCTGATCCTGCTGCTGCTCTACATGAACTTCGGCTCGGCGCGCGACATGCTGCTGGCCGCCAGCGTCATGCCCATGGCCATGGTCGGCGGCATCCTGGGGCTGCGGCTCACCGGCACCCCGTTCAGCATCTCGGCGGCGATCGGCTTCGTGGCGCTGTTCGGCATCTCGGTGATGGACGGCATCATCGTGCTGAACGCCTTCAACCGGCTGATCGACGAGGGCATCGAGCGCTCCCGGGGCCTGGCCCAGGCGTGCACCGACTGCCTGAGGCCGGTGGTGATGACCTGCGTGGCGGCCTGCATGGGCCTGCTGCCCGCGGCCCTGTCGAACGGCATCGGCTCGCAGGTGCAAAAGCCCCTGGCGATCGTGGTGGTGAGCGGGATGCTGCTGGCCCCCGTGCTGATCCTGATCGTGCTGCCGGTGCTGGTGGACCTGTTCTCGCGCCACGCCGGCGTCGAGGAGGCCGAGGCATGAGGCCGCGCGCCACGATCCTCGGCCAGACCGCCTCGGCCCTGGCCACCTTCGCCGTGACCACTTTCACCTTGGCCGGCTGCGCGGTCGGGCCCGACTTCCATGCGCCGGCGCCGCCGCAGGCCAGGGCCTATGGCCCGGCCCCCACCGCGGCGGGCCAGACCCTGACGCCCGGCGCGGCGGTTCCGGCGGACTGGTGGCGCGGGTTCGGCTCGGCCGAGCTCGACGCCATGGTCGAGGAGGCGCTGAAGGCCAATCCCGACCTGAAGTCCGCCGACGCGGCCCTGCGCCAGGCGCACGAGTTGCTGGCGGCCCAGCGCGGCGCGTTGCTGCCCGGCGTCGACGCCAGCTACCAGGCCCAGCGCGCCCGCACGAGCAACGCCCTGTCGCCGGTGCTGGCTGAGCCCCAGAGCCCGCTCTACAGCCTGCACACCGCCCAGGTGGAGGTGTCCTACGGGCTCGACGTGTTCGGCGGCGCGCGGCGGGCGGTGGAGCAGGCGGCCGCGCAGGCCGAGGCCCAGCGCTTCCAGTACGAGGCGGCGCGCCAGGCGCTGATCGCCAATGTGGTGGCCGCCGCGGTGCAGGACGCCGCCCTGCGCCGCCAGCTCGACGCCGCGCGCGCCCAGGCGAGCGCCCTGCGCGACATCCTCGGCTTCACCCGCCGCCAGGCCGAGCTCGGAGCCCTGGGCCAGGCCGACCTGGCCGCCGCCGAAACCACCCTGGCCCAGGCCGAGCAGGCGGTCCCGCCCCTGGTCAAGGCGCTGGGGCAGCAGCGGACGGCGCTGCAGGTCCTGCTCGGCCGCGAGGCGGGCGGCACGGCGCCGGTCGAGGTCGACCTCGACAGACTGACCCTGCCCAAGGCCCTGCCCCTGACGCTGCCGGCGGCCCTGGTGCGCCAGCGGCCGGACATCCGCGCCGCCGAGGCCAACGTGCACGCCGCGAGCGCGGCGGTCGGCGTGGCGGTGGCCGCGCGCCTGCCCAACATCACCCTGTCGGCCGTGGGCGGCGGGGCGAGCCCTGACCTGCAGAGCCTGTTCAGCAGCGGCAACGCCTTCTGGACCCTGTCGGCCGGGATCACCCAGCCGATCTTCGAGGGCGGGACCCTGAAACACCGGCAGAAGGCGGCCGAGGCGGCGCTCGACCAGGCCAAGGCGCAGTACCGCTCCACGGTGCTGAACGCCCTGAAGAACGTGGCCGACGCGCTGGGCGCCCTCCAGGCTGACGCCGACGCCCAGGGCGTGGCCGTGGCCGCCGACGAGGCGGCGTCCCGCAGCCTGGCCTTCTCCCGCCGCCAGCTCGAGCTCGGCCAGATCGGCCAGCTCGCCGAACGCAGCGCCGAACAGGCCGCCGCCCAGGCCCGCTCGGCCCGCGCCGCCGCCGAGGCCGCCCGCTTCGCCGACACCGCCGCCCTGTTCCAGGCCCTGGGCGCGCCGGCCGCCGAGCGCCCCTGAGGCGTCAAAATCCCGTCCCAGAAGAATCTCTCGCGTCTGGCGCGAGCCTTGCTGTGAAGCTCTCACAAGTTTGGAGGGCTCTCATGTCGGAACAGCATCAAGAAGAGGCGCTTGGCCTGGCTCTGGCCAATCACACCCTGGTCGTCGCCCTCGCGCGCACCATGGCGATGAAGGGGCTGCTGACCCAGGACGAGTTGGACGGCGCGGTGAACGACAGCCTGACCGTGCTGGAGACGGCCGTGCCGGATCGGGACGCCGTGCGCACCGCCCGCCTCATTCTGGAACAGATGCTGGTCGCCAATCCGTTCCCGGCCCGGGCCAAGGCCCTCACCACCACCGACTAGCCGATCGCGTCCCGCGGACGCGAGTAGCCGAGGATCAGCGGCGGCAGGAACAGCAGGCTCAGCACCGCGCCGCTGGCCAGACCGCCGATGATCACCGCCGCCATCGGGCCGAGCACCTCGCCGCCGGCCTGGGCCCGGGTGAACAGCAAGGGCGCCACTGAGAGGGCCACCAGGATCGCGCCGGCCAGGATCGCCGCGACCCGGTGGCCGGCCGCCGCCGCCATGGTGTGCAGGGTCCAGCTGCCGTCCTTGCGCGCATGCACCTCGTGCGGCCGGGTCACCAGCAGCACCGAGGCCCGGGTCGACAGGCCGAACAGGGCGATGAAGCCGGCCAGTTCGCCCAGCGACACCGCCCCGCCCATCAGCAGCACCGCCGCCACTCCGCCGACGAAGGAGAAGGCGGTCGACAGCAGCACCAGCCAAGCCAGGCGTCCGTCCTTCAGCACCACGGTGAGCAGGCCGACCATGGCCAGGAGGGCGAGGCCGCCCAGCACCAGCAGGGTGGTGGTGCGGGTGCCGCCGCCGGCCGCGGGGGTGTCGAAGGTCAGGTAGACGCCGGGCGGCAGGGTCACGTGGTTCTGCAGGTAGTCGCGGGCCTTGGCGGCGAAGCGGCGCGGATCGCCCTTCGGCGAGGCCGAAACCACCTGGAGCCTCTGGCCGGCCTCGTGCTGGATTTCGCTGCGCGACTGGGTCAGGTAGACGTTTGCCACAAGGCGCAGCGGCACCGAGACGCCGGAACTCGACCGCAGCAGCAGGTTGTCGATCGCCTCCGGATCGCGGCGCAGGGCCTCGGGCCCGGTCACGGTCAGGTCGATCGCCCGGCCGGAGTCGTAGATGTGCGCCACCGTCATGCCCTGCAGCGCCGCCTGCACGGTGTCGAGCACGTCCGCGGCGCCCAGGCCGTAGAGGGCGAGGCGCTTGAAATCGAGGTCGATGCGCATGGCCGGGGCCAGCGGGGCGGCGTCGGAGGTGACGGCCTGGGCCCCGCCCATGGTCCTGAGGGCGTCGGCGACCTGCCCGGCCGCGCGGTCGACCGCGTCGAGGTTCTCGCCATAGACGTTGACCGAGAAGGCGCTGGCCGCGCCGGTCCCCAGGGCCAGGCGATGGCGGATCGTCACCTTCACGTCCGGATAGCCCTGGAAGGCGCGGTTCAGGGCGGCGGCCACGCGATCCTGGCCGGCCGCGTCGAGCTTGGGATCCAGCGCCAGTTCGAGCTGGGCCTGGTCGATCGCGGCGGCGCTGAAGTCGGTTGGGTCGCGGCCGGAGTGCTCGACCGCGCGGCGCACGCCGGAGATGCGCAGGGCCGTGGCGGTGAGCGAGGCGGTGATCCGGCGCATGGCCTCGGGCGAGGTGGCCGGCGGGGCCCGGACGTCGACCACCAGGCGCCGGTCGTGGAAGTCCGGCAGGGGCGCGCGGGGCAACAGGGCCAGGGCCAGGCTCGCGGCGAGCACGGCCAGGACCAGCACCGCCAGGGCCGGCGCGCGCCAGCCGCACATGCGGCGCACCAGGGTGGCGTAGGCCGCCCGCGCCCGGCGCAGATAGGCCGGTTCGCGCCCCGCCTTCAGGTCGTGCAGCAGCAGGATCGCCAGGGCCGGGGTGAAGGTGGCCGAGACCACCAGCGAGGCCAGGGCCGCGGCGGCGACGGAGAAGGCCAGCGGCCCGGCCAGGGCGCCGAAGGCGCCCCCCGCCAGCAGCATGGGGACCAGGGCCAGGACCACCATCATGGTGGCGTAGAACACCGGCGCCCGCACATCCATCAGGGCGTGATGCACGGCGTGGATGCGCGAGTGATGCTCGGGCTCCGCCTCCCGCAGGCGACCGACGATGTTCTCGGCGTCGAGCACCACGTCGTCGATGGCCACGCCCAGGCCGACGAACAGGCCGCCCAGGGTCATGGCGTTGAGCGTCAGCCCGGCCAGTTTCATGGCCGCCATGGCGGCGACCAGGCTGAGCGGGATGGTGACGAGGCAGAGGATCGCAGCGCGCAGGTCGCGGAACGCCAGCACCAGGCAAATCGCGATCAGGCCGGCGCCGATCGCCAGGTTGAGGCCGAGGGTCTGCAGGGAGCCCGTGATGAAGTCGGCCGGGCGGTCGAGATCGGCGGTGATCGTCACGCCCTGGGCGGCCAGGGTCGGCCGCAGGACCTCGAGCGTGCGCTCGACCGCGCGCGTGGTGTCCAGCGTGCCCGCGCCGTTGACCGCCGAGATCTCGGCCAGCACGCCGGGCCGGCCCATGATCAGGGCGTCGCCGGTGGCCGGGGCGGGCGCGTCGACCACGTCGGCTACGTCGCCGAGATGCACGGGCGCGTTGCCGGGGGTCTGGATCTGGGCGTTGGCCACGTCCTCGGCCTTCAGGGCCTGGCCGCGCGGGTCGATGACGATGCGCTGGGACGGGGTGTCCATGAAGCCGGCGCCGGTGACGCTGGTGGCCCGCCTGACCGCGGCGATCACGTCGGCGAAGCCGAGGTCGCTGTCGGAGAGGTCGCTGGGCCGCGCGCGCACCTCGACCCGCCGCACCTGCCCGCCGTAGAGCGCCACATTGGCCACGCCCGCCGTGGCCAGCAGCCGCGGCCGCACCGTCCACTGGATCAGGTTGCGCAGGGCCATGGGATCGAGGGTCTTGCTGGTGAAGCCGAGCTTCAGCACCTCGCCGGTAGCCGCGGTGAACGGGGCGATGCGGGGCGCGGCGACGCCGGGCGGCAGGGCTCCCTCGACCTCGCCCAGGCGCTCGACCACCGCCTGGCGGATCGGCCCGGGCTTGGCGTCGGCGGCGAACTCCAGGGTGACCACCGACAGGCCCTGCACCGACTCCGAGCGGATTCGCGCGACGCCGGGCACGCCGCCGAGCACGTTCTCGATCGGCCGGGTGACCAGTTGCTCGACCTGCTCGGCCACCAGCCCGGGCGCCTCGGCCTGGACCACCGTCTGCGCCGGCGTCAGGGCCGGGAAGACCTCCACCGGCAGGTCGCGCACCCACCACAGGCCGCCCGCGGTCAGCACCAGGCCGGCCAGGACCACCACCCAAGCCTGCTTCAGGCACCAGTGGATCAGGCGTCCGAGCATCAGCGGGGCCGCGCGCCCAGGTTCTGTTCGACGCCGAACAGCTCGGCGGCGCCCTGCACCACCACCTCGTCGCCGGCCGAGAAGCCGCGGGTGACGAACAGGCCGGCCTCGCTCGGCGTCGGGCTGTCGAGCCGCCGGCGCTCGAAGCCCTGCGGGCCGTGGCGCACATAGGCCCAGTCCGAGCCGTTGAAGCGGATCACCGCGGCGCGCGGGATGGTCACGCCGGGGGCCGAGGCGGGGGTGTTGATGTGGGCGCTCTGGATCAGGCCGTTCGACAGCAGGATCGCCGACTTGCCGCGCGCCACGGCGATCAGGCCGGAGGACTGCAGGCGCGGCTCGGCGGCCCGCGCGGCGCCCAGGATCTCGCCGTGGACGGACACGTCGGCCACGTCGATCTCGACCGAGCGGGCCTGGGCCTGGCCGGCGTTATTGGGTGAATCCACATGCACCAGGGCCGCCTGGCCGTTGGACAGTTCCTTGATCAGGGCGCGGCGGCGCGCGTCGTTCAGGCGCTGCAGGCCCGGTCCCCATTCCAGGCCGATGCGCTGGCGCAGCAGGTCGACCTTGGTGGCGTCGTTCCGGGCCTGGGCTTCGGCGGCCTCGGCGTCCTTGCTGGCCACCGCGCCGCCCGAGGCGTTCAGCGCCTTGGCGCGCCTGGCCTCGGCGGCCGAGGCGGCGGCGGAGGCCACCGCGCCCTCGAGGTCGGTCTCCAGCTGGGCCAGGGGGCCGGGGTCCAGCACCTTGGCAAAGGCGTCGACCTGGGCCTGGCGCCGCTCGCTCTTCAGTACCGCCGTGCGCACCCCGAGCCGCGCCTGGACGCCGGGCTCGATGGTCACCCCGGTGTAGGGCGCCACCTGCGCGTGGGCGGTCGGGGCGACGAGCGCGGCGCACAGCAGGGCGCACAGCAGGGCGCAAGCGGTCAGCCGCCCGAGAGCCGTCTTCGCCGCCGCTCGATCCAAGGTCAGCTCCCCCCTACCCCGCGCCGAACCCACATCCCCTGGGGGCGCAGCGACATCCAGCACGAAATCGAATCCGCGCACAATCACGCGGTCATGTCGGTCGGCGACGGCACGGACGGCGCCCTTCGGGGGGCAGGGCGCACATGGCCGCGCCGCCCCGGGCCTTAGGTCGGGCCGATTACCTCACCCTTACTGCGTCTCGCGCTCAAGCGACCGAGCGCGGCTTGCTGCGGCCGGTCCCGGCCATGGTGGACCGCTCGCTGTCGAGCATGTAGTCGCGGGTGATCGGCGTGGCCCCGACCCGCTTGGTCAGCTGCACCTGGATGATCATGTTGGCGCCGTAGCGGAAGCTGAGCTCGCTCAGCACCAGATAGACCTCCCACATGCGGCAGAACCGCTCGTCATAGAGGGCGGCGATCTCGTTCCACTGGGCCACGAACCGCTCGCGCCAGGCCTTCAGCGTATTGGCGTAGTGCAGGCGCTTGATCTCGATGTCGGTGATCCACAGCCCGGCGTCCTCGATCGCCGCCGTCATCTCCGACAGGGCCGGGATGTAGCCGCCGGGGAAGATGTATTTGGCGATCCAGGGCTGGGTGACCCCCGGGCCCGTGCGCCGGCCGATGGAATGGATCAGGGCGACGCCGTCATCGGTCAACAGGCGCGAGACCTGCCGGAAATAGGCGCGGAAGTGGGGCGCGCCCACGTGCTCGAACATGCCCACCGAGACGATGCGGTCGAACGGGCCGGTCACGTCGCGGTAGTCGGTCAGGGCGAAGCGGGCGCGGTGGTCGAGGTTGGCGGCCCTGGCGCGCGCGTTGGCGATGGCCAGCTGCTCCTGCGACAGGGTCACGCCGGTGACGTCCGCCCCATAGCGCCCGGCCAGCTCCAGCCCCATGCCGCCCCAGCCGCAGCCGATGTCCAGCACCTTCATGCCCGGCTCGATCAGGAGCTTGGAGGCGATGTGGATCTTCTTGGCCAGCTGCGCCGCTTCCAGGTCCATGTCCGGCCGCGCGAAGTAGGCGCAGGAATACTGCATGTCGCTGTCGAGGAAGCGGCGGTAGAGGTCGGCGCTGAGGTCGTAGTGGTGGGCCACGTTGCGGCGCGAAGCGCGGCGGTCGTTCCACTGCTGCAGGGTGCGCCGGACGCGGTTCAGCGCCCGCTTCAGGGGGCCCGGCGGCGGGCCGTCGATGAAGTTGCGGCCGATCAGCTCGCACAGGTCCCACAGGGAGCCCTGCTCCATCACCAGGCCGCCTTCCATATAGGCCTCGCCCAGGGCCATGTCGGGATTGAGCGCGATGGGCTTGGACCAGCCCCTGCCGATGCGGACGGCCACCTCCGGGCCGGACCCGTCGCCGTAGGTTCTGGGGGGCTTGCCGTCTTCGGTCACCCTCAGGCGGCCAAGGCGGACGAATCGGCTCAGCATAGAGTGCAACATCACACTCTCCCGTTTGACTTCGGTTCTGGCCTGGGTACGCATCGGCGGTCTCGGCCGCCTCGGGACCAAGTCTGCCTTCCTAACGCGGAAGTGATCGAGTCTGATCCTGGCGAACTCTTCCGAATGCTCACTGAACAGCGTCAACCATGAGCCCTCTCGACATCGCCGCCTTGGCTGTCTTTCTCGCCGCCTGGTTGTTCTACCAACCTATGCTGAAGCGGCTGGGGCGCCGGGGCCGGATGATCAACACCGACATGACGGTGATCCGGCTGCGCTGGATGGCCAACATGGCCGCGCGCGAGAACCGCTTCATCGACAGCCAGCTGATGGGCCACGTGCTCAACTCGGCCTCGTTCTTCGCCTCCGCCAACCTGATCGTCATCGCCGCCGCGGCGGGGGCCCTGTTCAAGAGCCCCGACACCTACCGCAGCGTGGCCAACCTGGCGGTGACCGAGACTGGGCCGCGCTGGCTGTTCGAGGCCAAGCTCGCCCTGGTGGTGGCGACCCTGGCCCGGGGCCTGCTCGACTTCATCTGGGCCATCCGCCAGATGAACTACACCCTGGCGGCGATCGGCGCGGCCCCGCCGCCCTCCACCACCCCGGCCCTGGTGCGCGCCTATGGCGAGGCGGCCGCCTCGGTGCTCAACCCGGCCTTGTCGTCGTTCAACAACGGGGTGCGCGGCTACTACTTCGCCCTCGGTGCGGCGGCCTGGCTGCTGGGACCGTGGGCCATGATCGCCGCGGTGGCCGGGGCGGTGCTGCTGCTGTTCTGGCGCCAGAGCGGCTCGGGCGCCTCACGCGGGGTTCGCCGCCTGCGCGGCCTGCTGGAGGGCATCGAGCCGGTCACCGACGACGCCGAGGAAAAGGGTCCCTGAGGCCCGTTTCCGGCCGGTCGTGCGCGCATCGCAAAGCGAGCTTGTCCCCCGGCCGCTCATCAGTATATTGCGCGCCTTCCCGCAGGCGGCCTGATTTGGCTTCAACTTGTGGGAGACCCTTGGCGCCCGCCGATCAACCTGGGCGCCGACCCGTGGGGTGAGGTGGCCGAGTGGTTGAAGGCGCACGCCTGGAACGCGTGTATAGGGGAAACTCTATCGAGGGTTCGAATCCCTCTCTCACCGCCACTCGGATTGGTCGCAATAGTCTCTGTCGAAGTCAGACACGCTAAGCCCCCGAGACACCGGGGGTTTCTGCCCTTCAATCCGAACTCGATCTGCCGGCGCGGGCCCCAAATTCGCGGGATTAAAGCTGACCCTGTTGGCCGCCAAGCGGAGACCGCGCGACCGCTACAGTTTCAGGAATACCCCCCGAGAAGCCCCCATCGTCATACTCGGCGGGATGGAGCTTCCACCCCTCCCCTCCTTGAGATTTGATGTAGGCTTCACAGGCCTCCCGTTGCGCATGCAGACTGTTGAACCCCTGCTCCAGCCCCTCCTCGGAGCTCTTGCGCGTGTAGACCGCACACCGGAGTTTGGGGGGACTCTTTCCGGTCATGGCCGAGCCTCGACCCGAAGACCGAAGAACCGGGGACCGTTCCAGCGGACCCCAGTGATCTCCCGGGCTACAGCCGACAGGCTATCGAAGGTCGCCCCCGATAGAGGACACCGCCTTCAGCCACCTCGGCCTCATGGCGCACCCCCTTCCATTCACGGGCGACCTTGGCGCCGACGGGCAGCTTGGGACCGGCCGGGGCGCTCCGGCCGATCCGCAGAGCTCTACGAAGGCTGGGATCCAGCCCCCCGGCTTCCTCCACCTGCACACGCCAGGCCAGCATGCGACGGACGAGGTCTACCGAGCGTGCTGGTCGTCCGGCATCGCAAGGGCTTCCTTCTGGCTGCGGATGATTCAAACGTCAGGACGCCGCGGCCTTCAGCACCGTCCGAAGGTCCTCATCGAGGCGCCGCGCTACGGCGTCGACCTGGGGGTCGCCGAATTGGCCGAAGACGGAAGCGGGCCGGTCGTACTCAAATGCCGAACCCTCCCCGTCCTCACGCAGCAAGACCCGGATGGGGGCGTAGATCCCGGCCGAGAGTTGGTGGCGGGTCATTTTCGAGGCCGTCAGCGGATTTCCGATGTCGTATTGGATGGAGCACCGCTTTTGGCCTGTGATCGCCAGCAAGGCGCCGTGGTCGCGGAAGCCGAAGATCGACAGGTTCGCCGAGGCTTCGAGTTCGCGCAGCGCGCGTTCCGCCTCGCCGTACCGCAGGAGGGTGAAGATCCCGTCGTCGATCCGCGGGACCAGGCTCTCCAACTCGGCCTTCGTCTCCGCAAACGGCTTGGTGCTTCTGATGGTGATGTGTTCGTTGGTGAAGGATCGTGTCTCGATCGTAGGGGTGAACATTGTCGGTCTCCAATGATGAACGGGGACTTCGGGAGCGATCAGAAATTCGTCGGCCGG
Organism: Caulobacteraceae bacterium; assembly: GCA_036500495.1. GTDB lineage: Bacteria > Pseudomonadota > Alphaproteobacteria > Caulobacterales > Caulobacteraceae > BOG-938. The sequence continues at coordinate 29,060 of DASYBX010000167.1, forward strand.
CCGCCGAGAACCTTCTCGACGCGCGCCGCGAGCTGGAGAAGGGCGCGGTCGTGACCTTCCGGCCCGTCGAGCTCCATGCCGATTGGCAGGCCATGACCGTCCAGGCCGATCGGCAGGCTGATCCCCGGAAGTCCGGCCGCGCTGGTGGGAATGGTGTTGTTGGCCAACACCCGGAAATCGACCTCTTGTCCCCCTACCGTGAACTGGGATTGGCGCTCGACCGTCGGCGCCGTGCACGGGGTCGTCGGAAAGATCAGGGCGTTCGCGCCGTGCCGCGTGAAGACCGCGCTCATGCGCTCCTTCACGGCTAGCCGGTCGACCTTCAGGGCATGATAGGCCTGCTCGCTCAGGTACCCCGGCGCGCCCGGGATGACAAAGTGGTCCCACGCTTCCTTGATGCCGGGCCGAAGGCCGTCGTGCAGGTCCTCGAAGGAAACCGGGATCGCGTGACGCTCCAGGAAATCGGCCAGGGACGCTTTCGTCTCACGGAAGAACAAGCTCCAAGTGGTCTGCAGGGCCAGCGCCTGGAAGTCCTCGCCGAGGTCGATCTCGATGATATCCGCGCCGGCATCCGCGAGACGCAGGAGCGTGTTGCGGAACTGCACCTCGACCTCGGGGTCGATCCGGTTCAGGTACTGGCGCGGCGCGAATGCGAAGCGCGTTCCCTTCAGATCGGAGCGGGCCTCCAGCCCCTGGGCAGGCGCGCCAGTGACGACCAGGTCGATCAGGGCGCAGTCCTCGACGGCCCGGGCGAAAACCCCGGTCGTATCAAGCGTGTGGGAAATTGGCGCGACGCCTTCGCGGGGCCAGCGCCGGGTCGTGGGCTTGAACCCCACAACCCCGCACAAGGAGGCGGGAACGCGGATCGAACCGATCGTGTCCCCGCCCAACGTCCCGGGAACCAGGCGCGCGGCGACGGCCGCGGCCGAACCGCTGGACGAGCCGCCGGTGACATGCCCGTGGGCATGCGGATTTCCGACTTGGCCGTAAGGGCCATTGTCCCCGGTCAATCCATAGGACAGCTCGACCAAATTGTTCTTGCCCAGGACGATCGCGCCCGCTGCCTTGAGCATCCCGACGGCTTCAGCGTCCTCGGTCGGCCGGAAGTCCTTCAGCGCGCCGACGCCCAGCGTCGTGCGAAGGCCAGCGGTGAGGTAGCTGTCCTTCACGCCCAGCGGGACACCGAGCAGCGGCGCATCCAGTCCCTTGGCTCGGGCCCTGTCGGCTTCACGGGCCGCGGCGAGGCTGCCGCTCTCGTCTAGAGTGATGAAGGCTCTCAGGCCATCTTGCTGTCGCGCGCGATCCAGGAGGGCGGAGACGTAGGTCTCGGCGCTCACTTCGCCCCTGCGGATAGCTTCGGCGGCGCCCGCCACGCCCAGACCGACGAGTTCATCGCCCTCCGACGCACCGATCATGACCGTCCTGGCTTGCTCGTCCTTCATGACACTCTCCGATCCAATTAGATGTTGCGTGACATCTAATTGGATGTCGGATAACATCTAAGTCGTCAAGGCCCTTTTTGGCGGGCCACCGCGGAAGGACGCGTCATTGAGGAAATCCAACAAGGATGCCGCCCAGACGCGGCAGGCCATTGTCGCCGCCGCCGCGGACCATATCCGGCGCAATGGAATAGCCGGGGTCAGTCTCTCGGAGGTCATGGCGGGCGCCGGTCTCACCCACGGCGGGTTCTACAAGCACTTCCGCAGCCGGGAGCAGCTCATCGTCGAGGCGCTCGTCGCTGCGGGCGGGGCTGCCGCTGAGTACCTCGGCGAGGTCCGGGCGGAGAAGGGCCTGGACGCGGCCTTGGACTGCTACCTCTCGCCCGGACATCGCGATGCGGCGACCCCAACCTGTCCGATGGCGGCCTTGGGAAGCGAAGCTGCCCGGGGGTCGAGCGACGCGCGCAATGCGGCGGCGGCCGTCATCGAAGAAATGATCGACACGTTAGCCGTAGATCCGTCTTCGGAAGAGGCTCGGGGCGAAGCTATGGTCGACTACGCCACCATGATCGGCGCTATCACCTTGGCCCGGATCCTGTCGGGGACGCCGCTCTCGGACGAGATCCTGGAACGCGCGAGGAAACGCCTGCAGCGCTAGATGCACTTCAGGCGAAGCTGCGCCACCAGCGGTCCTTGGCTTCCTCGCGCAAACACGACATTCAGTCCGGCGAAAACGGGAGTTGATCGTGATTGGGCCGATTTTGCTGAGCGAACGGGCTTCGGACGCTAT
>DASYBX010000168.1:0-9575 GCA_036500495.1 Caulobacteraceae bacterium
CGGGTTCCTCAAAATACTTTGACGGCCGGTCATGCCGCTTGTTCGAGCCCATGCGGCGCCGGGCCATCTGGCGAGGGGGCCGGGGGCCGCGCTATAGTCGGGACATCCCGAACAGCGGGCTAAGCGGCTGCGAGACCACGCATGATCCTGTGGCGGGATGTTCGACCCGCGGCCCTGACCGTGGCGCCCACGCTCACGGCTCTGCTCACCCTCGGCGCCGGCGTGATGCTGCTGGCTTCCGGCGCAACGCCGGGGGATCCCGAGCGGCTGCGCTGGCTGGCCGATCACGCCCCCTTGCCGGTGATCGAGGTCAGTCACTTCGTATCCAGCATCGTCGGTCTGATGCTGGTGCTGGTCGCCTTCGGCCTGAAGCGGCGGCTCGACGCGGCCTGGGCCACGGCGGTGTCGCTCCTGATCCTGGCGGCGACCCTGGCCCTGCTCAAAGGGGTGAACTGGGAGGAGACGGCGGTGCTGGCGGCCATCGCCGTGCTGCTCGCACCGATGCACGAGGCCTTCCCGCGCCAGGCGCGGCTGTCGCGCATGGACATCACCCCGGGCTGGATGGTCTCGGCCCTGGCGATCCTGATCGGCACCGGCATGCTCAGCCTGTGGTCGTTCCACAACGTGGCCTATGGCGACGAACTGTGGTGGCGGGTGATGGTCAGCGCCGACGCCAGCCGCGCCCTGCGCGCGTGGACCGGGGCCGGCGTGTTCCTGCTGGGCGTGGGCCTGTGGCGGCTGATCTCCACCCCCGCCACCCCGCCGATCGTGGGCGAGGCCGACCCCGATTTCGAGCAGGTGCGGGCGATCCTCGCCCACGCCGAGGACCCGGCGCCGGAGTCCAACCTGGCCCTGCTCGGCGACAAGCGCTTCCTCTATTCCGATAGCGGCAAGACCTTCCTGATGTTCGGCGTGCGCGGCCGCTCCTGGGTGTGCCTGGGCGCGCCGGTGGGCCTGGTGTCCGAGCGCCAGGAGCTGTTGTGGCGCTTCCGTGAACTGGCCGACGCCCACGCCGCCCGTCCGGTGTTCTACTTCATGAACCCGTCGGTGCTGCCCGACATGGTCGACATGGGGCTCGTGCTGCAGAAGACCGGCGAGTCCGCCACCGTCGCCCTGGAGGGCTTCTCGCTGCAGGGTCGCAAGCGCGAGGTGCTGCGGCGCAACTGGCGCAAGGCCAAGGAGTCCGGCGCAGCCTTCGAGGTGGCGTCTCCGCCAGTCGTCCGCACCCTGGTCGGCCCGCTGCAGTCGATCTCCGATGAATGGCTGTCCCACCACTCGGGCGGGGAGAAGAGCTTCTCCATGGGGCGCTTCGATTCCGCCTATGTGGCGGAGTTCCCCTGCGCTCTGGTCAAGGTCGGCGGCCAGATCGTCGCCTTCGCCAACCTGTGGACCACGGCCAACAAGAGCTCGTTCTCCATGGACCTGATGCGCTACGGGGCCGAGGCGCCGAAGAACATCATGGACTTCCTGTTCGTCGAACTCCTGCAGTGGGGCCGCGAGCAGGGCTACCGCGCCTTCGAGTTCGGCATGGCCCCCCTGGCGGGCCTGGAGGACCGGCCGCTCGCCCCGCTGATGTCGCGCCTCGGCCGCAAGGTCTTCGAGCGCGGCGAGGAGGTCTACAATTTCAAGGGCGTGCGCCGGTACAAGGACAAGTACGATCCGGTCTGGCAGCCGCGCTACATCGCCGCCGCCAACAAGTGGTCGATCACGGTGGCCCTGGCCGACGTGGCGCTGTTGTCGTCCGGCGGCATGAGCGCCCTGGCCAAGCGTCCGCGCCGCGCCGAGCAGTCGGCGCCGTCGGGCCAGCCGGAACCCGCCTAGGGCGGATCGAGGACAAGTGGGAAACGGGCTTCCACCCGCGGCCCATTCTGACCAAGGCTAGTGTTTCGCCGGGGCGTAGAGCTCCAGCCGGATGGTCGAGCCCGAGGCATAGTTGAAGCCCTCGAGTTCGCCGACGCGACGCGGCGGGGCGTCTCGCGTAGCGGCCAGGAAGGCGTCTTCCTCGCGCGCCTCCACGATCACCGGCCGGCCGACGCGAAGGGCGGCGGCGGCCTCGTCAGGCGACAGGGCCTCGGTCTGGCCGCCCAGCGCGAAATCAAGGCTCGGCTCGCCATAGCCGACCACCGCCACCGGACCGGGCGTGACACCGGCGCGGGGGTCGAGACCGGCGGCGGCCACCATCGCGGCGATGCGGCTCGACGCCCACAGCCCGTTGAGCCTGGGCGCGAGTCCGGCCAGGGCCACGCCGTGGGCGGCCAGGCCCAGCGCCGCGGCCAGGCCCACCGCCAGGACCGCCCGCTCCTTCATCAGCAAGCCCGCGCCTGCGAGGCCCGCGACGGCGGCCAGGCCCGCGGCGACAGCGGCGAAGGCCAGGGCGCCGGGGTCGCCGAACCGCCGCGCCAGATAGAGCAGGGCTGCGGTGAGAACCGCCGCCGTCAGGACCTGCAGGACCGCGCCGAGCCGGGCGGCGATGCGGCCGATCCCGCCCTGCGCCGCGGCGGCCGCCAGCCACGCCAGGGCGCCATAGGCGATCAGGCCGCGCGCCGGCGACTGGCCGCGGGCGAACTCCATCATCACCCAGGTCGGCAGCAGCCAGCAGGCGGCGATGCGCACCGGCAGCTCGCGCCGCGCCTGGGCCAGCTTTGCGAGGGCCGCCGGCAGCAGCAGGGCGAACGGCGACAGCAGCAGGGGCGTCATCAGGAGCTGCGCGCCCGGCGTGCGTTCGCCCGAGCCGGCCATCAGCCAGCCGAGCGGCGCCGGCTGGCCGCCGTCCACCGCTCCCGCCACCAGCGACGGACCGGTGAGGGCCGCCAGCAGGATCAGGCCCCAGCCCCAGCCGAGGTCCTTGAGCCAGGGCGCGCGCCGGTCGGCCAGCCACAGGGCCGCGCCGGTCAGCCCCACGGCCGCCGGCCCGACCAGGCCGCCGGACGCCGTGGCCAGGGCCAGGCCGAGCCAGAACATGGCCCGCGTCCGCTTGCCGATCTTGACGGCGCCGTCCTGCGCCAGACGCAGGCGGGCCAGGGCCGAGACGGCCAGGGTCACGCCGGCGCACAGCAAGGCTCCCGGGGCGTCGACCACGCCGGCCGTCCCGAGCAGAAGGCTGACGCCCAGGATCACGCCCGCCAGGAACCCGGCCGAAGCGCCGAACAGGGCCGCGCCGCCCCAGGCGCAGGCCGCCGCCGCCAGCATGGCGCCGAGCGCCGCGGGGATGCGGAAGGCCCAGATCTGACGCGCCTCGGGGTCGGAGACGGCGGCCGCCGCGGCTGCCTGCAGCCAGTGCACGGCCAGGGGGGCGGGATCGCGCAGCTCTTCGTCCACCGCCGCGGCGGCGAAGTCGTGGTCTTCCAGCATCTGGGCGCTGGCCTCGGCCAGGCGCGCCTCGCTGCGGTCGGTGGCGGGCAGGAACAGCATCCCCGGCAGGATCGAGGCGAGCGCGACCAGCGCGGCCAGCACCGGCCCGCGCCATCCGCGGGTCCAGCGGTCGAGCGACGGAGTCATGACGGCATTCTTAGTTGCGCTATCGGCTGGCGCCTACTCGAGCGGAGTCTGGTCGCGCTATCGGCTGGGGCCGGCTTGAAGCAGGCCGCCGGGCCGGCAGGGCTAGGAAAAAGCCACCAGCACCACGGCCGCGAGCAGCACGTCCAGCGCGCGGATGGCCTTGAACAGGGCGGGGGAAGCGGCGGTCATGGCGGCCTTCGGGTTCGGCGACAGGGTCGCCTCGGCCAAGCAAGGCCGGCGCCAGACCGTCAGACGTCCGTCTTGGCCACGCGCCCCCGGCGGGTGCGCCGGTCGTAGCGGCCGGAGAACTCCACCTCGAGGTAGGCGCCCGAGGCGCGGCGGGCGGCGGACTTTGCCGGGGCGGCGCCTTCTGCCGAGTCGGATTGGCCGATCAGCTGGGCCGAAACCGCCGGAGCCGCGTGCTGCGGGCCAATTTCCCCGGGCGGGATCGGCGCTGCAGCCTCGACTCCTTCGCCGGCCTCGGCGCGGCCCGCTTCGGCGGCCGAGGCGCTTTCCTCGGTCCGCCTGCGGCGGACGCGCCTGGAGCTGCGAGCGCCGCCGACGGCACCGATGGAAGAGGTCATGGCGGGCCTCGCGAGCCTTCCGAAGCTCAGCTTTTGGAGGCGAGCTTGGCGATCTGGGCCTGCATCTCCTCGATGCGGCGCTTCAGGTCGGTCAGGGACTCGTCTTCCTGCGCCTGCTGAGGCGCGGCGGCCGGGGTGGCCTGCGCCTCGGAGGAGGCCGGGCCGCCGGGCTGGGCGGGGAAGGTGAAGGGCGAGAACATCTTCATGGCCCGGTCGAACAGCATCATGTTCTGGCGGACCTGCTCTTCGAAGTAGCCGAGGCCGCCCTTGCCGGCGCCGCTGCCCATGGCCCCGCCGATGGTGTCGGCGAACTGCTTGCGCATGCGCTCCTGCTGCTGGGTGAAGGAGTCCAACGACAGCTCCAGGTAGCTCGGCACCAGGGCCTGCATGGAGTCGCCGTAGAAGCGGATCAACTGGCGCAGGAACTGGATCGGCAGCAGGTTCTGGCCGCGGCTCTCTTCCTCGAAGATGATCTGGGTGAGCACCGAGCGGGTGATCTCCTCGTTGGTCTTGGCGTCATAGACCACGAAGTCGACGCCCTTCTTCACCATCTCGCTGAGATGTTCGAGGGTCACGTAGGAACTCGACGCCGTATTGTAGAGGCGGCGGTTGGCGTATTTTTTGATGACAACCCGTTCGTCGCCGGACTTTCCGGATGCGCTCTTGTTGCCCGAGGCGGTTGGGTCGGTCATCGGCTCCCCTTGAAATTCGTAAAGTCGGCGATTGGGCTCGCTCTTGTGCAACGCCATATTATCGCGGAAGAGAAGACGCAGCGATAGGACCCGTCAAGAGTTGCGGGCTTCGCGCGTGCAACATTTCGGCGTCCAGAGCTCCAGGAGCCCGCACCATGACCGACATCGTGATCGTTTCCGCCGCCCGCACCCCCGTCGGGTCGTTCAATGGCGCCTTGTCGAGCTTGCCAGCCGCGACGCTCGGTACGGCGGCGATCAAGGCGGCGCTCGAGCGCGCCGGGGTCGCTCCGGCGGAAGTGAACGAGGTCATCCTGGGCCATGTGCTGCAGGCCGCCGCGGGCCAGGGCCCGGCGCGCCAGGCCTCGGTCAACGCCGGCATTCCCTATGAGACCCCGGCCTGGAGCCTGAACCAGATCTGCGGCTCGGGCCTGCGCGCCGTGGCCGTAGGCATGCAGCAGATCCTCGACGGCGCCACCATCGTGGTGGCCGGCGGCCAGGAGAGCATGAGCCAGGCGCCCCACGCCGCGCACCTGCGCAACGGCCAGAAGATGGGCGACCTGCAGTTCGTCGACACGATGATCAAGGACGGCCTGTGGGACGCCTTCAACGGCTATCACATGGGCACGACGGCCGAGAACGTGGCCACCCAGGGCCAGATCACCCGCGAGGACCAGGACCGCTTCGCCGTCCTGTCGCAGAACCGCGCCGAAGCCGCCCAGAAGGCCGGCAAGTTCGACGCCGAGATCGTCCCGGTGATCATCAAGGGCCGCAAGGGCGACACGGTGGTCGACAAGGACGAGTACATCCGCCACGGCGCCACCTACGAGTCCGTCGCCGCCCTGCGTCCCGCCTTCTCCAAGGACGGCACGGTGACCGCCGCCAACGCCTCGGGCCTGAACGACGGCGCCGCGGCGCTGGTGCTGATGCGCGAGGCCGAGGCCGCCAAGCGCGGGCTGACGCCGCTGGCCCGCATCGCCTCCTGGGCCACCGCCGGCGTCGATCCGGCGATCATGGGCACCGGCCCGATCCCGGCCACCCGGCTCGCCCTGAAGAAGGCGGGCTGGACCGTGGCCGACCTTGACCTGGTCGAGGCCAACGAGGCCTTCGCCGCCCAGGCCCTGTGCGTCACCCGCGGCCTCGGCTTCGATCCGGACAAGACCAACGTCAACGGCGGCGCCATCGCCATCGGCCACCCGATCGGCGCCTCGGGCGCGCGCATCCTCACGACCCTGCTCTACGAAATGGGCCGCACCGACGCCAAGAAGGGCCTCGCGACCCTGTGCATCGGCGGCGGCATGGGCGTGGCGATGGCGGTGGAGAGGGCCTGAACGACACGCCCGCGAGCCGCGAAGCGGTAGCGCGGAATTGTCTTTTCGGTCGGGAAACTGACGGTTCGGCGCAACCCCCGGGGTTCGTTCCGGGGGGTGCGTCACAACCAAAAATCGCAACTGCGACCTTTTTGCACGCCTTTCCCCGGTTAAGGGCCGCCCGTTGCAGGCCGGTCCTTTTCCCTTTGGAAATAAGAGGTAAGGTGGGGTGAAAGCCCTTGAGGGAAGGGCCGAAGAGCGCCTTCAAGCGGATGTGATGGCTTGGCCGTCACGTCCAAAAAGCGCCCCAGTCGCGGAGCATCACGCTCGGCATGTTCGAAGGGAAGTTGGCGACCCTGGGCGGCCTCGTGGCCGCGGCCGTTCTGGGCGTGAGCGCTCCTGCCTGCGCGCAACCTCTGTTCCGCAATTTCAGCGCCTGCGGCGGCGAGAGCCGGGGGGCGGCCAATCCGTCGGTGGCGCGCTATGTGGCCAGCGTGGGCGGCCGCTCGTTCACCTTTGACCGCTCTGCCGCAGCGCCCGACGCCCTGCTGAAGTTCGACGACGATTCGGAGGTCTGGGTGCTGGAGGCGTCCCCCGCACCCGGCGGCGGCAAGATCTACCGCAACGACGCGGGCGACCGGGTGCTGCAGGTGACCTGCCTCGGCGGCCTGACCCTCTACGTGAACAAGCCTGAGGGCGACCCGGTGGCGATCCTGGGCGACGCCGAGGAGTTGTTGCCGCCGCCGGTCACCGCGCCCGACGCCATGCTGCTGCGCGCCGTACAGGCGGCCGCCCGCGCCGGCCGCGCCTCGCAGCACCAGATCACGTTCACCACCTCGCAGATGCCGCCCCAGGCGACGCCGATCTTCCTGGAATCGTTCAGCATCGCCGCCGACGCCATCGTCAAGCTGAGCCGCCAGAAGCAGGCCAAGCCGTTTCTGGCCAAGCTGGACACCGTCCAGTTCCTGATCGGCCCCAGACCCGACGTGAGCCTCAATGGCTCGACGATGATCGTCACCCTGACGCCCGCCAAGGGCTTCGCCGGCCGGCCGTCGTCCAACCGCATCATGAAGACCTGCCTGAAGCGGTAGCGCAAAGAACACGCGCTCGAGCAGCGCGAAGCGCGGTAGCGCAAAGACACGCGCTCGAGCAGCGCGAAGCGCGGTAGCGCAAAGAGGAATCACCCGGGCTCCCAGCCGGCCGGCGCCATCTCGAAGCTGGAGAATTCGAAGCCTGGCGCCACGGTGCAACTGACCAGGCTCCAGTCGCCCAGGCAGGTGGCGCTCTGCCACCAGCCCGCCGGCGCCACCGCCTGGGGCTGTTCGCCGAGCCCGAGGTCCGCGCCCAGCACGAGCCGCTCGGCCCGGGCGCCGGCCGGGGGCGCGATGTCGAGATCGAGCGGGTCGCCGGCATGGAAGCACCACACCTCCGCCGCGTCGGTCACCCGGTGCCAGTGCGAACGCTGGCCCTGAGCCAGCAGGTAGTAGATCGCCGTCGAGCGCGCCCGGCCGTCGGGCCCGGCCACGTCGCGGAAGGTCTCGCGGTACCAGCCGCCCTCGGGATGGGGCTGCAGGTTCAGCAGGCGGACGACGTCGTCGGCGGTCAGGCGCAAATTCAGGTCAGCCCTTGAAGTCGTCCTTGGCCTTGCGCACCGCGAGGAACACCTCCGGGTCGCTCTTGCCGGAAAGGCCCAGACGCTCGGCCAGCAGAGGCGCGCGCAGGAAGGGGTTGGTGGCCTTCTCCTCGCCCACCGTGGTCGGCACGGTCCATTCGCCGCGCTCGCGGGCGGCGAACACCTGCTCGGCGCGGGCCTTCAGCGCCGGGTTGTCGTCGACCGACAGGGCGAAGCGGGCGTTGGAGGCGGTGTATTCGTGGGCGGAGTAGAGGCGGGTTTCCTCGGGCAGGGCGGCGATGCGCATCAGCCCGCCCCACATCTGCACCGGCTCGCCCTCGAACATGCGCCCGCAGCCCAGCGGGAAGATGCTGTCGCCGACGAAGGCGGCCCCGTCGGCGTCGTCGTAGTAGGCGATGTGCTGCAAGGTGTGGCCGCCCACGTCGATCACGCGAAAAGCGGTCTCGCCCAGCCTCACCTCGTCGCCGGCGCCCACCGGGTGGTCGAGCGGGGCGATGCGGGTCACCTCCTGCGGCCCATAGATCACCGACCCGTAGCGCGCCTTCAGCGCCTCGTTGCCGCCGGCGTGGTCGGGGTGCCAGTGGGTGTTGAGGATCACGTCGAGGGTCCAGCCGCGCTTGTCGAGCTCGGCGGCGATGGCTTCGGCGTCGGGCGTGTCGATGCACGCGGTCTTGCCCGTCGCCTCGTCGCGCAGCAGGTAGCCGTAGTTGTCCGAGAGGCAGGGGAACTGTTCGATACGCAGGGGCATCGCGGACTCCATTCAGGGCAGACAATTCTTAGCCCCCCTTCGGTCGAATCCGAAGGCCTCCTATATTGCGAGATGAGGCCGCGCCAGCGGCGCCTTTGGAGTGCCCATGCGACGCGACGTCGTCGAGCTTCGCCGCTTTTACGCCGGCCCCTTGGGGCACGCCGTGCGCGAGATGGTCGGGCGCAAGGTCGACGAGGCCTGGGGTTTCGCCACCGGGCTCGACGTGCTGGCGCTCGGCTACGCCACCCCGTTTCTCGACGGCCTCAGCCGCGCCCGCCGCATCGTCGCCGCCATGCCCGCCCAGCAGGGGGTGGAGGTATGGCCGAGTCCCGCGGGCTATGGCGGAGCCGGGGAGGGCAACTTGGCGTGTCTGGCCGACGAGGAGGCCCTGCCCTTTCCCAACGCCATGTTCGACCGGGTGCTGGTGGTGCATGGCCTGGAGGAGAGCGACGATCCGCTGTCGTTCCTGCGCGAGGTTTGGCGGGTGCTGGCCCCGTCGGGTCGGGTGATCCTGGCGGCCGCCGCCCGCTCGGGCCTGTGGTCGACCGCCGAGGCCACCCCGTTCGGCTCGGGCCGCCCGTTCACCCGCCGCCAGCTGGAGCAGCTGGCCCGCGAGGCCGAGCTCGAGCCCCTGGCCTGGTCGCGCGCCCTCTATGTGCCGCCGGTCGCTGGGCTGGTGCGGTATGCGGAGGGTTTCGAGCAGCTGGGCGCGCGCGTGTGCCCGCAGTTCGCCGGCCTGATCCTGCTGGAGGCGGTCAAGCAGACCTTCGCGGTCAAGCCCAAGGGACTCAAGGCCCCAGTACGGGTTTTTGTGCCCGGCGCCCTGAAGCCGGCCCGGTCGCCGCTGCCGGAGGCCGCGGGCGCCCGCGATTTGACCTTTGACAATCCTGTTGCAGTGCAGCGTCGTAAGGTCTTGGACAGCCGTCGCAATCGCCTTAGCTTGAGGTGACGCGCCTTTTGCGGAGGGACCCGCCCATGAAGATGATCACCGCGGTTATCAAGCCCAGCCGCCTCGACGCCGTCCTGGACGCCGTCACGGAAGCCGGGGCTTCGGGCCTGACGGTGACCGAGGTGCGCGGCTACGGCCGGCAGAAGGGCAAGACCGAGGTCTAT
>DASYBX010000169.1:0-18697 GCA_036500495.1 Caulobacteraceae bacterium
CATCGCGCCTGCGGTCGGCGACGATGCGGCCCAGGCCGCGGTGTTCCACAACAGCTTCCAGGATCCCGAGAAGTTCCTGGCTGCCGGCGGCCGCAAGGGGCGCCAGCTGCAGGTGCTGGTCGAGGGCACCTACTACATCAAACGCCTCTTCGCGACCGTCGAGCGGATCGCCAAGACCGTGGTCGAGGTGGGCCAGGTGGGGGTGGTGGTGTCCTACACCGGCGAGACCGGCGCGGACACCTCGGGCGAGGCCTATAGGCACGGCGAACTGGTGGAGAACGGCCGCCGCGGCGTATGGTGCGACCCGCTGATGCCCGGCAAGTATGCCTTCAACACCTATGCTGGCCGGGTGACCATGGTGCCGACCACCAACTTCATCCTGAAGTGGGAGGCCAACGCCATCGGCGCGCACAAGTTCGACGAGAACCTGGCCGAGGTCAGCCTGATCACGCGAGACGCCTTCGAGCCGACCCTGCCGGTGTCGGTGGTGGTGCACATCGACTACCGCAAGGCGCCGCTGGTCATCCAACGCTTCGGCGACATCAAGAAGCTGGTCGAACAGACCCTCGACCCGATGGTCTCCGCCTACTTCAAGAACGTTGGCCAGACCCGCACCCTGATCGAACTGCTGCAGGACCGCAGCGCCATCCAGGACCAATCCTCGCAGGAGATGAGGGCCAAGTTCGGCAACTACAACCTCGAACTGCAGGAGGTGCTGATCGGCACGCCGCGGCCCGCGCAGGGCGGCGACGACCAGATCGAGCGCATCCTGACCCAGTTGCGCCAGCGCCAGATCGCCGACGAGCAGGTCGGCACCTATGAGCGGCAGAAGCTGGCGGCGGAGAAGGAGCGCGAACTGCGCGAGGCCCAGGCCAAGGCCGAGCAGCAGACCGCCATCACCCAGTCCGAGCTGTCGATCCTGGTGCAGCAGAACGCCGGTAAGGCCAGCCTCGCCCGCTCCAGGCAGGAGGCGGACCAGACCCGCACCCTCGCAGAGGCCGAGGCTGACCGCATGCGTCTGCTGGGCGAAGGCGAGGCCAAGCGCGTGGTGGCCCTGGCCGCGGCCGAGGCGGAGAAGGTGCAGAAGGTCGGCTTGGCCCAGGCCGAGGCGATCCGCAGCCAGGTCGAGGCCTCGGGCGGCGCCCGCTACCAGCTCACCCGCCAGGTGGCCGAGCGTTTCGCTCAGGCCCTGGAAGTATCAGGCGTGGACGTGGTGCCCAAGGTGCAGATCTCGGGCGCCGGGGCGGAGAGTGGCGGCGGCGCGGTGCAGGCTCTGATGACCCTGCTGCTGGCCGACAAGCTGCAGCTCACAGGCGATGACGAGAAGGACGAGCCCTCGCGCCCGCGGGCGGCTTGAACTAGGGAGAGGGGTCGGCGGCGGCGCCGGCCCCCAGCCCTGCGCCGCCGAGGAGGCGCGACAGCTGGATGCGGGCCAGGCCGAAAGCTCCGGCCCAGTCGCCGCCAGCCGGCGCGCGCACCGGGCGGCAGGCCGGGGCGAAGGGCTCGTGGTCGGCGCCGAAGGCCGTCCAGGTGTCCTTGTGCAGGAGCTTGAGGGTGGGCGTTCCGGCGGCGGCGGACAGCCAGGCCGTGGCGGTGGGAGCAGTGACGACCGCGTCGAGCGCCGAGGCCAGGGCGGCGGTGCGATCCAGTTCGGCGCGCTGATCGAGGTCCGGCGGGACCAGGATGTTCCGGCCGCTCGCTTGCGCCAGAGCTTCGATTTCGCCGGTCGTGGCCCCATATTGCAGCATCACCGGGACGCCCGGCAGATCGCTGACAAACGCCGCCCAGGCCTCCAGCGGGGCGTATTCGCGATTGCGCAGGCCGCCGCCCAGGCCGCTGCGCCAGGATAGGCCGATATAGGGGCCTGGCCCGGAGGCCTGCAGCCATGCCGTCCAGCGGCCCGTCTCGGCCGGATCGGCGGCCAGGTAGGCGGCGGCGTCGGCGGGGAAGGCGCCGGCCGAGGGGCGCAGCAGGCCGGGCAGGGAGCCCAGCGGGATGGCCGCGGCCGCGCCACCCGCCTCTCCGAGCCAGCCGTAGGCGGCGCGGGTTTGGCCGCCGACGGACTTCATGTCCCAGCGGTGCACGACGGCCTGGGGGAAGGACCGGGCGAACAGGGGCGCCAGCCGCGGCTCGGCCTCCAGCACCAGCCCGCCGCCGGCCCCGGCCAGACGCGCGGCCAGTTCCGGGACCAGGCTGGCGAACATGATCTGGTCGCCGACGCCCTGTTCGGCGGTGACCAGCAGCTTGAGGCCCGGCCGGTCCTCGCCCATCCAGCGCGGCAGGCCGTGGTCGGCGTGGATCTCGCGGCCCGGGACGCGCAGGCGCTGTTCGTAGTCGCGCCAGCCCTCCGCCAACCGGCCGGCTTGCAGCCGCACCAGACCCCGGTTCACCCGTGTCTGGGAGGTGCGCGGATCCAGCCTCACCGCGCGGTCGTAAAGTTCCAGCGCACCGGTGAGGTCGCCCGCGTCCGCCAGCAACTCGGCGAGGTTGCCGATCACGGAGGCCGAGCGGGGCTCGAGCCGCAGGGCCTCGCGGTAGAACACCTCGGCGTTGGCGGCGTCTCCCGCCTCGCGCACCGCCGATCCCAGGGTGTTCCACAAGTCTGCCTCGGCCGGCGCGCGGCCAAGGGCAGGCTGCAGCAGGGCGATGGCGTCGCCAGGCTGGCCTTGCGCCCGCAGCAGGTTCGCCAGGGCGACCAACGCCTCCACCTGGTCGGGCGCCTGGTCCAACACCCGGCGATAGAAGGTGGCCGCGGCGGCGCGGTCGCCGATCGCCTCGGCGGTGCGGCCCAGGGCATAGAGGGTGTTGCGGTCGTCAGGCCGCTCGGCCAGCGCTTGGCCGAAGCGCTCGATGGCCTCGGCGTGCCGTCCAGCCTGCGCCAGGGCTTGGCCTTCGGCGAAGGGATCGGCCGGGTTGGAGGGCGGACGACGCGGGCTCATGGGGCAAGCAACAAATCTCGCGGCCGAATGTCAATGCGGGCGGGCGCCACCTCGTCTGAGCTGTCGATCCTTGGGCATTAGAAGTCCGGCGGTGCGAGCGTGGCCGAGGCTGCAACGCGCTCCGACCCAACATTTGGGGGCAGCGGCGACGCCAACCCCCACCTCTATGCTGCGCTGCGACATTTCACGGAACCGTAGCGATTTCTTCGCCGAACGGTTGAATCCGGGCCCTACCGCAACCTTCGAACGTCGCGCCAGCGGCGAATCGAGGGGAAGTCCTGATGAGCGTTTCGACCAAGGGCGCCCTGCGCGCCCTTCTGCTGTCCGCCACGACCTTGGCGGGCCTGTGCGCCGCCGGCGCCGCCTTCGCGCAGGACGCCTCTGCCAACGCCGCTCCCCAGCCCGGGCAGGTGGGCGAGGTGGTGGTGACCAGCGCCCGCACCACCCGCTCGTCGGTGACCCTGGGCGCCCAGGAGACGCAGAAGATCCTGCCCGGCATCAGCCCGCTGAAGGCGATCCAGACGCTGCCAGGCGTGGTGTTCGAGACCGCCGATCCCTGGGGCAACAACGAGCAGAACGAGAGCCTGTTCGTGCACGGCTTCTCCACCCAGCAACTCGGCTACACCATGGACGGCGTGCCGCTGGGCGACCAGCAGTACGGCAACTACAACGGCCTTTCGGTGTCGCGCGCCCTGACCAGCGAGAACGTCGGCAAGGTGAACCTGTCGTCGGGCGCCGGCTCGCTGGGCGTGGCCTCGACCTCCAACCTCGGCGGCGCCATCGAGACCTTCTCCAGCGACCCGCTGAAGGAGCGCACCTTCGACATCCGCGAGACCGCGGGCAGCTACGCCACCACCCGCACCTTCCTGCGGCTCGATAGCGGTACGTTCAGCTTCCTGGGGGGCGAGGCCAGCGCTTATGTGTCGGGCCTGCACCACGACGCCAAGGCCTGGGACTTCAACGGCCACCAGCGCGACGATCAGGTCAACGCCAAGCTGGTCACCGAAGGGCCGCGCGCCAAGCTGACCCTCTACGCCGACTGGTCGGACAAGGTCGAACCCAACGAGGACGCAGATCTGTTCGGCAACCAGCAGACGACTGCGGCCGCCAGCTTCACGCCCTACACCCGCCCGTTCCTCTATCCGAACCTGGCGGCCTGCACCTCGACCCTGGCGGCGTCGCCGGCCAACGGCAATCTGCCCGGCAGCCCGCCGACCGCCCAGGGTAACAACTTCTCCAACTGCTTCAGCGCCGCCCAGCGCACCGACGCCCTGACCTACGCCAAGCTGGACTGGAAGCTGACCGACGGCTTCACCTGGTCGAACCAGGTCTACTACCACTACAACTACGGCCGCGGGATCGTGGCGGGCCCGATCAACCAGGCGGGCCTGCCGGGCCTGTTCGCCGCCTACTTCCCGGAACTGGTGCGCGATCCCTCGGGCAATCCGGTTCCTCTGTCCCAGGCAGGCGTGAGCGCCAACGTGAACAGCGCGGGCACCCTGGCCAACATCTCGACCCTGTTCGGCGGCACGGGCAACGAGGTGCGCACCACCGAGTACCGCGACAACCGCGCGGGCCTGGTCTCGACCGGCGACTGGGCAGTCGGCGACCACCAGATCGAGGCCGGGGTGTGGTGGGAACACAACCTGCCCGCCCAGCACCGCGTCTGGTACCCGTTCAGCGCCGCCAACGACGACCTCAGCCCCTATACCGTCCCGGACGGCGGCCACGTGCTGACGCAATACTACTTCGAGTTCCACGTGGACGACCTGCAGTTCCACCTGCAGGACCAGTGGCGCATCCTGCCCAACCTGCTGCTCCAGGCCGGCTTCAAGACCAGTTGGCAGAGCGCGGGCGACGAGGTGCGCGTGCAGCAGGTGAATCTGCCCACCGGCGCCCAGACCAACTATCCGACCGGGGTGCTGACCTCATCCGACTGGTTCCTGCCGCAGGTCGGCGCGGTGTGGGACGCCACCGCCAGCGAGCAGCTGTTCTTCAACGTGCAGAAGAACATGCGCCAGTTCATCCCCTATGGCGCGGGCTCGAATTTCTACGGCTTCTCGCCGTGGAGCCTGGGCAGTCAGCTGGCCTTCGACCAGTTCAAGCAGACGGTGCGTCCGGAAACCGCCTGGACCTACGAGTTCGGCGCGCGCACCAAGCACAGCGTGGACATGGGCGTGCTGACCGGGATCGAGGGGCAGGCGAACTACTACCACGTGAACTTCGCCAACCGCCTGCTCAACATCGCCTCCTACAACTTCATCAACCCCGGGGCGGCCGTCCTGGCCAACGTGGGCGGAGTGACGACGGACGGCGTGGACGTGGCGCTGACCCTGCACTTCGGGCCGCACTTCCAGATCTATGACGCGGTCTCCTACAACCGCTCGACCTATGACTCGAACTACAGCACCGGCGCCGCCAACGGCACGCAGACGGTGGTGACGACCGGGGGCAAGTGGGTGCCCCTGGCGCCCGACTGGACAAACAAGTTCATCGCCAGCACCAGCTGGGGGCCGTTCGAGGCCCAGGTGAACGGCGACTACGTCGGCCGCCGCTACGTCACCTACTTCAACGACCTGTCGGTGCCGGGCATTTTCCTGTTGGGCCTCGAAGCCAGCTACCGTCTGCAGACCATGCCGGACTGGATGAAGTCGGCCAAGGTGAGCCTGAACGTGAGCAACATCGGCGACACCAAGGGCATCTCGACCGCCGTTGTCACCGGCAATTCGGGCGGCTACCAGGCCTATCCGATCG
This sequence comes from Caulobacteraceae bacterium, assembly GCA_036500495.1. Taxonomy (GTDB): domain Bacteria; phylum Pseudomonadota; class Alphaproteobacteria; order Caulobacterales; family Caulobacteraceae; genus BOG-938. The sequence continues at coordinate 5,694 of DASYBX010000169.1, forward strand.
CCCCGCCGATGGGCTTCGTCACCCTGCAGGCCACCTTCTGATGACCCTGACCCGCAGGGACTTGATCGGACAGGCGGGCGCGGCCCTGGCGGGGGCCGCGCTGGCGGCCGCTCCAGGAGCGGCGAGCGCCCAGCCCCAGGCTCAGCCACGGCGGCTGTCGGCGAAGCTGGAACTGTTCGGGCACCGGGGCGCCTGCGCGCTTCGCCCCGAGCACACCCTGGCCTCCTACGCCCGGGCCATCGCCGACGGCGCCGACTATGTCGAGCCCGACCTCTGCGTGACCCGGGACGGGGTGCTGGTGGCGCGGCACGAGCCGAACATCACCGAGACCACGGACGTGGCCTCCCGGCCCGAGTTCGCCTCCAGGAAGACCACCAAGACCATCGACGGCGAGACCCAGACCGGCTGGTTCACCGACGACCTCACCCTGGCCGAGCTGAAGTCCCTGCGCGCCATCGAGCGCATCCCGAAGCTGCGGCCCGCCAACACCCGCTACAACGGCGAGTTCGAGGTGCCGACCTTCTACGAGTACCTCGACTTCGTGGCGGCCCTGGCGGCGGCGCGCGGACGCGACATCGGCATCGTGCCGGAGATCAAGCACTCCACCTATTTCACCGGCGTGGGCCTGCCGATGGAGGACCGTTTCCTCAAGGTGATGGCGGATCATCCCTACACACGCCGCTGCCCGGTCGAGATCCAGTCGTTCGAGGTATCCAACCTCAAGTACCTGCGCTCCAAGCTCGGCCGGCCGGCCAATGTGCGGTTGATGCAATTGGTGGACGAGGTCGGCATGAAGCCTGGCGACGTCCTGGCCAGGAACGGCGCTGTAACCTACGGCGACATGATCACCCCAAAGGGCATGGCCGAGATCAAGACCTACGCCGACGTGGTGGCGCCCCAGGTGCGGGCGATCATCCCGCTCGCCCAGGACGGCAGGCTCGGCCAACCGACCTCCTTCGTGGCCGACGCCCATGCGGCGGGGCTGCTGGTGCGCATCTGGACCTTCCGGCCGGAGAACAACTTCCTGGCGGCCGACTTCAAGGGACCCGGCGGGGACGATGCGCGCCAGGAAGCCGGCTCGGTGGCCGAGATGGGCCACTACATCGCGGCGGGCATCGACGGCTTCTTCACCGACGACCCGGCCCTCGGCCGGCGGGCGATCACCGCGGCGGGCGGCTAGTCGGAGTCGTACGAGCGCCGCTATAGGTGGGGGATGAGCGACGCTCCCGCCCTCGAGACGCCCGTGCTGGTCACCGGCGCCACCAGCCTGATCGGCCGCTTCGCGGTGCCGAGGCTCCGGGCGATGGGGATCGAGTTCCACGCCCTCAGCCGCACGGCGCCCGATGCGCCCGGCTGGGTGCGCGGCTGGCTCGGTGATCCAGACCTGACGGCCAGGCTTCCCGAGTGCCCGACCGTACTCAGCCTCTCACCGGTCTGGCATTTGCCGCCGGGGCTCGACGCCCTGAAGGCGAGGGGGATGCGGCGGCTGGTGGCCTTCTCCTCCACCAGCGTGATGACCAAGGCCGCCTCGCCCGATGCCTGCGAGCAGGGCATGGTCCGCCGGCTGGCGGATGGGGAGGAGGCGGTTCGGGCGTTCTGCGCGGCCAACGGCGTGGCCTGGACGATCTTGCGGCCCACATTGATCTACGCCGAGGGCCAGGACCAGAACGTCAGCCGCCTGGCGCGGATGATCCGCAAGCTGGGCTTTCTGCCGCTGGCCGGCAAGGGCGGAGGCCTGCGCCAGCCGGTGCACGCCGACGACCTGGCTGCAGCGGCGATCGCGGCGGCCTCGAGCCCGGTGGCGGTGGACAAGACCTACGCGCTGCCCGGCGGCGAAACCCTGACCTATCGCGCCATGGCCGAGCGGGTGTTCGAGGGCATGGGGCGACGGCCTCTTGTCCTGCCCGTGCCCGAGGGGCTGTGGCGACTCGCGTTCGCCGCCGCGCGTCCGCTCTTGCCTGGAGCCACGGCCCAGATGGGTGCGCGGATGAGCGAGGATCTGACCTTCGACGGTTCTGCCGCCGCGATCGATTTTGGTTGGAATTCCAGGCCTTTCCGGCCCGATTTCAAGATGCTGCGGTAGGATCGCCCCACACCGCCAGCTCATTGCCCGCCGGGTCGCGGAAGTGGAAGCGGCGCCCGCCGGGGAAGGGGAAGATGGGCCGGGTGATCTCGGCTCCGGCCCCTTGAACCTTGGCCAGGGTCTCCTCTAGGTCGGTGGAGAACAACACCGGCAGGGGCATGGCGACTTGGCCTGCGTCGCTATGCGGGCCTGCGTAGAAGCCGCCCTCCAGCCCCTCGTCGAAGGCCGCATAGTCGGGGCCGTAGTCGACGAAGCGCCAGCCGAACACCTGCGTGTAGAAGGCCTTCAGCGCAGCCAGATCGCCGCCCGGCATCTCCAGATAGTCAAGCTTGCCGTCCTGGCGCATCGGAGCCTCCAAAAGTTCTTGTTATGTTCCTATCGCGTCAGCTCGGGAAAGTCCAGACGCCCGTGCGCTTGATCTCGAAGTCCTCGAGTTCGCGGGTGGTCCTCACTTCGTACTGAGCGAGGTGCTCCAGGCCGCTCTTGGGGAAATAGTTGCGGCCAGGGTCGCCGATCAGCACCGTCACGCCCGCGTCGTGGGCGGCCTGCAACCACGCCAACACGCGCCCGGTGACCTTGCGCTCGTAACAGATGTCGCCGGCCAGGATCACGTCGACCGCGGGCGGCGGGCGGTCCAGCAGGTTTTCGATGGCGGGTTCCACGGCCACGCCGTTGGCCTCGGCGTTGACCAGGATGGCGGCGCGGCAGAACGGGTCGATGTCGCAGGCCATGGTGTGCGCGGCGCCGGCCTTCATGGCAGCGATCGCCACCAGACCCGAGCCGGCGGCGAAATCGAGCACAGCCTTGCCGGCCACGATCTCGGGGTTGTCGAGCACATAGCGGGCCAGGGCCTGGCCGCCGGCCCAGGCGAAAGCCCAGAACGGCGGGGCGATGCCCAGGGCGCCCAGGCCCTGTTCGGTCATCTTCCAGATCGGGGTGACCTCGTCCGCCACATAGAGCCGGATTTCCGGGGCGTGCGGCACGGGCTGGAGCGCGGTGTTCTGGCGGATGAAGGCTTCAGGATCGTCGATCATGCCTGCCGGATGTCCAAAAAACGATACGCGACGAGACCTTAGGGCTTTGGGCCGCCCGGATCGAACGGGGAGTTCGGCGCAGGCCTGCGGTCTGGCGTCACACGGTTGCGGCTCAGCCCGGTCGCCAGAAGCCGGCGATCAGGCCGAAGAACAGGATCAGCCCGGCCGTGCGGTTGGACTTGAACAGGCGCAAGGCCACGGACGGGCTGTCCATCCGCACCAGGACCGCCTGACGGAACAGGTGCAGGGCGTAAACCACCCCGAACGGGATGAACAGCGGTCCGAGATGGGCCGTGTAGGCGGCGGCGAAGGCGAGCAGGGCGGTCACGCCGTAGAAGCCGAGGATCGCCCGCGGGGCGCCGGGTCCCAGCCGGCGGGCGGACGACTTCACCCCGGCCAGGGCGTCGTCCTCCATGTCCTGGATGGCGTAGATGGTGTCATAGCCGAGCGTCCAGAACAGACCCGAGACGTAGAGCAGCACCGGCGGCAGCGCGAGTTCGCCGGTGGCGGCGGCGTAGCCGAGCAGGGCGCCCCAGTTGAAGGTGAGGCCGAGCCACGCCTGGGGCCACCAGGTGATCCGCTTCATCAGGGGATAGGCCGCCACCAGCAGCAGGGACAGGACGCCGAGGCCGATGGCGGCGGGCGGCATGGTCAGCAGGATGGCGAAGCTGACCAGGCTGCATAGCGCCATGAACAGCAGGGCCTGTTTCACGCCGATCTCGCCGGAGGCCACGGGGCGGCGGGCGGTGCGCGCCACCTTGGCGTCCAGATCGCGATCGAGGATGTCGTTCCAGGCGCAGCCGGCCGCCCGCATCAGGAAGGCGCCGACCAGGAACTTGGCAAGCAGCACCAGGTCGGGCAGGAGCCCGGCCCGCGCCGAGGCCAGGGCGATGCCCTGCCAACCCGGCAGGAGCAGTAGCCAGGCGCCCGCCGGCCGGTCGAAGCGGCCGAGCTTCAGCCAGCGCCGCAGGCCGCGGGGGGCGAAGCGGTCCACCCAGTTGTCGTTGGCGGCGTCGGGCAGGGGCGCGGAGTCCATCGGCGGCTTTTTGCGCCGTGACGTCGCGCGCTGCAAGACAGGCTTGGGTGAGGTATTTATTTGATGTATATACACGTGATGACGTTTGGAGTCGCTCCATGACCGCCGCCCGCAGCCGAACCTTCAAAAGCGGTAATAGCGAAGCGGTGCGTTTGCCGCGTGAGGTCGCTTTCGGGCGGGAGGTCGAGCTGACGATCGTCCGATCCGGAGACGTCCTCACCATCTTTCCAAGCAGACCTTCCGCCGCCGAGCTCGTCGACCATTTGAACGCCCTGCCCGCGCCTTCCGATATCGAAGTACGGGATATCGAGGACCTGCCCGAGCGGGATGAACTCTAGGTGCCGACCCTGCTGGATACCAATGTCGCCATCCACCTACGCGATGGCGACGTCGCAGTGACCAGCAAGATTCGGGCGACGGCGGAGCCGCTCCTCCTGTCGATCGTGACGCGGATCGAATTGGAAGGCGGCGTCTATCGGGACCCAGCGCAAAGCGGCGTGCGGCGGGCGAGGCTGGACGCCATCCTGTCGAGCATCCCGGTGCTGGACTTCGATGAGGTCTCCGCGGACGCCTATCGCATGATCGTTCAGACGGCGGGTTATTCCCGGCGGAAGCTTCTCGATCGGATGATCGCCGCTCAGGCCCTGGCCCATCACGCGACCTTGGCGACTTTGAACCTGGCCGATTTCACTGACATCCCGGGGCTGCAGCTTCTGGCCTGGTGACGGGTCAAACGCGCATTGGGCTTTGTCGGCTACAGCAAATGCGCCCCCGAGCGCCTACATTGGCGGCCATGACCGACGCTGCGGAACAAGATGGCCAGGGCCGCGAGGTGCTGAGCAATGGCCAGGTGCTGGCCTTCATCGTGCGCCAGTGGATGCGCCGGCCGCGATGGTTTGTCCTGTCCGCGGGGCTGATGCTGATCGCGGTGTGCTGCGACCTGACCGCGCCGTGGATGGCCGACGGGCTGGTGACGGCGGTGTCGCACGCGCCCGAGGCCGGTACGGATCAGGCCTGGCGCGCCTGGGCCGCGTTCTCGGGCATCTATGTTGCGCTCTACGCCATCCGCAACGTGGCCTTCGTCACCTGGAACCCGTTCGCCGCGCGCAACATGGAGGGCCTGATCACCGACGCCTTCGCGCGTGTGCAGTCATTTTCCGCCGACTGGCACGCCGACACCTTCGCCGGCGCCACCGTGCGCCGCGTCGGCCGGGCCATGTGGGGTTATGACAGCGTCTCGGACCAACTGGTGCTGTGGCTCGGGCCCTCGACCCTGGTGCTGTTCGGCCTCGCCGTCTCGATGCTGCTGCACTGGCCGGTGGTGGGGGCCTTCGTGCTGGTGATGGTCCTGGCCTACATGGGCCTGAGCCTGGCCCTGGCCAAGTTCTGGATCCGGCCGGCCAACCTCAAGGCCGCGGCGCTCGACAGCGAGATCGGCGCCAACCTCGCCGACTCGATCACCTCGAACGCCACGGTGAAGGCCTTCGGCGCCGAGCGGCGCGAGGCCGCCCGCTTCGCCGGCGTGGCCAAGGCCTGGCGCGAAGCTGCGGTGAGAAGTTGGAACCGGGCGGTGCTGACCGGCGGCATGCTCAATGCGCTGATGGTGCTGCTGCAGGCGGGCCTGACGGGCTTGCTCGTCCTGATGTGGTCGCGCCATCAGGCCCAGGCCGGCGACGTGGCCTTCGCCATCACCTCGTTCCTGCTGATGAGCGGCTACCTGCGCAATTTCGGCGAGAACGTGCGCAACCTGCAGAAGGGCCTGGACGACACCGAGGCGGTGGCCGGCTACATGAGGACCGAGCCACAAGTGGCTGATCCGCCAAGTGCATCTGCCTTCCGCCGCGGCCAGGGCGAGATCGTGTTCGACCGGGTGACCTTCCAGTACAAGGGCCAGGGTGAGCCGCTCTACGAGCGCTTCACCCTAGCCATCAGAGCGGGGGAGCGGGTAGCCTTGGTCGGCCCCACCGGCTCGGGCAAGTCGACCTTCGTCAAGCTGATCCAGCGGCTGTATGACCTGCAGGATGGCCAGATCCGCATCGACGGCCAGGACGTGGCCTCGGTCACCCAGGAGAGCCTGCGCCAGGCCCTGGCCGTGGTGCCCCAGGACCCGGCCCTGTTCCACCGCTCGATCGCCGAGAACATCGCCTACGGCAAGCCCGACGCGACTCATGAGGAGATCGTCGCGGCGGCCCGGAGGGCCAAGGCCCACGGCTTCATCTCCCGCCTGCCCAAGGGCTACGACACCCTGGTGGGCGAGCGCGGGATCAAGCTGTCGGGCGGCGAGCGTCAGCGGGTGGCGATCGCCCGGGCGTTCCTGACCGGCGCCCCGATCGTGGTCTTCGACGAGGCCACCTCCTCGCTCGACGTGGAGACCGAGCGCGACGTGCAGCTGGCGGCCGAGGCGCTGATGAAGGGGCGCACCACCATCGTCATCGCCCACCGCCTGTCCACGATCCGCGACGCCGACCGCATCCTGGTGTTCTGCGACGGTCGCGTCGTGGAGGAAGGCCGCCATGGCGAACTGGTCGAGAAGCAGGGCGCCTACGCTCGCCTGCACGCGGTGGCGGAAGGGGCGGTGATCTAACGGACTGGCCGGCCGTCCGCGAGCCGGGAACTGAGGCTTTCGTGCGCTCCCTACGTCTTCCCAATGGTCGTGGGATTCCCGAGGGAATTCGCGCGAAGGTACGGACCGGTGAGTCATACGGACGGCTGAAAGGGGAGGATTTCATGGTCAGGCTGAACCGCCGCGAGGCGATCCTGGGACTGGGCGCGATCGGCATGGCGTCGTCGTCGCTGAAGGCCGGGGCGCAGCCCGTCGCCTTCCCCCCCGGCGCGATCATCCGGACCCTGTTCGCCGACGTCTCGCCCGAGAGCCTGGCGGGCGGCGCCACCCTGTTCCACGAACACCTGTCCCTGGGGGCGGACTTCAACGACCGCTTCCGGGCGGCCGCGGCGGCCGTGCTGGCCGCCCAGGGCGTCCCGCCGCCGCCGGGCGGGGTGCGCGCCGGGCCGGCGCAGCCGCCCGGTCCCGATCCCATGCGCGACGTCAAGCTGATGGCCGAGGAACTGAAGACCGCCCAGCGCGAAGGCGTCGCCTGCATCGTCGACGCCAGCCTGGAAGGGACGGGCATGGACCTCGGCTTCATCCGCGCCGCCGCCCGGATGTCGGGCGTGACGGTGGTCAAGGGCGCGGGCTTCTACACCCAGCCCTATTATCCCAAGGCGGTCCTGACCATGAGCGAGGACCAGGTGGTCCAGGCGCTGATCAAGCAGGCTGACGACTATCCGGCCGGCGCGTTCGGCGAGATCGGCTCGTGGGACGAGATCACGGCGACCGAGCGCAAGGTGTTCCGCGCCGTGGGCCGGGCGCACCGGGCGACCAACCTGCCGGTGTTCACCCACACCGGCATTCCGGGCAAGTCGGCGCTCGAGCAGCTCGACATCCTGGAGGATGCGGGCGTCGATCCCCGCCGCGTCGCCATCGGCCACCTCGGCAACCTGCAGGATCCCAAGGCCTATGTGCAAAAGACCGTCTGCCGTCGTGGCGCCTATGTGGGCATCGACCGGCAGGGCGGCGGCGACCGGGCCGACGATCCGGTCGTGCCCCTGGTGATGACGCTGATCGAGGCCGGTTTCGCCGATCACGTGCTGGTCTCGGGCGATGCGTTCCGCGGCTACGCCCGGCCGGTGACCAATTTCATGCCGAAGCTGAAGGCCGCCGGCGTCAGCGACGAGCTGCTGCACAAGATCATGGTCGACAATCCACGGCGGTTCCTGGCGTTCAACCCCAAGCGCCCGCGCAAGCCGACGCCCGCCTAGGGGGTGGCGTACCCTACCGTTCCAGCCGCCCGTCCTCGATCGCCTTGGCCTCGAACTGGAACAGCACCTCGGGGTCAGGCTTGTCGACCTTGCGGGCGATGTCGGGGCAGCCGATGGCGTGCAGCAGGTAGCGGAGCACCTCCAGCCGGGCGACCTTCTTGTGGTCCGAGCGCACGCAGACCCAGGGGGCCGGCGGGGTGTGGGTGCGCATCAGCATCTCGTCGCGCGCCTGGGTGTAGGCGTCGAAGCGTTTCTGGGCCTCCGCGTCCATCGGGCCGGTCTTGAGCTTCTTCAGGGGATCGGTGCGGCGCTCCTTGAGCCGCTCCTTCTGCTCTTTGCGCGAGACGTCGAGCCACAGCTTGATCAGGGTGACGCCCGATGACACCAGCATGCGCTCGAAGGCCGGCACGTCGAGCAGGAACTGCTCGGTCTGCTCCGGGGTGCAGAAGTCCATCACCTTCTCGACCCCGGCGCGGTTGTACCAGGAGCGGTTGAACAGCACCCATTCGCCGCCGGAAGGCAGATAGCGCACGTAGCGCTGGAAGTACCATTCGCTGGCTTCCCGGTCGGAGGGCTTGGGCAGGGCGACCACGCGGGTGTTGCGCGACGACAGATGCTCGGCCACCCGCTTGATGGTTCCGTCCTTGCCCGCGGCGTCGCGGCCCTCGAAAATCACCAGGGCCTTGCAGCCTTCCTTGATCGCCCAGATCTGGGATTTGACCAGGTCGACCTGCAGGTCCCGCAGTTCGCGATCGTACTTGTCTTCGTCCATCCCGCCACCTTATGCCCTGCAACCCTAGCTGTAAGCCTCGTCCATGAAGCTCCGCGATCTGACAACGCCATGATCCGACTTTTCGTCCCCCACGCCCTGGCCGAGGGCGCCGCCGTCGACCCTTCCGACGAGCAATGCCGATACCTGATGGCGGTGATGCGCCTCGGACCGGGCGACGAACTGCTGCTGTTCAACGGGCGCGACGGCGAATGGCGGTCGATGGTGAGCGAGGCCTCCAAGCGCCGCTGCCGGCTGACCGCGCAGCGGCAGACCCGCCCGCAGGCGCAGGGGCCCGACCTCGATCTGCTGATCGCCCTGGTCAAGCGCAACCGGCTGGAGACCATCGTGGAGAAGGCGACCGAGCTCGGGGCCCGCCGCATCCGCCTGGCGGTGACCCGCAGGACCCAGGCCGATCACACCAATGTGTCCCGCCTGCAGGTGATCGCCACCGAGGCGGCCGAGCAGACCGGGCGGCTCGACGCGCCCGAGGTGCTGGAGCCAGTGAAACTGGACAAGCTGCTCGACGGCTGGCCAGCGGATCGGCGCCTGATGTTCTGCGACGAGGCGGGCGACGATCCGGGCGCCGAATGGGGCGGCGTGGAGGGGCGGGCGCGGCCGGCGCTGGAGGCCTTGCGGGGCCAAGTGCGCGGGCCGTGGGCCCTGCTGATCGGGCCGGAGGGCGGCTTCGCGCCGGAAGAGCGGGCGCGGCTGCGGGGCTTGTCCCATGTCACGCCGGTGACGCTCGGTCCGCGCATCCTGCGGGCCGACACCGCCGCGATCAGCGCCTTGACCTTGTGGCAGGCCGCGCTCGGCGACTGGGCGGCCGGCTGAGCTGGGAACTTGATTCCTTCGCTTTCCCTTGAGCTTATGGCGATCAACGCTTAACTGCGCAGCGCTGGGTGATGTCACAACAGCGGCGTTGGCGCAGAGCCCGCGCAGACGGGGTTGGGGAGGCACTGTATGGGTTCAGCCACGGTGGATGACCGGCCGCTGACAGCCGACATGCTGGCGGCCCACCTCGCCGACGGCTGCAGGCCCGAGTCCCAGTTCCGCATCGGCGCCGAGCACGAGAAGTTCGTGTTCCGCACGGGCTCCCACGCCTCGGTCCCCTATGAGCCCCCGATGTCTGGGAAGGGGGGCATCAAGGCCTTGCTCGAAGGCCTCATGCAGTTCGGCTGGCAGGGCGTCTACGAGGGCGAGACCCTCATCGCGCTGGAGCGGGACGGGGCCAGCGTCAGCCTGGAGCCGGCCGGCCAGTTCGAGCTGTCGGGCGCGCCGCTCGAGACCGTCCATGACATCTGCGCCGAGACCCGCCAGCACCTGGAGGAATCCAAAGCGGTGGCCGACCCGCTCGGCATCGGCTTCCTCGGCCTGGGCTTCACCCCCACCTGGACCCGCGCCGACTGCCCGATCATGCCCAAGGGCCGCTACGTGATCATGCGCGCCTACATGCCCAAGGTCGGCGGCAAGGGCCTGGACATGATGCTGCGCACCTGCACGGTGCAGGCCAACCTGGACTTCTCGTCCGAGGCCGACATGGCGCTGAAGTTCCGCGCCAGCCTGGCCCTGCAGCCGATCGCCACCGCCCTGTTCGCCAACTCGCCGTTCGTCGAGGGCAAGCCCACGGGCCTGGTGTCGAGCCGCGCCAACGTGTGGACCGACACCGATCCGGACCGCACGGGCCTGCTGCGCTTCGTGTTCGAGGATGGTTTCGGCTTCGAGACCTACGCCCGCTATGCGCTCGACGTGCCCATGTACTTCGTCAAGCGCGGCCACAAATATATCGACGTGGCCGGCCGCTCGTTCCGCCAGTTCATGGCCGGTGAACTGCCCGAGTTGCCGGGCGAGACGCCGACCATCAAGGACTGGTCCGATCACCTGACCACCCTGTTCCCCGAGGTGCGGCTGAAGCAGTACCTGGAGATGCGCGGCGCCGACTCCGGCCCCACCAGCCGCCTGGCGGCCCTGCCGGCGCTGTGGACCGGCATCTTTTATGACAAGGCCGCGCTCGAAGCGGCCTGGGACCTGTGCAAGGACTGGGCGCCGGAGAGCCGAGAGCAACTGCGGCTGGACTCCATCCGCACCGGGCTGAAGGGCGAGATCGAGGGCCGACCGATCAAGGACGTGGCCGCCGACATGGTCGCCATCGCCAAGGAAGGCCTGAAGAGCCGCGCCCGCATCTCGCCCTGCGGCAAGGACGAGACCGGTTACCTGTCGGAGCTGGAGGAGATCGCCGACAGCGGCCTGACCCCGGCCGACCGGTTGCTGGAGCTGTTCAACGGGCCCTGGCAGGGCGACGCCGGGCGGGCCTACGACGACCTCGCCTACTGACTGACCGGCGCTGCGCGGTCAGCCATGGGCGTGGGGCGCCCGGGGCGCGGCGGCGAGGTCGCGCGGCGTCAGCTCATAGACCTCGAACACGTCCTGCGACAGGCAAAGCCGGCCGGCCAGGGGCTCGGCCCCGAGGGGCGGATCGTCGAAGACGCACACGGCACGCTCGATGATCTCGCCTGCCATCACCCAAGTGTAGCAGCGGCCCGGGCCCAGCTGCAGGTCGTTCAGCCCGTCGCGCGTCTCGCCCAGATAGCCGGTCTCGACCTCCTCCATCGGGAAGAAGTGCATGGCCCGCCGCCCCGCCTGGCGCAGGACCAGCACGTCGTCGCTGTCGGCGATCACGTGGCCGGCGAACATGGCGCGCACGCGGTTGGGGCAGGCTTGAATGGATTGGCCGAGCGGGGTGGAGGCTGAGTCCGAGATCATGACGAGGCGTCTCCCTTTTCGTCCGTTAACCCCGTGGATCGGGCTTTGGGTCCCGCGGTGGCCGAGCCAATTGCTTGCGGGGCCGGCGGCCGTCATGGTTGGGTGCGGGGATGGGCGCAGGCGGATTCTGCGTGGGGCTAGGGACTTTGAATGGACCTTCTGTTCGCCGCCGGCCTGGTGATCACGGTGCTGACCGCCATCCCCGTGCTCCTCCAGCTGCGCACCCACCCCAAGGGCCTGTTCATCCTGTTCTTCGCCGAGATGTGGGAGCGGTTCTCCTACTACGGCATGCGCGGGCTGCTGATCTTCTACCTGACGCAGCACTTCCTGTTCGACGACAAGTTCGCCCAGGGCCAGTACGGGGCCTACACCGCCCTGGTGTACCTGGTGCCGCTGGTGGGCGGCATCGCAGCCGACAAGTGGCTCGGCACGCGCAAGGCCATCCTGTTCGGCGCCCTGCTGCTGGTGGCCGGCCACTTCACCATGGGCATAGAGGGCGCGCCGGCGGTGCAGACCCTGAAGGTCGGCGGCCAGACCTATGAGTTCGTCTCGACCGGCCGCATGGAGACGCGCCAATCGTGCCTGAAGGCGGGCGAGGGCTGCTATCAGGTCGGCCCGGCGCCAAACGGCGGACTGGCGATCAAGGGCATGCCGGCCGGCGGACCCCTGCCGCAGGTGCTGGTCAAGGGCAGCTACGACTTCGACGTGAAGAACCGCGACCCGGTGACCTCGAACATCATGTACCTGGCCCTCAGCCTGATCATCATGGGGGTGGGTTTCCTGAAGGCCAACATCTCCTCGATCGTCGGCCAGCTCTACGAGGAGGACGATCCGCGCCGTGACCCGGGCTTCACCCTCTACTACTACGGCATCAATCTGGGGGCCTTCTGGTCCTCGCTGATCTGCGGCTGGCTGGGGCTGAACGTCGGCTGGTGGGCCGGTTTCGGCCTGGCCGGCGTCGGTATGCTGGCCGGCTTCGTGGTGTTCATCCTCGGCAAGCCGCTGCTACAGGGCAAGGGCGAGCCGCCCGACCCGGTGAAGCTGAAGAAGAAGGTCGCCGGGCCGATCGACACCGAGTGGCTGATCTACCTCCTGGGCCTGGTGGGCGTGGGCGTGGTGTGGCTGCTGGTGCAGAACTACCAGACCGTGGGCGTGGTGCTGGGCGGCGGCTCGATCTTGGTGCTGGGCTACCTCGTCTGGTTCATGGTCACCAAGTGCACCCTGGTCCAGCGCCAGCGGCTGATGCTGGCCATGGTGCTGATCGTCGGCTGGATGATCTTCGAGATCCTGTTCGAACAGGCCGGCTCCTCGCTCAACCAGTTCGCCGAGCGCAACACCCAGCCGCATCTGCTGGGCGTACCGGTGTCCGCGCCCCAGACCCAGTCGTTCAACTCGGGCTGGATCCTGATCTTCGCGCCCATTTTCGCCTGGATCTGGGCCTGGCTGGGCAAGCGCAACAAGGACCCCAATCCGGTGGTCAAGTTCGGCCTGGCCCTGCTG
>DASYBX010000170.1:0-10274 GCA_036500495.1 Caulobacteraceae bacterium
ATCGGAATGGAAAAAGCTGGGCCTGTGGATCCTGCAGCCCAACGAGCGCTGCCAGATGACGGCCCGCTTTGAGGTGTTCAACCTCTAGGCGGCGCAGCGGCGAAAAAACCTTCAGGACCCCCCAGGGCGCCAAACGAACGAAACACCGTAGCTCCACGTTTCCGCTGGGCCAGTCACCCGGGGAGACGCCGCCATGAAGATCGCCGCCATCGACACCTTCGCCGTCGCGCCGCGCTGGCTGCTCGTGCGGGTGCGCACCGACGACGGGGCCGAGGGTTGGGGCGAGGCGAGCCTGGAGGGGCACGCCGAGGCCGTGCAGGGGGCGTTCGAGGCGCTGAAGGACCGCTTCATCGGCTCCGATCCCTTCCGCATTGAAGACATCTGGCAGATCGGCTACCGCGGGGGCTTCTACCGCGGCGGGCCGACCAACATGTCGGCCATCTCGGGCCTCGACCAGGCCCTGTGGGACCTCAAGGGCAAGGCCCTGGGCGTGCCCGTCTGGCAGCTGATCGGCGGCAAGGTGCGCGACCGGGTCGAGGTCTACGGCTGGATCGGCGGCGACCGGCCGCACGAGGCGGCGGCCGGGGCCAAGGCCCGCCTCGACCAGGGCTTCCGCAAGGTCAAGATGAACGCCACCGAGGACCTCGGCTGGCTGGACAGCCCCAATGCGCTGGACGCCACGGTCGAGCGGGTGGCCGCCGTGCGCGAGATCGGCATGGACGTGGGCCTCGACTTCCACGGCCGCGTCCATCGGCCCATGGCCAAGCAGTTGGCGCGGGCGCTGGAGCCGCTGAAGCCGATGTTCATCGAGGAGCCGCTGCTGTCGGAGAACCTCGAGGGGCTGCGGCATCTGGCCAACCTGACCACCATCCCCATCGCGCTCGGCGAGCGTCTCTATGACCGCTGGGGCTTCAAGCCGGTTCTCGAGTCCGGCTGCGCCGACATCCTGCAGCCCGACCTGTCGCACGCCGGCGGCATCTCCGAGGTCCGTCGCATCGCCGCCATGGCCGAGGCCTATGACGTGGCGGTGGCGCCGCATTGCCCGCTGGGGCCCCTGGCGCTTGCTTCCTGTCTTCAACTCGCGGCCTGTACGCCTAATATCGTGCTGCAGGAGATGTCCTGGGGCATCCACTACAACACCGGGGGATTCGACCTGGACACCTACCTGGCCGACCGCAACGTGTTCGCCGTGAACGACGGCATGGTCGCCGTGCCCGAAGGCCCGGGCCTGGGGGTCGCGCTCGACCTCGATAAGGTGATGGACGCCGCCCGCGAGGGCCACCGTTGGCGCAATCCGGTGTGGCGCCGGCCCGACGGATCGTTCGCCGAATGGTGAAGATCCCGTTCCGTCCGGAGACGGGCCTTCTGCATCCGGGCGAGACCTGCTGGCGCGTGGAGACCGCCGACCGCGTGGCCCTGCTGGTCGATTCCAGCGCCTATTTCACCGCCGCCCTCTCGGCCATGCGCCGCGCGCGCCGCTCGATCTTCCTGCTGGGCTGGGGCTTCGATCCGCGCACGCGCCTGAGACCCGATCCCTCCGGCGAGGAGCACGGCCCCGACGAGATCGGCAGCCTGCTGCTGCGCCTGTCGGTCGAGCGGCCCGACCTCGACATCCACATCCTGATCTGGAAGTCGGCCCTGCCGATCTCGGCTTCCCAACATTTCTTCCCGCACAAGGCGCGCAAGTGGTTCGAGAGCACCCGCGTCAACTTCGCGCTCGACGCCAGCGTGCCGTTCGGCGCCTGCCACCACCAGAAGGTGTTGGTGATCGACGACCGCGTGGCCTTCTGCGGCGGCGGCGACTTCGGCGTCGACCGCTGGGATTCCGCCGCCCACCTCGACGGGGACGGCCGGCGCATCATGCCGGGCGGGATGGAGCACGCCCCGCGCCACGAGGTGATGATGATGGTCGACGGCGACGCCGCACGGGCGCTCGGCGACCTCGCCCGCGACCGCTGGCGCTCCGCCCAGGAATGCAAGGACCTGCCCCCGCCGCCCGAAGGCGAGCGGATCACCAGCGACCCTTGGCCGCCGTTCGTGGCGCCGCGCTTCACCCAGGCGCGCATCGCCATCGCCCGCACCGAACCCAGGTGGCGCGACCGGCCGGAGGTGCGCGAGACCGAGACCCTGCACCTGAAGGCCATCGCCCGGGCCCGCAAGACGATCTACCTGGAAAACCAGTATTTCACCTCCCTGATCGTCGGCGAGGCCCTGGCCGAGCGGCTCTTGGAGCCCGACGGGCCGGAGGTGGTGATCGTCTCCACCCTGCACAGCCCCAGCTACTTCGACCAGTTCACCATGGACCGCACCCGCTGGCGTTTGATCGAGCGGCTCAAGGCCGCGGACCGCCACGGCCGCCTGCGCGCCTACTGTCCGTTTACGGAAGAAGGCCACCCGATCATCGTGCATTCCAAGACCAGCGTGATCGACGACCGGCTGCTGAGGGTCGGCTCGACCAACCTCAACCACCGCTCGGCCGGATTCGACACCGAGTGCGACCTGGCCCTGCAGGCCGAGACGCCGGAGGCGTCTGCCGCCATCACCGCCTTCCGCGCCCATCTGCTCGGTCATTTCCTGGGCATCGGCGCGGCCGCCGTGCAGACGGCGATCGACGAGCAGGGCTCGGTCGGCAAGGCGCTCGACGCCATCACCGCCTCGGTGTCCCAGCGCCTGCGCCCGTTGCCCAAGGTGCAGATGGGGCCGATCCAGAGGATCGTCTCGGCCTACCACCTGGGCGATCCGGTCTATCCCAGCGATTCCTGGAAGCCCCTGCTGCGCCGCCGCCGCCTCGCCCCCTATGAGCACGCCCTGAATGCGGCCGCGGCCACGGGCCTGCGGGCTTCAGGCGAACTCGAAATCGACCACCAGGGGCAGGTGGTCTGAGGCCGTTCGCGCCAGGGGACCCGACACGGTCTGCACCCGCGTGGCGCGCACCTTGCCGTCCAGGAACGCGTGGTCGATCGCCAGCATCGGCAGGCGCGAGGGGAAGGTGGGCGTGGGGCCCGGCCCGCGCGCCTGAACCCGGGCGTCGGTGAAGCGGGCGGCCAGGATGCGATAGGCCTGGTTGTAGGGCGTGGCGTTGAAGTCTCCGACGATGATCAGCGGCGGATCGTTGCGCTTGCGCGACCCGGCCCAGTCGGCGCCGGCCAGGGCCCGGGCCTGGGCCCTTTGCTCGTGGGGCACCAGCCCCAGGTGGGTGTTGAGCACCTGCAGGCGCCTGCCGTCGAGCTCCAGTTCCAGCCACAGCGCGCCGCGCGGCTCCACGGCCCGGATGCGGGGCAGGCCCGGCAGCGGCCCGGCCTGGATCACCTGGTGCGGCGCGGCGGTCAGCAGGGCGTCGCCATACCGCTCCTCCTCCACGGCGAAGGCGGCGTGGAAGTGGAAGTGCATGCCCAGCTTCTGGGCAATGGCGTGGGCCTGGTCGACCGCGCCCGTCCGCTGCCGGCACACGTCGAGCTCCTGCAGGGCCACGATGTCGGGCTTCTGCTGGGCGATCACCGCCGCCACCCGCCCGACGTCGAGCCGGCGATCGACGCCGACGCATCGGTGGACGTTGTAGGTCATGATCCGAGGCATCTGCGCCCGTGTTAAGCGATGAGCGCGCCAGGCGAAAGTGTGCTCGGTTTCGCCGCCCGATACGCTCGACTCGGGAGTCTAGAGCACGCCGCGCGGCCATCCGTTCCGAACGCGATCTTGAGCCGCGAATTCAGCGAGCCTTTACCTTTGTGTCGACAAGTTGGCGAGAGGTGGGGGGCGCCGTGGAATGACGTCGTGTGAGAGCAGCGAAGCCGCCGTTCGCAACATGACGATGATGCGCCTGGCCGGCCTGCATACCTTCGTCATCGACGGCGACAGCGTGCAGCCCTGCCCCGGCCTGTGCCGTGCTTTTGGCCTGCCGACGGACCGGCCGATCGGCCGCGAAGCCTTCCGCGCCTTCTTCCACGAGGACGACCGGGCCAAGGTGACCGAGACCGGCGACCGGCTGATCCGCGAAGGCGGTTCCGCCACCCTGGAGTTCCGCGTGCTCGCCTCGAGCGGCTGGCGCTGGGTGCGGACCACGGTCTACGCCGAGCCTCAGGCCGACGGACGGGTGCTGCTGCATGGGCTGCAGCAGGACGTCACCGAACTGGCCGAGGCGCGCGAGGCCGCGCTCGGCGCGGAACGCCAGGTGCGTGGCCTGATGGAGGAGAGCCGCGTCGCCGCGCGCCGGCTGAAGCTGGCCCTGGGCGTGGCCCAGGCCGGGGCCTTCGAGATCGACCACGACAGCCGCCGCTTCTGGTGCTCGCCGGAGTTCGTGCTGCTGGTCGGCCGGCGGATGACCTTCGACGAGGCCGCGGCCCTGCCCTGGCCCTTCTTCCACCCCGACGACACCACGGCCGTGCTGCAGGCGTTCGAGAGCTGGAAGACCGGGGCCATGCTGCACCAGTCGCTCGACCTGCGGGTGCTGCGCGAGGACGGTCAGGTGCGTTGGGTGCGGCTCTACTACGAGCTCCGCCGCGACCGGACCGGGCGACTCAAGCGCTGCATCGGCATGCTGATAGACATCGACGAGCGCAAGCGCGGCGAACTGGCCCTGGCCGAGGCCGAGCGCGCCGCCAAGGCCGCCACCGAGACCAAGTCGCGGTTCCTGGCCTCGATGAGCCACGAGATTCGCACGCCGATGAACGGCGTGGTCGGGGTGCTGCACCTGCTGCGCGCCGAACCCCTGTCGGAGAGCGGGCGCGGCTTGCTCGACGAGGCCCTGCAGTGCGGCCACATGCTGTCGGAGCTGATCAACGACATCCTCGACCTCAGCAAGATCGAGGCCGGCCAGCTGCACCTGGCCCCCGAGCCGATCGATCCGGGCGCCGCCCTGCGCGGCGTGGGCAACCTGCTGCGGCCCCAGGCCGAGGCCAAGGGCCTGACCCTGACCATCGACGCCGAGTTCGACGGCTGGAGCAGCGTCGATCCGGTGCGCCTGCGCCAGGCCCTGTTCAACCTGATGGGCAACGCCGTGAAGTTCACCCGCGCGGGCGGCGTCGAGGCGCGGATGACCGTGAGGGGCGAAGGCGCCGAGCGACGGCTGAGGTTCGAGATCGAGGACACCGGCATCGGCATCCCGGAGATCGTGCGCCCGCGGCTGTTCGGCCATTTCCAGCAGGCCGACGATTCCGCCACCCGACAGTTCGGCGGCACCGGCCTGGGCCTGGCCATCACCCGCCATCTGGTGCGTCTTATGGGCGGCGAGGTGGGTTTCGACAGCACCGAGGGCCACGGCTCGACGTTCTGGTTCGAGATCGCCGCCCCCGAGGCGGCCCGCCGCGAGCCCACCCTGCCGCCGTCGAGCCACCGCCTGGAAGGGCTGAGCGTGCTGGTGGTCGACGACAACGCGGCCAACCGCACCATCGTGCGCAAGATCCTGGAGAACCTAGGCGCGGTGGTGGAGACCGCCGAGGACGGCGCGGCCGGCGTCGAGGCGGCCGCCCGGCTGGCGCCCTCGGTGATCCTGATGGACGTGCAGATGCCTGGCATCGACGGGCTGGAGGCCACCCGCCGCATCCGCGCCCTGCCCGGGCCGGCGTCGCGGGCGCCGATCATCGCTCTGACCGCCAATGTGCTGGACCACCAGCGCCAGACCTATCTGGACTGCGGCATGGACGGGGTGGCGGGCAAGCCGATCGCCCCGGCCACCCTGCTGGCGGAGGTCCTGCGCCTGGGCGCCCAGCCAGGCCCGGCGCCGCTCGCCCGCGCCGGCTGACCACCCCAAGTCGATCAGGGGCGCTTGACTGGGACCAGACAGCCGCCATCTGAGTGGAATAGTCAAAGTCGACTAAGCCACACGTGATGTGCGGTGCGACTGATAGGGGATATATTGCGCGGGCTCGCAAGGACGCCCGCAACCTGGGCATGGGCGGTCCGCCGCCGGCGAATCTGGAGCGTGGCATGGGTGTGGTCGACAGCTCGAGAGCGAACGGCGTACTCGTGGTCGAGGACGAGGCGCTCGTGCGCATGCTCGTGGTGCAGACCCTCGAGGAGGCCGGCTTCATCGTGCGCGAGGCGGCCGAGGCCCAGGGCGCCCTGGAGGTGCTGCGCACCGACCGCGCCATCCGCCTGATGGTCACCGATGTGGGCCTGCCGGGCCTCAACGGCCGCCGCCTGGCCGAGGCCGCCCGCGCCGAGCGCCCCGACATGAAGGTGCTGTTCATGACCGGCTACGCCGACTCCAGCCTGCTGGAGAACATCCTGCCGGAAGGCTTCGGCCTGATCACCAAGCCCTTCGACCTCGACGACCTGGCCGCTCGCGCCCAGGCCCTGATGGTGGCCTGAGCGGCGCCACCGCTCATCCGGCGATGGAGTTAAGCCGGCCGCCGCGCCCGCAGCGCGGTGGCGATCGTGCCGTCGTCCAGCCAGTCGAGTTCGCCGCCCACCGGCACGCCGCGGGCCAGGCTGGTGACCTCGACGTTCAGCGCCGCCAGCCGTTCGGTGATGTAGTGCGCCGTGGTCTGGCCATCGACCGTGGCCGGAAGGGCCAGGATCACCTCGCGCACCTGGCCATCCGACGCCCGCGCCAGCAGTTCCTGCACGCGCAGGGCCTCCGGCCCCACCCCGTCGAGCGCCGAGAGCAGGCCGCCCAGCACGTGGTAGCGGCCACGGAAGGCGCCGGCCCGCTCCAGGGCCCACAGCGCCCCCACCTCCTCGACCACGCACAGCGTGGCGGAATCGCGCATGGGATCGCTGCACACCTGGCAGGGGTCGCAGGTGTCTAGCGCGCCGCACACCCCGCAGGCGCGCACCTTGGCCCCGGCGTCGGCCAGGGCGGACGCCAGGGGGGTCAGCAACTGGTCCTTGCGCTTGAGCAGGGAAAGGGCCGCGCGCCGCGCCGAGCGAGGGCCCAGGCCCGGCAGCTTGCCGAGCAGGGCGATCAGGCGCTCGATCTCGGGGCCCGCGGAAGCGGCCACTTAGAACTTGAGCCCGGGAAGGGCCCCGCCCAGAGGCCCGGCGACATCCTTCATCAGGGCCTGCTGCTGCTCGTCGAGCTTGCGCTTGGCCTCGGCGTGGGCGAGCACGATCAGGTCGGCCAGCATCTCGCTGTCGCCCGGCTGCATCAGGCTCTCGTCGATCTGCACCGAGGTCAGGTCGCCGGCGCCCTTGAGCATCACGGTCACCGCCCCGCCCCCCGCGGAGCCCTGGGTCACCGTCTCGGCCAGGCGCGCCTGCGCCTCCTGCAGCTTGGACTGCATGGCCTGGGCCTGTTTCATCAGGGCGCCGAGGTCCTTCATGGCTGTCGTCCTCTCCTAGAGCGGGTCCCGGAAAAGTGGGGACCGGTTTTCCGCCCGCAACCCGCCCTCACTCGAGATCAGTGCTGTTCTTCCGGCATCCGCACGATCAGGCCGTTCAGGGCGTCGGTCACCTTGATCTGGCAGGACAGGCGCGAATTGGGCTGAACGTTCTGCGCGAAATCCAGCATCGACTCTTCCATGGCCGAAGCGGTTCCCGTCTTCTCGCGCCAAGCCTCGTCGACGTAGACGTGGCAGGTGGCGCAGGCGCAGGCGCCGCCGCAGTCGGCGTCGATGCCCGGCACGTTGTTCTTGATGGCGCCTTCCATGACCGTCAGGCCGTTGCGCACCTCGACCGGATGCTCGGTCCCGTCGAACTCGATGTAGGTGATTTTAGTCATGGATTCTCTTGTTCCGCGCTATCGCCTAGCGGCTACTTGAGCGCAGGGTTTCGCGCAACCGCTTCGCTGCTCGAGCGCGATTTCCGCGCCCGTTCAGGTGGCGACCTCTTTCATGGAAATCGAGGGGTCGGCAAGCTTTTCGCGCGACACCGGCCTCTGCGCGCCGATCAAGAGCTTGCCGCCCATGAACTCGGCCGGGGAATTGATCGCCTCCACCGCCTGGATGGCGTCGCCCTTCATGTGGAACACGGCGAAGCGCGCGCTGGAAGGATCGCCGCGCACGATCAGGTCGTCCACGTCGAACGGCAGGCCGGCGATCTGCAGCTTCAGGTCATACTGGTCCGACCAGAACCATGGCACCTCGTGCGGCGGCGGCTTGTGGCCGGTGATGGCGGCCGCCGCCTGCTTGGCCTGCTCCAGGGCATTGGGCACGCTCTCGAGGCGGAACGAACGGCCGTACAGCGGCAGGGGCCGGCGGGTGACGTCGCCGACCGCGAAGATCGCGGGGTCCGAGGTGCGCGCCTGTTCGTCGACCACGATGCCGTTGTCGCATTCGAGCCCGGCCTCCTGGGCCAGTTCCTGGTTCGGCAGGGCGCCGACGCCGATCAGGACGAGGTCGCAGGGAATCTCCCGGCCGCCTTCCAGCCGCACGGCGGCGACCTCGCCGTCCGCGCCTTCCAGGGCCTCGACGGCGGCGTCGAGCTCGAACCGTACGCCATGCTTATGATGATAGCCGGTGAAGAAGTCCGACAGCAGCGGGCCGGCCACCCGGGCCAGGATGCGCGGCTCGCGCTCGATCACCGTCGCCTCGGCGCCGAGCGCCCGGGCGCTGGCTGCCACCTCCAGCCCCACATAGCCGCCGCCGACGATGGCCAGCCGCTTGCCCGGCGCGATCGAGGCCTTGAGCATCTCGGCGTCCGCCACGGTGCGCAGTTCCAGCGTCCGCGCCATATGCGCCCCCGGCAGGCCGAGGCGCCGCGCCCGCGCCCCAGTGGCGATGATCAGGGCGTCGTAGCGAAGGACCTCGCCATCCGACAGCGCCACCGTCCGGGCCTCGCGGTCGATGCGCGTGGCCCGGACACCCAGGCGCACATGGATGTCGTTCTCGGCGTAGAAGCTCGGCGGCCGCAGCTGCAGCTCGTCCTCGTCCGCCTCGCCCTTGAGCCAGGCCTTGCTCAGCGGCGGCCGCTGATAGGGCAGCAGCGGCTCCGCGCCCACCAGCGTGATCGGGCCCTCGTGGCCGTAGTGGCGCAACGTCGCCGCCGCCGACCCGCCGGCGTGCCCGGCCCCGAGGATGACGACTCGCGTCAAATGCTCCCCCGTTTCGCGACGCCCCCTTTAAACCACCCGCTCCACGAGCATCTTCTTGATCTCGGCGATGGCCTTGGCCGGGTTCAGGCCCTTGGGGCACACCTGGGCGCAGTTCATGATGGTGTGGCAGCGGTAGAGCTTGAAGGGGTCCTCCAGCTCGTCCAGGCGCCGCCCGGTGTCCTCGTCGCGGCTGTCGATCAGCCAGCGGTAGGCGTGCAGCAGGGCCGCGGGACCCAGGTACTTCTCGCCGTTCCACCAGTAGCTGGGGCACGAGGTCGAGCAGCAGGCGCACAGGATGCACTCGTAGAGGCCGTCGAGCTTGGAGCGGTCCTCGGGCGACTGCAGCCACTCGGCCTGAGGCTGCGGCGTCTCGGTGTGCAGCCAGGGCTCGATCGAGGCGTACTGGGCGTAGAAGATGTTCAGGTCCGGCACCAGGTCGCGCACCACCGGCAGGTGCGGCAGGGGGCTGATCTGCAGATCCTTGCCGGGGATGTCGGCCCAGGCGTGGGTGCAGGCCAAAGTGTTGCGCCCGCCGATGTTCATGGCGCACGAGCCGCACACGCCCTCGCGGCAGGAACGGCGGAACGCCAGGGACGGGTCCATGGTGTTCTTGATGTGGATGATGGCGTCCAGCACCATCGGCCCGCAGGATCCGACGTCGACGTCGTAGGTGTCCCAGCGTGGGTTCTCGCCGGTCGACGGGTCGTAGCGGTAGATCTTGAAGGTCTTTACCTTCTTGGCGCCGGTCGGGGCTTGGAAATGCTTGCCCTTTCCGATCCTCGAATTGCGGGGGAGTGCGAGTTCAACCATCTCAGTACACCCGCGTCTTGGGTTTGATGTATTCGATCTCGTCGGTCATGGTGAAGGCGTGCACCGGGCGGTAGTCCAGGGTGACCTTGCCGCTCTGGCCGTCGAACCAGGCCAGGGTGTGCTTCATCCAGTTGGCGTCGTCGCGGTCCGGGAAGTCCTCCCGCGCATGGGCGCCGCGGCTTTCCTGCCGGTTCAGGGCGCCGTTGACGGTGACGATGGCCTGGCCGACCAGGTTGTCGAGCTCCAGGGTCTCCATCAGGTCGGAGTTCCACACCAGGGTGCGGTCGGTGACCTTGATGTCGGGCATCCGCGAGTGGATCTCGGCCAGCTTGTCGACGCCCTGCTTGAGGGTGTCGCCGGTGCGGAACACCGCCGCGTCGTTCTGCATCGCCTTCTGCATGTCCAGGCGCAGGGCCGCCGTCGGCGTGCCGCCGTCGGCGTTGCGGAAGCGATCGAAACGGGCCAGGTGGCCGTCGGTCATGGCGGGCTTGAGGTC
>DASYBX010000171.1:0-9444 GCA_036500495.1 Caulobacteraceae bacterium
CTGGCCGGCTCGATCCACAAGGTCGGCGCGATGGTGCAGTCCGCGCCGGCCTGCAACGGCTGGACCTACTGGCACTTCAAGACCGACAAGGGCCTGCACCCCATCGACGTGCTGCGGGCCAAGGTCCGCTCGGAGATGGGCTGACGCCAAAAAGGAGCCTGGCATGTCGGATGAGCGCTTCGACAAGGGCTGGGAGACGGTCAACCGCATCAA
Source organism: Caulobacteraceae bacterium (assembly GCA_036500495.1). Lineage (GTDB taxonomy): Bacteria > Pseudomonadota > Alphaproteobacteria > Caulobacterales > Caulobacteraceae > BOG-938. The sequence continues at coordinate 214 of DASYBX010000171.1, forward strand.
TGCCGAGGGCGCCCAGCGCCAGTGGGATCGCCTGAGGGCCATCGCGCCCGACTTCGCCCGCTGGATCGTCGAGAGCGCCTATTGCGACGTGCTGGGCCGTCCGCAGCTTCCTCTGCGCGACCGCGAGATCGCCACCCTGGCCGCCCTGGCCACGCTCGGCAACGCCCCCGGCCAGCTGAAGACCCATGTCGAGGGCGCCCTCAACGTCGGCCTCACCCGCGAGGAGATCGTCGAGGTGCTGATGCAGATGGCGGTCTACGCCGGCGTGCCCGCCGCCATCAACGCCCTGCAGATCGCCGGCGAGGTGTTCGTCGAGCGAGGGCTCTAGCCTTTAGCGGACCGCAGCCACCAGGGCCCGTTCGCGGGCCTCCTCAGCGTCGCTCAGATGGCGGTAGCGCTGATTGGAGGCCTTGATCAGGGCGAACAGCGAGGACTGATGCCTGGCGAAGTCGGCCTCGTCGAGCTTGCCGCCGTTGGCGCGCTCCAGGGCCTTCAGCAGGCTCGCCGTCTCATCGAGCTCCTGGTTCTGGGTGGTCCAGAAAGCCTCCCAGTCGGCCTGGTCCATGTCGCGTGCGGCGACCGCCTCCATTCGATCCTGCTCGCCCCTCGGCATCGGCAGGCGGCGAATGTCGGCCTGAAGCGTCCGCTGGGCGTCGCCGGCCAATGCCTGATAAGCGCGCAACACCATCCTGGCCTTGACCAGATTGGCTTCGAACCGCGGGAAATCGGCAGGGTGCACGGTCCAGGCGCGGTAGGAGATGTCGAACAGCGCCAACTGATCCATGTCGGTGTCGAGCCCGATGGTCAGGCGATCGCGGGCGGCATGGTGGCGCGCGGCGGCCCTGCGGGCGATCTGCTGATAGCGAAGCACGTCCAGATAGTGGAAGCGCGCCACGTCGCTGACCGCCAAGGCCGGCAGCACCGTCGCCGCCAGCAGGATCAGGCCGGTCTTGACGCTCGCCTGCTCGCGAAACAGGCCGAGATAGACCGCGACCCACACCGCGACGCCGATCACCGTCCCCTCGATCATGACGTAGAACGCCGCCCAGGTCGGGCCGCCGAGTCGCACCAGCAGGCCGAACACGTCCGGCGGCGGCAGAAGCGTCCAGCCATAGGCCACGAGCGCGCTGGCAAGGGCGGCCAGAAGCAGAAACAGCCAGGCCGGCGCAGCCTTGCGACTGCGTTTGCGCGCGTCGGCAACGAGGTCGATCGTCCGGTCCATGCCCCACCCCGATGTCCCGGCGCCGACTATGACCGCCCGGACATCCTTTGCAAACGGCGCGCCCCTTCCAGGCATCCCGATGCGGCCCGGCCGCGTTGGAACGCGCAGGGGGTGTAGCCGCAAGGAAGACGCCATGAAGACTTCGCTGATCCTGGCCGCCGGCCTCGCCGCCGGCCTGGCCCTGACCTCGGCCGCCCATGCCCAATACAACCGGCCCCAGAACGACGACCCGCACGAACGCACCACGGTCTACCCCGCCGGCGCCCATGAGGGCCGGGGCGACTGGACGCTGAAGCGCCGCGAGGACTGGCTCAACGACAAGATCAACCAGGCCCACGACGAGCACGCGCTCGACGGCCCCGAGGCCGACCGCGCCCACCACGCGCTGGACCGCGTGCGCGACGACGAGAACCACATGCGCGGCCGCCACGACGGTCAGTTGACCGACAACGAAACCGCCGATCTGGAGTCGCGCATCGACGGTGTGGCCGACCAGGTGCTGCGGCAACACAACGACGCCTGGCGCCGCCCGTGGTGAACTGAAAAGCCCCCAACAGAGGCGCGACCTGGAAAGCCCGCGCCCCTGCGCCTGGCGCCTAGCGACTTCGCCGAGGCCCTGGCGGGCGCCTTCCGGTTCAGCTTGCCGACCCTCGACAAGGCCCTACAGGTGATCGTCGGCGAGGGGCCGCCGCGTCGCCAGGCCAGGAACGCCCCCGCCAAGGCGGCGTTGAACGCAGGCTAGGTTCAACAACTGAGGGACGCCCCCATGCGGTCCATCCTGCTCTATCTGATCGGCATCCCGATCCCGATCATCCTGCTTCTGGCCCTCTGCACCCATCACTTCTGAGTGGCGTGGCCAGGCCGCGCACGTTGGCGCGCGCGGCGGATCGCGCCGATGCGCGCCGCCCAACTCGAGCCCTTCGAAAATCTTCCAGCGTCCACGCCAGTCAGCGCTCGCCCAGCGTCTCCAGCATGCCGCGGCGGGCCAGTCCGTCAGCCCGCTCGTTCATCACATGACCGGCGTGACCCTTGACCCAGCGCCAGTCGACGTAATGGCGGGCGCGGGCGGCGTCGAGCCTCTGCCACAGGTCGGCGTTCTTCACCGGACTCTTGTCGGCGGTGCGCCAGCCCTTGGCCTTCCAGCCGTTGATCCATTGGCTGATGCCGTTCTTCACATACTGGCTGTCGGTGTGCAGCTCGACCTTGCAGGGCTTGTTGAGCGCCTCCAGGGCCTGGATGGCGGCCATCAGCTCCATGCGGTTGTTGGTGGTGTCGAGCTCCCCGCCGCACAGCTCTTTTTCGCGGCCGGCGGCCTGAAGGATCGCGCCCCAGCCGCCCGGGCCCGGGTTGCCGCGGCAAGCCCCGTCGGTGTGGATCAGCACGAACGGGGTCAAGCGCGGGACTCCAGGGACGGGCCGAACAGCACCAGGCCCTCCCCCGAGCCGAACGCCGCCCGGTGCACCGCCAGCTTGCGCTCGTATTCCAAAGGATCGTGCGGCCGGATCAGCACGCCCGCGGGCGTCGGGCCCCAGTCCTGCAACCGGGTGAGGAAGAAGCGCATGGCCGCGCCCCAGGCCAGGATCGGCAGGGCCTGCCGCTCGGCCTCCGACAGCGGCCGCTCGGCCTCGTAGCCGCCCACCAGCGCCCGCGCGGCGGTGACGTTGAGGCTGCCGTCCGGCTCGAAGCACCAGGCGTTGAGGCAGATGGCCAGGTCGTAGGCCAGGGCGTCGGTGCAGGCGAAGTAGAAGTCGATGGCCGCGGCGAAGGCGCCGTTCTGGAAGAACACGTTGTCGGGGAAGAAGTCGGCGTGGATCACCCCGGCCGGCAGATCCTTGGGCCACAGGCGCGCGAAGGTGTCGATGTCGCCCGCGATCACCTTGGCGAGGCCGGGCTTCAGCCCCTCCGCATCGGCTTCGTGACCGGCGAACATGCCCGCCCAGCAGGGTTGGCCGAGGTCGTTGACCCGGCTCTGCGGGAAGCCTCGCGCCGCCTTGTGCAGCCAGGCCAGGCCCCGCCCCGCCTCGCGGCAGTGGGCGACGGACGGACGGCGGGCGGCCATGCCCTTGAGGAACGGCACGATCGCCGCCGGCTTGCCCCGCACCGTCTTGGAGAGCGCGCCGTCCCTGGCCGGCGTCGGCGGGGCGCAGGGATAGCCGTGGTCGGCCAGCCAGCGCAGCAGCTCCAGGAAGAACGGCAGCTCGTCGACCTTGGTGCGCGCCTCGTACACCGTCAGGATGAAGCGGCCCCGGTCGGTCTCCAGCAGGAAGTTGGAGTTGGACACGCCCTCGGCGATGCCCTTGAACGCCGTCGCCTGCCCAAGGTCGAACTGGGCGAGGAAGGCGGCGAGCTCTTCGTCGGAGATGTCGGTGTAGACGGCCATGCGCGTCTGTTGGGGGGTCCGGGCTTGAAGGTCAAGCTACAGGCTGGCGCTCGCCCCTGATGGCCCGGTATTCGTCCAGCGCATCGGCATCGATCTCGACGCGCACGCCCTGTTCGGCCGGATGAGCGTTGGACCCGCGCGTCTTCACCCCGGAAATCCAGTATTCTTGGCCGTTGTCGATATCGAAGAAATTGCCGCGGACTCCCGCCCCCGAACTCTTCTGCAGCGTAAGCCCTCGGTAGTAGACCGTCTGGCCCGTCTTGGAGAAGGCGACCCAGCAGATCCGCGCGTTCACGCCATCGATCAGGCCGTCCTTGTTCTCGACGTACATGACCCGGCGGCGCAGGCCCCGGTTCAACTGGGTCTGCATCTCCCGCTCCCCTATCGGAACAGGTTTTCCACGTGCCCCGCCATGCCGATGGACTCGTAGTGCGCCTTGCACAGCGCGATGTAGTCGTGGACGTCGAAGTGGCCGGCGCCGGCGCCGTCCTCGTCGAGCCAGATCAGCGGCCCGCGCACCACGAAGAACACCTTCATCGGGTCAGGATGCTCGTAGGACACCAGGGTGTGGCCCTCGCCCGGGCTCTCGTAGATGAAGTCGCCGGCGGTGGCGATCCAGTCGTGCTCCAGATAGCCCCACTTGCCGGAGATGGTGTAGGCCAGCACCTCGTGAGGGTGGTAGTGGCGGTTCACCAGCCCCGCGCCCTTGCACATCAGGATGTCGCACCAACTGTTGGCCGAGGGCGAGATCCACAGCGGGCGGGAGGACACCGTCTCGGTGAAGGGCACGTACATCCGGTCGTCGTCGTCCGCGACGTTGGCGATGTACTGGTCGGGCATGGAGTAGGGCTTGAACACCTTGTCGAGGGGCTTCAGGTGTTTGAACTGCTCGGGCAGGTCGGCCTTGGGGACGTAGGGCTTGTTCATGTTTCCTCCGCATCGGTTTGAACGAAGCTAGCGCGGACCAAAGGGGCTACGCGAGACCCGATTGATTCTTATCGGGAAACAACAAAATCAACCGGTTTGATGGAGACTTATACCCCCTCGCCATTGACAGGCTCTGACGAACACCCGCTAAATTTGTTCCGTCAGGTCAGCCCGCTTCATTTATTGAAAGTGGGAATCCGACCTTGCCTCGCCTCACCAACCTCGAAAAGTTTTTGAAGCTGGCTACCGGCTTCGTTGCAGCCATCGGCACCGCCGCGACCGGTCTAGCGATGCTGATCAATTCGCTTCGGCATTGAGGCCACTTGCGTAATGGCACACCGACTAGGGCGAGCCGCGGGCGAGGTCGAGGTCGAGCTCGGCCGTTAGCCGTCCCTTCATTCCTGGCTTGATAGGTCATCGCCCATCGACGTCGCCCTCCCGCGGGGAGGTTGGAAGCGATGGTCGACGTGCTCAGAATGGAGTCCAGTCCGTATGCTTAAGTACGCTCTCGCCGCCGCGGTCGCCTTTGGCCTGTCCACCGCCGCCTTCGCCGAAACCCCGGTCACCGCGACCCTCAACAGCGCCGTCGCCAAGCCCACCGAGCTGCTGGCCAACGACACCCTGTGGACCTGCGTCGACAAGGCCTGCGTGGTGAAGACCAAGGGCTCCGACACCGACTCCTGGCTGGAGTGCCGCAAGTTCGTGAAGCAGGCCGGGCGCGTCACCGCCTATGGCAGCCTCGACGACAGCAAGATCGCCATGTGCAACGCCGGCGCCCCGGCGAAATAGGTCACGTTTCCGGGCCGGCCTTCGCCGCGCGCGAGGGCCGGACCTGTCTACCCGCGTCTCACAGGTGCCGGGTTTCGGCTGGCGGGTTCCACCAGTTGTCGTGGCGGCCGTCGGCATAGCGCACCGGCGCCTCGGCCCATTCGGTCGGGTCGAGGTCGTCCAAGGCGGCCAGCTGCACCGAGACATAGTCCCCGCCCAGCACTTCGAGATGGCCGCGCAGGAATGTGCGCACGCCGCAGGCGCGGCAGAACAGGTGATGGCCCGACATCGTGCCGAACTGGTAGTCGCCGAGGGCCTCCTCGCCGCCCAGCACCCTCAGCGCCTCGGGCTTGAGCAATACGCCCCAGCTGCGGGTCTTGGTGCAGATCGAGCAGTTGCACTTGCCCGCGCCATTGGCCAGGTCGATGTCGGCCTCGAACCGCACCTGACCGCAGTGGCAGCTGCCGTGATAGGTCTTCAAGGTCATGGTCGTCCTCCTCAGGCGGCCGAGCGTTCGCGGCGGCCATCGACGCCGAAGCCGGGATAGAAACGTCTCATCATCCGGTCGCGATAGGCGACCAGCCCCTCGAACCGCTCCGCCCGACGGCGCAACGGCGAGTCGAAGAACGGCGTCAGGATCGCCGCCACCTGGGCGAAGGCGATGGCGTCGACGCTGGTGGCGTGATCGGCCATCAGGAACCGCTTGGCGCCGAGCAGCCGAGCCAGGGCGTCCAGAGACTTTTCCCCGAGGTCGGCGATCTCGTCGTCGGAGTGGCGGCCGACGCCCACCGCCCGCACCTTGGCGTTGACCTCCTGGCGCACCGCCTCGCGCACCCCGTCGGGCGCCTGGTCGAAGAAGTGCGACGGCCCCTTGTCGAAATTGTCCTTCAGGAGCCAGCGAGCGTGGACCATGCACCAGCCGAGGTGGTTCTCGATCATCCGCTCGATGGCCCAAGCCTGGGCCCGCTCGGCGGGCGAGAGGCCTGCGTCCAGGTCCACCCCGTAGCGCGACTCGATGTGGGCGCGGATGAAGGTGGAGTCGGCCACCACCTCGCCGTCGTCGTCGATGAACGGCAGTTGGCCCTTGGGCGACAGTTCCGCCCGGCCCTTGGCCTTGCGGTGGTCCAGGCCCGCCATCTTCAGCTGGACCTCGGTCTTGGTCACATTGGGACTGATCTCGGGCAGGCCGAAGCCGGGCCCGATCCCGTAGAGGGTGATCATCGTCGTTCTCCTGAATCCCACGCCTAGGATTAAGGTGAAGCTGCTGCCATCATGCTGTCAGCATGAAGCCCGCAGGCTGAAGTTCATGAGACGCGCCGACCGCCTGTTCCAGATCATCCAGATCCTCCGCCGGGGGCGTGCGCCGCACACGGCCGACCGCATCGCCGAGGAGCTGGAGACCTCCAAGCGCACTGTCTACCGCGACATCGCCGCCCTGCTTGCCCAGCGGGTGCCGATCCGCGGCGAGGCGGGGGTGGGCTATGTGCTGGAGGATGGCTTCGACCTGCCGCCGCTGGCCCTGACGCCCGACGAGATCGAGGCCGCGGTGCTGGGCGCCCAATGGGTGGCGGTGCACGGCGACCCGGTGCTGGCCCGCGCCGCCCAGGACCTGCGCGCCAAGCTGATGGCCTCGGTGCCCGAGCGCCTGCGCCCCCTGCTGCTCGACCCGGCGCTGGGGCCGAGCCCCTACCGCCAGCCGATCGCCGACCCGCTGGACCTGGCCCAGGTGCGCGCGGCGATCCACGCCGGCCGCAAGCTGCGCCTGCGCTACGGCGACGTCGACGGGGCGGTGACCGAGCGCATCGTCTGGCCGATCGCCATCGGCTACCTCGACTACGCCCGCATGCTGGTGGCCTGGTGCGAGCTCAGGCGCGACTTCCGCCACTTCCGCGCCGACCGGGTGCAGGGGGCGGTGTTCCTGGAGGACCGCTTCCCCGAGCGCAGCGCCGTGCTTCGCGCGCGCTGGCGGCGGTCCCTGGAAATGGAGCGGAAGGCTTACAGGGATCGGGTCGAGCCGACCTCTGGAGACGGAGCGTCAGTCGGCCAGAACCCTGGGTAGCTTGAACGAGACCATCTCGCGCACGGTCTCGGCCTCCTCGATCTGCACCTCGAAGCGCTGCGCCAGGGCGTCGAGCACGCCCTTGACCAGCATCTCCGGCGCCGAGGCCCCGGCGGTGACGCCCACCACGCCCACCCCGCGCAGCCAGCTCCAGTCGATGTCGAGCGCATCGTCGATCAGCCGGGCCGCCCGCGCGCCCGCCCGCTTGGCCACCTCGACCAGACGCAGGGAATTGGACGAGGTCTTGGAGCCGACCACCAGAACCAGGTCGCAGCGGCTGGCCATCTTCTTGATCGCCTCCTGCCGGTTGGTGGTGGCGTAGCAGATGTCTTCCTTGATCGGCGCCTCGATGGAGGGGAAGCGGGCCTTCAGCGCCGCGACGATCTCGGCCGCGTCGTCGAGCGACAGGGTGGTCTGGGTGACGAAGCTGAGGCGCTCGGGATCAGAGGGCTCGAAGGCGCGGGCGTCCTCCACCGTCTCGATCAGGGTCACGGCGCCCGGCGGCAGCTGGCCCATGGTGCCGATCACCTCGGGATGGCCGGCGTGGCCGATCAGCAGCACGTGCAGCCCCTCGTCGTGGTGACGCTGGGCCTCGATGTGCACCTTGGACACCAGGGGGCAGGTGGCGTCGAGGTAGAACACCCCGCGCTGCTCGGCCTCGGCCGGCACGCACTTGGGCACTCCGTGGGCCGAGAACACCAGCGGCCGGTCCGGGGGGCAATCCTGCACCTGTTCGATGAAGATTGCGCCCATACGCCGCAGGCGCTCGACCACATGGCCGTTGTGCACGATCTCGTGGCGCACATAGACCGGTGCGCCGTACTTGGCGATGGCCCGCTCGACGATCTGGATGGCCCGCTCCACGCCCGCGCAGAACCCGCGCGGGCTCGCGAGCAGCACCTTCAGGGCGGGGCGGACCAGGACGTTCATTTCCAGGACTTTCAACAGCAACACACCGGCCCAACGCGACCGGCCGGCTTGCGTTGCGGCGGGACGTAGAAGCCGGTATCACTCAGGTCAACCATCATACCCGCATCGGCCGATTTTGACTGCCGTGCGCCCGCTTTTTCTTGGAGCGCCTCCCCATGCGCCGCCCCGTCATCGTCGCCCTGGCCCTCGCCATCGGCTGCTCGTCCATTCCGCTTCACGTCGCCTTCGCTCAGGACAAGGATCCCGAGCAGGACGCCAAGGACAAGAAGAAAAAGGAGGACGAATGGGGCGACAAGCAGGCGCCGCTGCCGGCCCTGCGCAACTCCGGCCCCTGCCCCTACGTCAAGGTGCTGTATGACGCCGCGCGCTATGTGGAGCTGAAGGACAACAAGGAAACCGCGACCGCTGTGGGCTACACCGGCGAAATCCAGGGCCTGTCCTCGGGCTGCGCCTACAAGTCCAACGATCCGATCAAGGTGCAGATGGAACTGCTGTTCGCCCTGGGCAAAGGCCCGCAGGCGACCAGCTCGCAGCACACCTTCCGCTACTGGGTGGCCGTGACCGACCGCAACAACGAGGTCATCGCCAAAGAGTTCTTCAACCTGCCGGTCACCTTCCCGGCCGGCCAGGACCGCACCCTGGTCACCGACAAGATCCAGGGCATCGTCATCCCCCGCATCAAGCCCACGGTCTCCGGCTCCAACTTCGAGGTGCTGGTGGGCTTCGACGTGACGCCCGACATGGTCGCTTTCAACCGCCTCGGCAAGCGCTTCCGGCCCAACGCCGGCGTCGCCCAGGCCGAGCAGCCGGGTCAGACCGCCGCCCGATGAGCGACCTCAAGAGCGTCCTCGGCGAAGCGGTGGGCGCCGCCTTCGCGGCCGGAGGCATGTCCAAAGAGCTCGGCCGCGTGACCGTGTCCGACCGGCCCGACCTCGCCGACTTCCA
>DASYBX010000172.1:0-20545 GCA_036500495.1 Caulobacteraceae bacterium
ACCGAGCTGCTGGGCATCAGAGGGGCGCTCCAGGGAATGGAACAACCCAGTGTGGGTCCGACTCAGCGCTCCGTCAAGAACAAAACAAGAACATCATCGGCCAGCAGCCCGCCCGAACGCCTCCCAGGCGTCCTTGATCACCTGCTTGGTCTTGGGCCATTCGACGCGCTCGATCGCCTCGGCCACCGGCCAGAACCGGGCCTCCGCCGCGTCGTCGCCGGCCACCGGGTCGCCCTCCAGCCAGCGCGCGGCATAGTCGATCAGCACATAGTGGCGCTCGTCGCCGAAGAAGCCGTCGATCACATCGACCAGGCCGAGCAGCTCGGCGCGCACCCCGGTCTCTTCCATGAGCTCGCGCAGGGCGCAGGCCTTGACCGCCTCGTTCCACTCCAGTCGCCCGCCGGGGATGCTCCAGTCGCCCATGCGCGGCGGCTTGCCCCGCCGGATCAGCAGCACCTCTTCACCGCGGAAGCAGATCACCCCCACGGTGGGAACCGGCCTGATCGTCTGGTCCGTCACAGGAAGGCCTTGCCGAGATCGACGGTGGATTGCTCGCCCACCTGGTCCAGATGGTCCTTCAGCCATTCCTCGGCGGCAGAGCGGCCGCGCTTCTTGAGGTCCTGCAGGAAGGTCCAGTCGGTGTTGAACTTGGACGGCAGCTTCAGGTCGCTGAGCCGCCCGTCGGCCGAGATCATGTGGAAGCGCAGGTCCATGTAGCCCGGCCCCGCCTTCAGGTGGCCGCGCTTGATCAAGTCCTGCACCACCGCCACGGCGCGCAGCTCCGCCGCCACCGAGGCGTTGAAGCTGATCTCGTTGAGCCGGTCCATGATCTCGGAGGTGGACCTGGGCGTCTTCTTCACCTCGAGCGGGTTGAGCAGGCACAGGAGCACGTCGCGCGCCCGGCACTCGACCAGCGGCCAGATCGGCGGATTGGCCAGGTAGCCCCCGTCCCAGTAGGGCGCCCCGTCGATCTCCACCGCCTGGAACACGTCCGGCAGGCAAGCCGAGGCCATCACGTGCTCGGCCGTCAGCTCGACGGCGCGGAACACCTTGGCCTCGTTGGTGCGCACGGCAGTGGCCGAGATGAACAGGTCGATCTCGGTCTGCTCGCGGATCGCCTTGAAGTCGATCAGGTCGCGCAGGATGTCGCGCAGCGGATTGATGTTCAACGGATTGAAGTCGTAGGGCGACACCGCGACCGTCGAGGTCAGGGCTTCCATGTACTGGTAGGCCGGATTGTTGGTGAACCAGTTGGTGGCGAGGCTGGTCACCAGGTTCTCGCCGAACACCCCGCGCGCGCCGCCCTGGCTGACCGCCCGCCAGAAGGCCTCGAGCGTCTTGCGCGCGCCTTCCTGTCCGCCCTCCGTCAGGCCCGAGACCAGGGCCACGGCGTTCATGGCCCCGGCGGAAGCGGCGGCGATCGCATGGATCTCCAGGCCGCCGTATTCGAGCAGGCGGTCGAGCACCCCCCACTGGAAGGCGCCGTGCGCGCCCCCGCCCTGCAGGGCGAGGCTGACGGGCTTGGCCGTGGGCGTCGGCGAAGGCCGGCGGATCAGCTTCACGTCAGGCTGCCGTCCAGCCGCCGTCGATCGACAGGCAAGCGCCGTTCACCGAGGCGCCGGCGTCGGAGGCGAGATAGAGCAGCAGGCCCGCGATCTCGTCGAACTCGACGAACTTCTTGGTCGGCTGGGCGGCCAGGATCACGTCCTTCATCACCTGCTCGGGGGTCATGCCCCGCGCCTTGGCCTGGTCGGCGATCTGGCTCTCGACCAGGGGCGTCTTCACATAGCCGGGGCAGATGGCGTTGCAGGTGATGCCGTTCTCGGCCACTTCCAGGGCGACGGTCTTGGTCAGGCCGGCGATGCCGTGCTTGGCCGCGACGTAGGCCGATTTGAACGGCGAGGCGACCAGGGCGTGGGCCGAGGCCAGGTTCACGATCCGCCCGCGCCCCTGGGCCTTCATGATCGGCACCGCCTCGCGGATCGAGTGGAAGGCCGAGCTGAGGTTGATGGCGATGATCTGGTTCCACTTGTCGATCGGGAACTCTTCGATCGGGGCCACGTGCTGCACGCCGGCGTTGTTGAGCAGAAGGTCGAGGCGGCCGAACTCGCGCTTGGCGAAGTCGACCATGTCGGCGATCTGGTCCGGCTTGGTCATGTCGGCGCCGTGGTACTTGATGTCCACGCCATAAGCGTTGGCGATCTCGCAGCGCTCGGTCTCGATGACGTGCGGGTCACCGAGGCCGTTGATCACCACGTTGCAGCCTTGCCCGGCGAGGGCCTTGGCCATGGCCTGGCCGATGCCGCTGGTGGATCCGGTGACGATGGCCACTTGGCCCTTCAGGTCGAACATGGCGCGGACTCCCTGCTAGAGATGCTGCAACGCAACATAGTCCCGGCGACGCCGCGCGGCTAGGCCAGGCGACGGACGAAAACCCAGTCTTCCTCGGTGGATGCCCTCGCGTCGAAAGCGTAGCCCCCGGCGTTGAAGGCCTTCAGCCCTTCGGCGCGGTCGATGCGCTCGTCTATGGCGAAGCGGGCCATCAAGCCGCGCGCCCTCTTGGCGTAGAAACTGATCACCTTGGCCGGCTCCTCGCCCTTCAGCTCCCTGAAGTGGCAGTTGACCACCGGCAGCTTCAGCGCCACGCGGTCCACGGCGCCGAAATATTCCTGGCTAGCCAGGTTCACCAGCATAGGCTCGCCCGCCCCCTCGGCCGCCTCGTTCAGCGCCGCGGAGATGCGCGGGCCCCAGAAGTCGTAGAGCGAGGCGCCGCGGCGGGTCTTGAGCCGCGTGCCCATCTCCAGCCGGTAGGGCTGGATCAGGTCGAGCGGGCGCAGCAGGCCATAGAGGCCCGACAGGATGCGCAGCCTCCGCTGGGCGAAGGCCAGGCCCGCCTTGTCGAGGGTGCGGGCCTGCAGGCCGGCGTAGACGTCGCCGTCGAAGGCCATGGCCGCCTGAACTCCGTCCTCGCCGTCCGGATCGAAGGCCTGGAAGCGCTCGTAGTTGAGCAGGGCCAGGTTGTCGGAGATGTCCATCAGCCGCTTGAGGTGGGTCTTGGTCAACTTGCGGGTGACCTTGGCCAGTTCGGCGGTGTCGCCGGCCATGGCGGGGGCGGTGGCCGGGACGTGAGGATCGGGCCGGGTGAAATCGAGCGACTTGGCGGGAGAGATGACCATCAACATGCGCCGCGACCTTAGCCGTCGCACGGCGTCAGGCAAGACCAGCCGATACAAACCGACGTGCGGCGAAAATCGCGTGGTAATCAACCTTTGCCATAAAGGCTGGCGATCCCAGGAGGAAGCCTCGTGAAAGCTGTCGTTCCGGCCGTCGTCCTTTTGCTCCTGCCCACGCTCGCCCTCGCGCAGGCGTCCGGCGGCGAACGCCGTGCGCCCCGGAGCCCCGAGAAGATCGCCGGGGCCTTCAACCGGATGGACACCGACAAGGACGGCTCGATCTCCAAGGCCGAATGGACGGCCGCCGGCCGCCGCGAGCGGGGATTCGCCCGCGTCGACGCCAATCACGACGGCAAGATCACCCTCGACGAATTCAAGACCGCGGCCGAGCGGTTGGGCGGCCGCCGGGGCGGCCGTCGCCAGAGCGCCGAGCCGTAGGCTTCAGAACAAAACCCGCGGATTCATGATCCGCTTCGGGTCCAAGGCGCGGCGCAGGGCGCGCATCGCCTCCACCTCGACCGGCGATTTGTAGCGCAGGGCCTCGACGGTCTTCATCGCGCCCAGGCCATGCTCGGCCGAGATCGAGCCGCCCAGAGAAGCGACGATGTCGTGCACCACCTCGGCCCCCGCATCACGGTCACGGTCGAAGGCGGCCGGGTCGCCGCCCGCCGGCTGGGCGATGTTGTAGTGCAAATTGCCGTCGCCCACATGGCCGAAGGCGGCGATGCGCGCGCCCGGCCAGCGGGACAGCAGGGCCGCGTCGGCCAGCGCCAGGAATTCGGGGATGCGCGACACCGGCACCGAGATGTCGTGCTTCCAGTTCACGCCTTCCGGCTTCTGCGCCGCCGACAGGTCCTCGCGCAGGCGCCACAGAGCCTTGGCCTGGGCCTCGCTCTGGGCCAGGGCGGCGTCGCCGATCAGGCCGTCGTCCAGCGCCCCGGCGAGCAGTCGCTCGATGGCCCGCTCGGCCGCCCCCGCCTCGCCCGACGCCGTCTCGACCAGCACGTACCAGGGAAAGGCGTCAGCCAGCGGTTCGCGCACGCCGGGGATGTTCTTCAGGGCGAAGCCGACGCTGACGCGCGACATCAGCTCGAAGGCCTCGACCGCCCCGCCGCTCTCGGACTTGGCCCGCTCCAGCAGCGCGATGGCCGCCTGCGGCGTCGTCAACCCGGCGATCGCCACCGCCCGCGATACGGCCACAGGGAAGAGCTTCAGGCTCGCCGCCGTGACCACGCCCAGCGTGCCCTCGGCCCCGATCAGCAAATGCTTCAGGTCGTAGCCGGTGTTGTCCTTGCGCAGGCGTTTCAGCCCGCCGAACACCTCGCCGTTGGGCAGCACCGCCTCGATGCCCAGCACCAGGTCGCGCATGGTCCCGTAACGCAGCACCGCGGTGCCGCCGGCGTTGGTCGAGATCAGCCCGCCCACGGTGCACGAGCCTTCGGAGGCCAGGCTCAGGGGGAAGAACCGGTTCGCGGCGGCGGCGGCCTTGTGCACCTCGGCCAGGGTCACCCCGGCCTCGGCCACCAGCACGTCGTCCAGCGGCGTCACCTCGCGCACCGCCTTCATCCGCTCCAGCGACAGCAGGATCTCGCCCTGCGGAACCTGGCCCGCCACAAGACCGGTGTTGCCGCCCTGGGGCACGATCGCCGTGCCGGTCTCGAAACAGACCCCTACCACCGCGGCAACCTGCTCCACCGTGCGCGGCAGGGCCAGCAGCGGCGTGGTCCCCTTCCAGCGCCCGCGCTCCTCCACCAGCTTGGGCGCCAGCCGCATCGGGTCCTGGCTCCAGCCGCCTTCGCCGAGGACGGCCTTCAGGCGGGCGATAACGTCGTCAGGAACGGGAGCGGTCATGGGTGGCTTTTAGACGCCCCCCCAAACATCGTCATCCCCAGGCTTTTCCCGACGCTCGGGTCAGCCCACGAACCCAGCCGCCCGCCGTAGCCGGTCGTTGACCGCCTCGCCGAGGCCGGTCTCAGGCACCGGGGCCACGGCTATGCCCGTGGGATGCAGGCGGTCGGCGGCCCGCAGGCGCGAGAACAGCCGCTGGGCCGCCTCGCGCACGTCGCCCGAGGGGCTGAGGCTGAGGGCGTCGTCGATCCCGTCGCCGAAGCGCAGGAAGGCTTCGCCAGACTCGGCAGCCGTGGCGTTCAGGCGGATTGGGGCGTCGGGCGCATAGTGTCGCAGCAGCCGGCCGGGCGAGCGCCGGGCGTCGTCCTCGGCTTCGGCGAGCGGGCCAACCACCGCCTCGATGGCTGCCCGCGCCAGGCCGCCCGGCCGCAGCAGGCGCGGCGGGCCGTCCAGCACGGCCACCACAGTGGACTCCAGGCCCACCAGGCAGGGCCCCCCGTCGAGCGCCGCCTGCACGGCCGGGCCGGTCTCGTCCAGGGCGTCCTGCAGCGTCGTCGGACTTGGCCGGCCCGAACGGTTGGCGGAGGGCGCGCAGACCGGTCCGCCGAAAGCCTCCAGCATGGCCTGGGCCAGTGGATGGGCCGGCGCGCGCACGGCCACGGTGTCGAGTCCGGCGCGGGCCAGGTCGCACACGGCCGCTTCGCCGGCGATGGGAACGACCAGGGTCAGAGGCCCCGGCCAGAAGGCCTTGGCCAGCCGACGCGCGCGCGCGTCGAAGGCGGCGAACCGTTCCGCCGCCGCCGGCCCCGTCACATGGGCGATCAGGGGATTGAAGCGCGGCCGCCCCTTGGC
Organism: Caulobacteraceae bacterium; assembly: GCA_036500495.1. Classification (GTDB taxonomy): domain Bacteria; phylum Pseudomonadota; class Alphaproteobacteria; order Caulobacterales; family Caulobacteraceae; genus BOG-938. The sequence continues at coordinate 5,874 of DASYBX010000172.1, forward strand.
CTCGAACAGGGCCGCGATGGCGGCCGGATCGGCGGCGTCCGCGGCCAGGCCGTAGACGGTCTCGGTGGGCATCAGCACGAGCCCCCCGCGCCGGAGCGCCTCGGCCGCCTCCGAGACCGTCGAACTCATGCCCTAGAGGTGCTCGAGCATGTAGTCGGCGGCCGAGACGCGGAATTCGCCGCCGGCCTCGACGTTGAGCTGGGTCACCACGCCGTCCTTGGCCACCAGGGAGTAGCGCTGCGAGCGCGGGCCCATGCCGAACTTGGTCCCGTCCATCTCCAGGCCCACCGCCTTGGTGAAGTCGCCGTTGCCGTCCGACAGCATCAAGATGTCGTCGTCCACGTGGTGGGCCTTGCCCCAGGCGTCCATCACGAACACGTCGTTCACCGACACGCAGGCGATCAGGTCGATCCCCTTGCCCTTCAGGGCCTTGGCCTCGTCCAGGAAGCCCGGCAGGTGGCGCGCCGAGCAGGTCGGGGTGAAGGCGCCGGGCACGGCGAACAGGGCCACGGTCTTGCCGGCGAACACATCGTTGGTGGTCTTCGCCTGCGGTCCCTCGGCGGTCATGGTGCGCAAGGTGGCCTCGGGCAGGTGGTCACCGACTTTGATCGTCATGGGGTGTGGCTCCTCAGTAACTGCGCGCTCTTGTCGCGCCAAAAGCGCGCGCCGATCAAGGGGGCTGTCGGAATTCCGCCGCGCCGCGCTTGCACCCTCGTGGCGATGGGAGTTCGGTAGAACCATGAGCAATGACTACCTCGCAGGCCGGGTGCTCATCGCCATGCCCGGGATCGACGACCCGCGCTTCGAGCGGGCCGTGATCCTGATGTGCGCCCATGGGCCCGATCACGGCATGGGCCTGGCCCTGAACCGGCCCGTCGAGGGCCTGACCCTGCCCGACCTGCTGCGGCGCCTGGGGGTGCAGCCCAACTACGCCATGGAAGAGAGCCCGGTGCTGTTCGGCGGCCCCGTGGACCGCGAGCGCGGCTTCGTGGTGCACACCGACGACTACACCTGCGCCAAGTCGAGCCTGCCGATCGGCGAGGGCCTGGCCTGGACCGCCACCCGCGACGTGCTGGAGGCCATGGCCGACAGCGGCCGCCATCCGCGCCATGCGGTGCTGGCCCTGGGCTACGCCGGCTGGGGCGCTGGCCAGCTGGAGCGGGAAATGCACGAGAACGTCTGGCTCACCTGCGAGCCCGACGAGGACCTGCTGTTCGGCGGCGACCACGAGCTTAAGTGGACCAAGGCCCTGGCCAAGATCGGCGTCACCGCCGACCGGCTGTCCACCCACGCCGGACGGGCCTAGCTCTACCCTGAGGCGAAAGGTCTCCTTGCGCAGACCGGCGCCGATGGCCTAATCGGTTGAGCCATCATCCATTCGCAGCCGAAAGTCGCGGGGTTCCCGATGGACCTGTATTTCCTGGTGGGGGCGATCCTTGGATCGGGCCTGTTCATCTTCGCCGGCCGCGAACCGGCCCGCCGCCTCGTCCGGATCCTGCAGGACAAGCGCAGGCGCTGACGCGGGACGAGGATAGGCGGGAGCCGGTTTTCCGCCCCCGACCTCGCCCCCGCTCCAATCGCATCCCAGACGAAAACGGGCGGCCGAGGCCGCCCGTCCGAAGCTCAAAACGCGCCGGGTTCAGTAGGTCCGACGGCGTACGATCGCGTGATACACCAGCAGCACGACCACGGCGCCCACGACGGCGACGCCGATGCTGTAGAGATTGATCCCGGTGACCCCGGAGTGGCCAAGCGCCTGGAAGATGAAGCCGCCGACGAGGGCGCCGACGATCCCCAGGACGATGTCCATCACCAGGCCTTCACCGCTGCGATTGACCAGCAAGCTGCCGATCCAACCGGCGATCAGGCCCACGACGAGCCAAGCAATAATGCTCATATCCGTTCCCTCGGCCATTGCTACGCTTGGCGCCTATGCCTTGCGCAAAGCTGCAATGGTAATAGAGGGAAGAACTTCTGGTTCCCGCCGCACTACTGAATGCGAGGGTAGTTTCTCTGATTTGACACGCGATCGTCAGCCACGGAGCTTGAGCGGCGCAGCGCCGTCGACGTAGCTCTCGTTGAGATAGACTTCGGCTTCCTGGGGCGACAGGGCCTGGGCATAGCCGAAGCCCTGGCCGTAGTCGCAGCCGATCTGCAGCAGCCGGCGGGCCATGACGGCGTTCTCCACCCCTTCGGCCACCACCTCCAGGTCGAGGTCGCGGCCCAGGTTGACCACTGACCGCACGATCTTGTCCGAGCCCTCGTTGCTGGCCATGGTCCGCACGAAGTAGCGGTCGATCTTGAGCGTGTCGAACGGCAGGCGCGTCAGGTAGGACAGCGACGAGAAGCCGGTGCCGAAGTCGTCGATCGCAAGGCCCGCGCCGACCTCGCGAAGCGCCTGCAGGATTTTCGCCGCGCGCTCGGGATCGCGCATGATGTCGCTTTCGGTGATCTCCAGCTTCAAGGCGCCCTGCGGCAGGCCGGTGTCGCGCAGGATGCGGCCGACGTCCGACACCAGGTGCGGGCGGTCCACCTCCGCCGTCGACAGGTTGACGCTGACGGTCAGCTCCCCGGCCGCCCGGTGCGCCTCGCGCCATTGGGCCAGCTGGCGCGCCGCGGTCTCCAGCATGTGGGCGCCGATGTCGAGCAGCAGGCCCATTTCGTCGGCCAGCTTGAGGAACTGATCGGGAGCGACCAGGCCGCGTCGCGGATGCCGCCAGCGCACCAGGGCCTCGAAGCCCGAGATGGCGCCGGTCGAGAGCCTGACCACCGGCTGGTAGTAGGGCACGATCTCGCCGCGCATCAGGGCGCCGCGCAGGTCGGCCTCCAGAGCCAGGCGCGACAGGCCGTCGGTGTCCTGTTCCTTGAGGGTGGTGGAGGTCGGCGTCCGGCGCGACAGCTTGCAGGCTTCCAGGTCCAGCGCCGCGCGGCGCAGCAGTTCGGCGGCCTCCGGCGCGTCCTCGCCGCCCACCGCCTTGACTTGGCCGAGGGTCAGGGTGGGATAGATGTCGAAGCCGGCCACGCGCAGCGGCTGCTCCAGCACCTGACGGGCCAGCTCGATCGGCGAGCGGCCGATGTCCGGCGTCAGGATGGCGAACTCGTCCTCGCCAACCCGGGCCAGGATCGCGTCCTTGGGGAAGGCCGCCATCAGGCGCGATCCCAGTGCCGACAGCACCAGGTCGGCGCGCTCGTGGCCAAGGGCTTCGTTCAGACGGCGCAGGCGGTCGAGGTCGGCCAGGATCAGCACGAACGACAAGGGCGACTGCAGCTTCTTGGCGGCCTGAGCCAGGAACGCCCGGCGGTCGAGAAGGCCGGTCAGGCTGTCGCGCGGCTCGGGCGCGAACTGGGTCTCGCCAACGATGACGCCGGCGGCGCGTCCGCCCTCCTCCAGCCACACCCCGCGCCAGACGCAGGTCGGGCCTCCGCGCATGCGCACCCTCACCTGGATTTCCTGGCCGGGCGCCTTGGGTTCGAGCATGTCCTCGACCAGCATGCGGTCCTGGGGCTGGGCCAGGGCGAGCAGGGCGGCGGTCGAACATTCGGGGACCAGGGGGCCGAGCCCCAGGGCGCGGGCGGGACCGGTCAGACGCATGCTGCCGCGCTCAGGGTCCCACATCCACAGGACGACGCCCGCCGCCCCCAGGGATTCAAGGGCGCCGGTCGCGTCCCAGACGAATCGTTCCGAGCGGGCCGTCACGTCGCACTCACGTCGCAGGTCGCCTGCGCGTCCATCGGTTCGCACTCGTTCTCGCGCGTAAGGGCAGTCATTCTGATCGCCCCCGATCGGCGGCGCGCCTCAGCCGCCCGCCTCGACGACGGGTCCGGGCGTCACCATGCCGAACAGCAGATGGTCTCGCCAACTCCCATTAATTTTAAGATAAGCCCGGGCCATTCCCTCCTCGCGGAAGCCGGTCTTGAGCAGCAGCCGGCGCGAGGCCTCGTTCTCCGGCAGGCAGGCCGCCTCCACCCGGTGCAAGCCCAATTCGCCGAAGGCGAAGGCGGTCAGCGGCTTCAGCGCCGCGGTCATGCCGCCCTGGCTGGCGTAGGGCTGGCCCATCCAGTAGCCGATGGTGCACATCTGGGCCACGCCGCGGCGGATGTTGGAGATGGTCACCCCGCCCACCAGGGCGTCGTCGCGGGTGCGGAAGATGAAGAACGGATAGGCCGAGCCGGCGTCCATCTCCCGCGCATAGGTCGCCAGGCGCCGGCGATAGGCGCCGCGCTCCAGGTCGTCTTCCGGCCACACCGGCTCCCACGGCTGCAGGAAGTCGCGCGAGACGTGGCGCAGGTTAGCCCAGGCGGCGTAGTCGCGCCCGCGCGGCGCGCGAAGCCGCACCCCCTGCCCTTCGAGGTGCAGGCCGCTTTCCGGCGTGATCCAGTCCAACAGCGCCATCGCAGGGAAGCTAACGCTCGCCAGCGAAGGCGTCCATCAGCCAAGCCTGGAACGCCGTCATCCCCACGGTCGGCTGGCGCGACTTCAGCCGGGTCAGGAAATAGCCGCCCACGTCGACCTCGATGGCGAACGGCCGCACCAGCTGACCGCCCTCGATCTCGCGGCGGAACAGCGACGGCGGCGCCAGGGCCACGCCGTCGTCGCGCATGGCGGCCTGGACCATGATCCGGGACGAATCGAACAGCGGCCCGCGCACATTGACCGCTTCCAGCCCCGCCGCCCTGAACCAGGCCGGCCACTCGTGGGAGCGGTAGGACCGCAGGAGCGGCGCGCGCAGCAGGTCCGCCGGCTCGGTCAGCCGGGCCGCCACCGCCGGCGCGCAGAGCGGCGCCAGGGGCGCGCGGCAGATCAGGTCGGCCTCCGCGCCCTGCCAGGCGCCGTCGCCGAATCGGATCGCGTAGTCCAGCCGCTCGGCGGCCAGGTCGACCTTGTTGTTGTTGGTCAGCAGGCGCAGGTCGATCAGGGGATGGGCCGCCCGGAACGACCCCAGGCGGTCGAGCAGCGCGCCGACCACGAAGGTGCCGACGACGCTGATGGTCAGCACCTCGCGCACGCCGCCCGCCTCGAACTGCTCGAACAGCCGGTCGATGGCGCCGAACGCCTCCCACAGGGTCGGGGCCAGCGCCAGGCCCTCGTCGGTCAGCTTCAGGCCGCGGTTCGACCGGCGGAACAGCTTCACCCCGAGCCGGTCCTCCAACCCCTTCACCTGATGACTGATGGCCGCCTGGGTGACGTTCAGCTCCTCGGCGGCCCGCGTGAAGGACAGATGCCGGGCGGCGGCCTCGAAGGCCTTCAGGGCATTGAGCGGGACCGCCGTGCGAACCATGCCTATCCCTAGTTTTCCTCAGGATGAACCTGACGTCTTATCCTTTGCCGAGGGTCATGGAAACGGGCGAAATCCCCCGGCGCCAAGACGCGCTGCAGCGAGGCGCCAGGGAGGCGGCATGCCGATTTCCATACGCCTATTCATGGGATGGCAGCCCGGCTTCGCCATTTCGCTGAGAGTGCGCCGACAGCCGAGGCCTGCGGTGGCGGCCGGGGAGAGCGAGCGGCGAAGGCTCCGCGACGACTTCTCCACCCGCCTGTCGCCGCATCTCGCGCGCGACGTGCTGCCCGACTGACAGGATCCTGCCATGAGCCCAGATCATAGCGCCCGCGCACCCGCCCCCGTGCCCGCTTTGGTCATCGCGCTCGCCATCGCCCTGACAGGCCCGGCCGCCGCGCGGGCCTACGACAACCCCGCCTGGACGCAGCCCCAAGCCCCCTTCCACATCGTCGGCGACATCTACTACGTCGGTTCCAAGGGCCTGGCCGCCTATCTGATCGCCTCGCCCCAGGGCCATGTCCTGATCGACGGCACGGTGGCCGAGAACGCGCCGATGATCGAGGCCAACATCCGGCGGCTGGGCTTCCGCCTGCAGGACGTGAAGATCCTGCTGAACAGCCACGCCCACCACGACCACGCCGGCGCCCTGGCACAGCTCAAGCAGGACACCGGCGCGGACCTGTGGTCATCGCCCGGCGACCGCTGGGCGCTGGAGCATGGCCGTCCGCGCGGCGACAACACCGCGGGCCTTCCGCCCTGGCCCCCGGTCAAGGTCGATCGTCTCCTGCACGACGGCGAGGTCATCCGTCTCGGCCCCATCGCGCTCAGCACGGTGTTCACTCCGGGTCACACGCCGGGCTGCACCAGCTGGACCATGGACGCGGTCGACCGCGGCCAGACCTATCGGGTGATCTTCCCCTGCAGCCTGACGGTGGCCGGCAATGTGCTGGTCGGCAACAAGGCCTATCCGACCATCGCCGCCGACTACCGGAAGACCTTGGGCCGTCTGCAGGCCTTCGACGGCGCCGATGTCGTGCTGACCGCCCACCCCGAGGTGGCCGACGTGATCGGACGCCACACGGCCCAGGAACTCGGCGACAAGGACCCCTGGGGCGACTCTGGGCAACTGGGCGCGATCCTCGGTGACGCCAGGGCCGAACTCGACCGGGCCCTCGGCAAGCCGCAACCGCCCCATGTCCCCGCCGCTCCGCCGCCCGACGGGACCGGCTGGCGCAACCTGATCCAGGCCGGCGAGCATTTCGCGATCCAGTTCCCGGCGGCGCCGGCAAGGACCCAGGGCCGCTACGACCTGGATGGCAGTTCGAGCGCTGCCGCGCGCGTCTACACGGCCAAACGGAGCAACGTCGTCTACCGGCTGACGGTCGCCGACCTGCCGGCCCGCGCCGTCGATCGCGAGGCGATATTCCGCAAGGCCGTCGAACGCCTGTCGCGCGGCGGGGTCGTGCGCACCTACGCCGAAGCCCGCATCCGGACGGTCTACGGACGGCAGATCAGCGTCGAACGCGCCGATGGCGGGCGCGCCGTCGCTTCGGTGTTCATCGGCCAGGGCCGGCTCTACGAGGTCGAGGCCTCGGCGCCGGGCCCGGACGGCCGGGCGGCCAGCGCGGACCTTGTCCGCTTCCAGCAGACGCTGAACCTCTACTAGCCGAACAGGGCCTTGTGGAAGGCTTCGCCGGCCTTGAGCGCGGGCTTCGGCCCGAGCACCGCCCCGGCGACGGCCTTGGCGTCCAGCATGCGGGTCCCGAAGGCGCGGATGTCGGCGGCGGAGACAGCGTCCACCCACTGAGCGATCTCGGCGGTGGTGAACAGCCGGTCGAACAGCAGCATCTGGCCGGCGCCCTGCTCGGCCCTGGCCAGGGTCGATTCCCGGCCCATGAACAGCGAGGCCTTGAGCTGGGCCTTGCAGCGGTTCAGTTCGGCGTCCTCGGCCCCGAGGGTCAGGGCCACCAGCTCGCGCGCCGCCACCTCGGCCGTGCGCGTGGCGTTCTCGGGCGAGGTGCCTGCGTAGACGCCGACCAGGCCGGTGTCGGCGTAGCTCTCGCCATAGGCGTCGATGGCGTAGGCCAGGCCCAGGCGCTCGCGCGCTTCCTGGAACAGGCGCGAGGACATGCCGCCGCCCAGCGCTTCGGCGAACAGGCGCTGGGCGAAGTAGGCCTCGTCGCGCGCGCCCACCCCCGGCAGCAGCAGCACGGTATGGGCCTGCTCCAGCTTGCGCTGCTCGGTCTGGAAGCCGCCGGCGAAGGCGGCAGCGGCGTTGGCCGGCCCCTCGACCTTGGCCTCCTGGCCGAACAGGGTCTCGGCCAGGGACAGCAGTTCGTCCTCGTCGACCGCCCCGGCGGCGCTGATCACCAGCCGGTCGCTGGCGTATTGGCCGGCGCGGAAGGCGTCCAGGGCCGGCGCATCGGCAATGGCGATGGTGTGCACCTCGCCCAGGATCGGCCGGCCCAGGGGCTGGCCGGCGAAGGCGCGGGCCTGGGCCAGGTCGAACACCCGGTCGTCGGGCGCGTCCGCGGCCTCGGCGATCTCCTGCTCGATGACCAGCTTCTCGCGCTCCAGCTCATGGGCATCGAGCGTGGGGCGCAGCACCAGATCGGACAGCACCTCGAGCCCCAGCTTCAGGCCGCCCTTCAGCGCCCGCACCTGGAAGCTGGTGCGCTCATAGCTGGTGGCGGCGTTGATCTGGCCGCCGGCCGCCTCGATCTGCTCGACGATGTCGCGCGCCGAGCGCTCGCCGGCGCCCTTGAACACCATGTGCTCCAGAAGGTGCGCCCAGCCGGACTGGTCGGGCGCTTCGGCCCGCGCCCCGCGCCCGGCCACCACGCTGACCGACAGGGTCTCGACGTCGGCCATGGGGTCGCAAACGAGGCGGACCCCGTTGGCGAGGCGATGGAGCCGCCCGCTCAGGACCGGGCCTCGGCGGGGGCCCCGGCGAACGCGCGCAGATAGGCCTTCACCGCATCGGGATTGTTGGGCAGGCGGTCGAAGGTCTCGTCCTTGCCGCCGAGGCCGATCGCGGCGGCCGGCAGGTGCGGGTCCACGCCGCCGGCGTCGAGCACCGCCTCGGGGAACTTGGCCGGATGGGCCGTCGACAGCACCACCAGGGGCACGGACGATTTGGGGGCCTTGGCCTTGAGCCGGAGGGCCGCGCGCATGGCCACCGCCGTATGCGGGTCGATCACCTCGCCGGTCTCCTCCAGCACCTGGCGGATGGTGGCGCTGGTCTCGGCCTCGTCCACGGCGTCGCCCCTGAACACGCGGCGCATGTCCTCCAGGGCGTGGCCCGAGATGTCCGCGGCGCCCGTCTCGGCGAAGGCTCGGAAGAACTCGGTCACCGCCTTGCCGCCGCGCCCCGTGGCTTCATAGAGCAGGCGCTCGAAATTGGACGCCACCTGGATGTCCATGGCCGGGCTCTGGGTGGCCACAACCTCGCCGCGGGAATAGCGGCCGGTCTCGATGGCGCGGGCGACGATGTCGTTGGAGTTGGTGGCGACGGTGATGGCGTCGATCGGCAGGCCCATCTGGCGGGCCACATAGCCGGCGAACCCGTCGCCGAAGTTGCCGGTGGGCACGACGAACGACACCCGGCGGTGGGGCGCGCCCAAGGAGACGGCGCTGGTGAAGTAGTAGACCGCCTGGGCCGCGATCCGCGCCCAGTTGATCGAATTGACGCCCGACAGGTCCACCGCCTGGCGCAGGGCGGGATCCTGGAACAGGTCCTTCACGATCGCCTGGCAGTCATCGAACGAGCCCTGCACGGCGATGTTGGCCACGTTGTCCGCGCCCGTGGTGGTCATGAATCGCCGCTGCACCTCGCTGATGCGGCCCTCGGGAAACAGCACCAGGATGCGGGCGTTGGACGCCCCTCTGAACGCCTCCACCGCCGCCCCGCCGGTGTCGCCCGAGGTGGCGGCGACGATGGTCATGTGGCGGCCCTGCTGCTTCAGCGCCTTGTCGTAAAGGCGGGCCAGGATCTGCATGGCCACGTCTTTGAACGCCAGGGTCGGGCCGTGGAACAGCTCCAGCAGGTAGAGGTTGGGGTAGAGTTCCTTGATCGGCGTTACCGCCGGATGGGTGAAGGTCGCGTAGGCGGCCGTGGTCATCTCGAGCAGTTCAGCCGGGTCGATGTCGCTGCCGGCGAACTTGCCGATCACCGCGGCGGCGATCTCGGCGTAGGGCCGGCCGGCGAAGGCGGCGATGTCCTCGGGATAGAAGCGCGGCCAGGCCTCGGGGATGTAGAGGCCGCCGTCCGGCGCCAGGCCCGCCAGCACCGCATCCCAGAAACCGATCGCCGGGGACTGGCCCCGGGTTGAGACGTAGCGCATGTCAGTTCCGCCGCCTGCGAGGGAGCATGGCGGCATAGACGCCGATCAGGGAGGCCGCAAGCCCGAACCAGGTCAGGGCGTACTCGAAGTGGCGGTTGGGAATGTCGGCGGGGATCGGCGCCGGGACCGGACCGGGCGGCGCGGGAGGCGGCGTCTCGATCATCAGATAGACCGGGACGGGCTTTGCGGCGTGCAGCTGGGCGGCCATGGCGGCGACGTCGCGGGAGTACCAGAGGTTCTGGGCGACCCGGTTGGCGGGCGTGACGAAGGTCGGCTTGTCGCCCTTGCGCAGGACGCCCGTGACAGGTCCGGGCAGGGTCGCGCGGCCCGGCTGCATCGCCGCCTTGTCGCCGTCCTGCGGGGCGAACCCGCGATCGACCAGGACGCTGCCGTAGCCCGCCGCCGAGATCGGGCAGGCGGTGATCAGGCGGTAGCCCGCCACCCCCTGGCGCACGGCGAACAGGCGCAGCAGCGGCCGGCGTTCCAGGTCCGGGCAGTCGAACGCGACGCGCACGAAGTCGAGGTCGCCACCCGCCTTCAGCACCTCGGCCAGGGGCTTGGCCGGCGCGGCCTGCAGCGCGGCCACGCGCTTCAGAATGCCTTCCTTCCACTGCAACCGCTGCAACTGCCAGACACCGAGGCCGATCAGGATGGCGAAGCAGATCGCCACCACGAGGCCGGCCACCACGCCCGGCCCTTTCGAGGGCGCCGGCGCCGCCTCGCCCCAAGGCTTGGTGTCAGACATGCCGGCCGCCGGCTTCCGAGGCCTTGTTGTGGAATTGCAGGGCGATCATCACGCCCTTGAACGGCCGCAGGAAGGCCAGACACAGGATCAGGGTCAAGGGCAGCCATATGATCAGGTGCACCCATACCGGCGGGTGGACGGCGACCTCGGTGATCAGGGCTCCGAAGCCCACCAGGCAGCCGACGATCAGGATGATGAACACGGCCGGCCCGTCGCCGCTGTCGGCTTTGCGCAGGTCGAAGCCGCAGGCCTCGCACTGGGACGACACCTTGAGGAAGCCTTCGAACAGAGCCCCCTCCCCGCAGTTGGGGCAGCGGCAGGCGATGCCGGCCATGACCGGATTCACGCCGGCCATGTGAGCACCTCGAGCGTGGCGATTTTGAAGTTCGCTCCCAACCGCTCCCGGCCATCGGCGAACTTCAAATCCATCACGTCAGCGTCCGAAGATCACGTAGACGAAGGCGAAGAGGAACAGCCACACCACGTCGACGAAGTGCCAGTACCAGGCCGCCGCCTCGAAGCCGAAGTGCTGCTTGGGGGTGAAGCCGCCGCGCAGCAGGCGGATCAGGCACACCGTCAGGAAGATGGTGCCGATCAGCACGTGGAAGCCGTGGAAGCCGGTCGCCATGATGAAGGTCGAGCCGAACAGGCCGGCGTTGGCCGCCTCGGGGCTGAAGAAGAACTTCTCGCTGAAGATCTCGTGGTACTCGTAGGCCTGGATCGAGGTGAACAGGCAGCCGAGCACGACCGTCATGATCAGGCCCCACTTGGCGCCCTTGCGGTCGCCGGTCTGCAGGGCGTGGTGGGCCCAGGTGACGGTGGTGCCGGAGAGCAGCAGGGTCAGGGTGTTGACCAGAGGCAGGTGCCAGGGGGCGACGGTTTCGACGCCCTTGGGCGGCCAGGTCGCCCAGGCGGCCTGCACTTCCGGGATGGGCGACAGGGTCCGGGCGTGATGGAACAGGGCCATCTCGAAAAACATCCAGAACCACGCCACGAAGAACATCACTTCCGAAGCGATGAACATGATCATGCCGTAGCGGAGGCCGATCGCGACCACCGGGGTATGGTCGCCCTCGTTGGCCTCACGGATCACTTCGGTCCACCAGCCGATCATGGTGTAGATGACGCCCGCCAGGCCGAGGAAAAATACCCAAGGGGTGTGCTTCTCGATGCCGAACAGGCCCTTCATCCAGATCACGCCGCCGATCGCCATGACCGTGGCGGCGATCGACCCGATCAGGGGCCAGGGGCTCGGGTTGACCAGGTGATAGTCGTGCTTAACGCCAGCTTGGGACATCGATCCGCCGGACCCCTCAAATCGCGTGCTGCAGGTGCAGCAAAGTTCTGTTGCGCATGCCTATAGCCCTCCCCGTGCGCCCGAGCCAAGAGGCTTGGCGCTGTCGTTGACGGCCGTCTTGCCCGACTGCGCGGACGCGCCCACCGGGAAGAAGGTGTAGGATAGGGTAATGTCAGGCTCGTTCGTGGTGTCGGGGTCCGACGCGTACTTCGGATCGACGAAATAGACGACCGGGAAGTCGGCGCTCTGCCCCGGCTGCAGCGTCTGGTCCGTAAAGCAGAAGCATTGCAGCTTCTCGAAATAGCGGGCGGCGCTCTCGGGCACCACATTGTAGGCGGCGTGGGCCGTGAAGGGCTTGTCGCTGGTGTTCTTCACGTGGAAGAAAGCCAGGCCCGTCTTGCCGATCTTGACCGTCTGGCTGGTCTGATCTGGGGCGAACTCCCACGGCACCCCGCGGACGTTGGCGTCGAAGCGAATCAGCAGGGTCTTGTCGAGCACTTGGGTCGGGGCCGCCTCGGCCTTGCGCACCGTGCCGTCGAAGCCGGTCAACTGGCAGAACCGCTTGTACAGCGGCACTGCGGCGAAGGCCGCGCCGGTCATGCCGAACACCACCACGGCGCTGATCAGAGCCGTGCGGCGCTTGGCCTTCTGCAGTCTAGAGGTGGTTTCCGGTGAGGACATTGCCCTTCAGCTTCACAATGGTGACGACAAAGATCAAAACGACGAACGCGACCAGCCCCAGGGCCAGGATCAGGCTGCGCCGCCGGCGCGCCTTGGCCGCGGCGCCGCTCTCGCCGAAGGGGTTGGGGACCCCGGCCATCAGCCGAGCGTCCTGATCAGGTGCAGGGGCTCCAGCCCCAGGGTGCGCTCGGCCAGGAGGGCGGCGAACAGCAGGGTGAGGTAGAGGATCGAGAAGGCGAACAGGTTGCGCGCGTCCTTCGAGCCCGCCTTGACGCCGTAGAGCCCCTTCTCCGCCTCGTTGCCGTTGTCGCCTGCGTGCGAGCGCCACACGCGGAAGGCAAGCACCAGGAACAGCAGGCCGCCCAGGCCCGACACCGCCAGATAGACCGGGCCGCCGAGGCCGGTGAAGGCCGGGGCGATGGCCACCGGGACGAACGCCAGGGAATAGAGCAGGATCTGGCGGCGCGTGGAGGCCGGACCCTTGGCCACCGGCATCATCGGCACCCCGGCCTTGGCGTAGTCGCCTGTGGTGTAGAGCGCCAGCGCCCAGGAATGCGGCGGGGTCCACAGGAAGATGATGGCGAACAGCAGCCAGGCGTTGAGCGGCGTATGGCCCGTGGCCGCGGCCCAGCCGATCACCGGCGGCAGGGCCCCCGCGGCGCCGCCGATCACGATGTTCTGCGGCGTCCAGCGCTTCAGCCAGATGGTGTAGACCACGGCGTAGAACAGGATGGTGAAGGCGAGGAGGCCCGCGGCCAGGTAGTTCGCCGCCATGCCCATCAGCATCACCGACAGCAGGGCCAGGAAGATGCCGAGGCTCAGGGCGTCGCCCCTCTGCACCCGGCCCATCGGGATCGGCCGGCCGCGCGTGCGGCGCATCAGGCCGTCGATGTCGGCGTCGTACCACATGTTGAGCGCGCCCGAGGCGCCCGCGCCCACGGCGATGCACAGCACGGCCACGGCCGCTAGGGTCGGCGACATCTGGGCCCTGGCGCACATCAGGCCGGTGAAGGCGGTGAACACCACCAGCGACATCACCCGCGGCTTGAGCAGAGCGACATAGTCGTTCCAGCGGGCCGGGGTCTCGGCGGCACGGCCTGGGGCGACCGAAGAGGCGGTGGTGTCGGTCATCTCGTCCACGAGCAGTCAAATAGAGGATGGGCGCGGCGGCCGGAAGCGTCCGGTCGCCGCGCCCCCCGAGTTACAGGGTCCAGATCAGTGGTGGGCGTCGGGCTTGATGACCGGCAGCTCGTTGAACTGGTGGAACGGTGGCGGCGACGGCAGGGTCCACTCCAGCGTGGTGGCGCCTTCGCCCCAGGGGTTAGCCTCAGCCTTGCGACGGCGCACGGCGGCCTCGATCAGCATGATGAAGAACACGCCCATGCCGACCAGGGTGATCGCGTAACCGATCGACGACACCTGGTTCCAGAAGGTGAAGGCCTCCGGATAGTCGACGTAGCGGCGCGGCATGCCCTGCAGGCCGAGGAAGTGCTGCGGGAAGAACACCAGGTTCACGCCGACGAACATGATCCAGAAGTGCGCGGCCCCGAGGGCCTCGTTGTACTTCACGCCCCACATCTTTTCGAACCAGTAGTAGAAGCCGGCGAAGATGGCGAACACCGCGCCCAGCGACAGCACGTAGTGGAAGTGCGCCACCACGTAGTAGGTGTCCTGCAGCGAGTAGTCGATGCCGGCGTTGGCCAGCACCACGCCGGTCACGCCGCCGACGGTGAACAGGAAGATGAAGCCGATCGCCCACAGCATGGGCGTCTTGAAGTCGATGGAGCCGCCCCACATCGTGGCGATCCAGGAAAAGATCTTCACCCCGGTGGGCACGGCGATGATCATGGTCGCGGCCACGAAATAGGCCTGCAGGTTCACGCTCATGCCGGTGGTGTACATGTGGTGCGCCCACACGACGAAGCCGACGAAGCCGATGGCCACCATGGCGTAGGCCATGGCCAGATAGCCGAACACCGGCTTGCGCGAGAAGGTCGACACCACGTGGCTGATGATGCCGAAGCCCGGCAGGATCAGGATGTAAACCTCGGGGTGGCCGAAGAACCAGAACAGGTGCTGGAACATCACCGGGTCGCCGCCGCCGGCGGCGTCGAAGAAGTGCGTGCCGAAGTTGCGGTCGGTCAGCAGCATGGTGATGGCGCCGGCCAGGACGGGCAGCGACAGCAGCAGCAGGAAGGCGGTGACCAGCACCGACCAGCAGAACAGCGGCATGCGGTGCAGGGTCATGCCCGGCGCGCGCATGTTGAAGATGGTAGTGATGAAGTTGATGGCGCCCAGGATCGAGCTGGCGCCGGCCAGGTGCACCG
>DASYBX010000173.1:0-10436 GCA_036500495.1 Caulobacteraceae bacterium
CACGCAGACCTGCTCCTCCACCGCCAGCGGCGCGTACTGCGGCTGCTTGAGCAGCTCGGTCAGGCGCTCGCCGCGGGCCAGCAGGCGCTGGGTCGAGGCGTCGAGGTCGGAGCCGAACTTGGCGAAGGCCGCCATTTCCCGATACTGGGCCAGTTCGCCCTTGATGGCGCCGGCCACCTGCTTCATCGCCTTGATCTGAGCCGAGGAGCCCACGCGCGACACCGAGATGCCGACGTTCACCGCCGGGCGGATGCCCTGGTAGAACAGGTCGGACTCCAGGAAGATCTGGCCGTCGGTGATCGAGATCACGTTGGTGGGGATGTAGGCCGACACGTCGTTGGCCTGGGTCTCGATGACCGGCAGGGCGGTCAGTGAGCCGTTGCCATTGTCGTCGTTGAGCTTGGCCGCGCGCTCCAGCAGGCGGCTGTGCAGGTAGAACACGTCGCCCGGATAGGCTTCGCGGCCGGGCGGACGGCGCAGCAGCAGGGACATCTGACGATAGGCGACGGCCTGCTTGGAGAGGTCGTCATAGATGATCAAGGCGTGCATGCCGTTGTCGCGGAACCACTCGCCCATGGCGCAGCCCGAGAAGGGCGCCAGGAACTGCAGCGGCGCCGGCTCGGAGGCCGTGGCCGAGACCACGATGGTGTAGTCGAGCGCGCCGTGCTCTTCGAGCGTCTTCACGATCTGGGCGACGGTGGAGCGCTTCTGGCCGATGGCGACGTAGATGCAGTAGAGCTTGGCGCTCTCGTCGGTGCCTTGGTTGGCGGCCTTCTGGTTCAGGATGGTGTCGATGGCGACGGCGGTCTTGCCGGTCTGGCGGTCGCCGATGATCAGCTCGCGTTGGCCGCGGCCCACCGGGATCAGGGTGTCGATGGCCTTCAGGCCCGTCTGCACCGGCTCATGCACCGACTTGCGCGGGATGATGCCCGGCGCCTTCACGTCCACGCGGCGGCGCTCGGTCGAGGCGATCGGGCCCTTGCCGTCGATCGGCTCGCCCAGCGGGTTGACGACGCGGCCGAGCAGGCCCTTGCCGACCGGCACGTCCACGATCTCGCCGAGACGGCGGGCTTCGTCGCCCTCCTTGATGGCCTTGTCTTCGCCGAAGATCACGACGCCGACGTTGTCACGCTCCAGGTTCAGGGCCATGCCCTTCACCCCGGCCTTGGGGAACTCCACCATCTCGCCGGCCTGGACCTTGTCCAGGCCGTGGATGCGGGCGATGCCGTCGCCGACCGAGAGCACCTGGCCCACGTCGGAAACGTCGGCTTCCTGGCCGAAGCCAGCGATTTGCGACTTGAGGATCGCCGAGATTTCGGCGGCGCGGATATCCATGGTCTACGCTCTCTTGAGGGCGAACTTGAGGGAATCGAGCTTGGAGCGGAGGGAGGCGTCGAACAGACGCGAGCCCACCTTCACCTTCAGCCCGCCGAGGATGGACGGGTCCACCCGGGTGGTGATTTCGGGTTCCTTGCCGAGCGCCTGGGCGAGGGCCGCCTGGACCCCCTTGGCCTGGGCCGCGGTCAGCTTGACGGCGGTGGTCACTTCGGCGGCCACCACCCCGCGGTGGGCGGCCGAAAGGCGCTCGAAGCCGGAGATCACGGCCGGCAGCGCCGAGGCGCGACGATTGGCCGCCAGCACGCCGAGGAAATTCTGGGTGGTCTTGTCGAACTGGGCGGCCGCGCCGATCGCGGTCAGGGCCTTGCCCTTGTCCTCGGCGGTGAAGGCCGGCGACTCCAGCACGCGGCGCAGGTCGGCGCTTTCCTCACGCGCCGCCTTCAGCGACCTGAGGTCCGCCTCCACGGCGTCCAGGGCATTGGTTTCTAAGGCCAAATCGAACAGGGCCTGCGCGTAACGCGCGCCCACGTCGGTCTGCTTGGAATCGTCAGCCAAATCTAAATCCGCCCGCTGCGCTCGAACCGTCGGCGCGATAGACCACCACGCGACGCAAAGGCTTGAAAGTGCTCAGGAAAGCACGTGGGCTTGGGAAGTCGAAAAACCCCCCTCGCCCAAAGCCGGGCCGCTGATAGCACGCGGATTTCGCGGTCGCAACCAAAGCGGGCGGCGGTTTGCGCGGCAGAGCGTTGTTGAAACACTTATCCTCGGCTCCGAGCCAAGCTAGACAGGCCCACCCGAGCTCGACGGACACCCGATGGACAGCATTGTCGCCCTCCTGACCGATCCCGCCGCCTGGCTGGCCCTGCTCACCCTGGTGGCCATGGAGGTGGTGCTGGGGATCGACAACCTGGTGTTCGTCGCCCTGGTGTCCAACAAGCTGCCGGAGGAGACCCGCAAGAAGGGCCGCTCCATCGGCCTCGGCCTGGCCCTGATCCTTCGCCTGCTGCTGCTGTCGACCCTGGTGTTCATCGTCGGCCTGACCAAGCCTGTGCTGACCCTGTTCGGCCACGAATTCTCCTGGCGCGACCTGATCCTGCTGTGCGGCGGCCTGTTCCTGGTGTGGAAGTCCACCAGCGAGATCCATCACAACGTCGAGGCCGGCGACGAGCACGACGCGGACGCCGCCCGCCGCAAGCCGATCGGCTTCGTCTCGGCCATCGTGCAGATCCTGCTGCTCGACCTGGTGTTCTCGATCGACAGCATCCTGACCGCCGTGGGGATGACCGACCAGCTGCCGATCATGGCCACGGCGGTGGTGATCGCGGTGCTGCTGATGCTGCTCGCGTCCGGGCCGATCGCCGCCTTCATCGGCCGCAACCCGACCATCGTCATGCTGGCGCTCGGATTCCTGCTGATGATCGGCATGACCCTGATCGCCGAAGGCAGCGGTTTCCACGTGCCCAAAGGCTACATCTACGCCGCCATGGCGTTTTCAGCCTTCGTGGAGGGGCTGAACATGCTTGCCCGGAGGCGCCGCCGGGGGGTACGGAACGGATCATGACGGATCACGCCCAGTATACAGCCTCCAGGGCCCCGACCGCCCAGGAGCGTCGCGTCACCCTGCTGGCGGTGATGATCACCCTGTTCCTGTCGGCGCTCGACCAGACCATCACCTCCACGGCCATGCCGCGCATCGTGGCCGAGCTGAAGGGGCTGGAGCTCTATCCCTGGGTGACCACCATCTACCTGCTCACCTCCACGGTGATGGTGCCGATCTGGGGCAAGCTGGGCGACCTCTACGGCCGCAAGGCGATCATGATCGCCGGCATCGGCCTGTTCCTGCTGGGCTCTTGGCTGTGCGGCCTCAGCCAGAGCATGGTCGAGCTGATCGGCTTCCGCGGGGTCCAGGGCCTGGGCGGCGGCGCCCTGTTCACCGGCGCCTTCGCGGTGATCGGCGACCTGTTCCCGCCGCGCGAGCGGGGCAAGTACGCCGGCCTCATCGGGGCGGTGTTCGGCCTCTCAAGCGTGATCGGTCCGGTGGTCGGCGGCTTCTTCACCGAGCACGGCACCCTCGACATCTCGGGCGTGCACATCGCCGGCTGGCGTTGGGTATTCTACCTGAACCTGCCGCTGGCGATCCTGTCGCTGTTCATGATCATCACCAAGATGCCGACGCTCTCGGCGCGGCGGCGGGCCAGGATCGACATCGCCGGCGCGGCCCTGATCGCCATCTCGGTGGCCTCGCTGATGCTGGCCCTGAGCTGGGGCGGCCACGTGCATGCGTGGGCCTCGCCGACCATCGTCGGCCTGTTCGCCGTATTCGTCCTGGGCCTGCTGACCTTCCTGTGGGTCGAGCGCAGCGCGCCCGAGCCGGTGATGCCTCTGGCCCTGTTCAAGATCCGCGCGTTCTGGACCACCACCATCGCCTCGTTCCTGATCGCCATGTCGTTCATGGGCGTGGTCACCTTCCTGCCGCTGTACCTGCAGCTCGGCCTCGGCGTGCCGGCCACCCAGTCGGGCGTGGCCATCCTGCCGATGATGGCCGGCCTGATCATCTCGTCGGGCTTGGCCGGGCGGATGGTGTCCAAGACCGGCCACTACAAGCGCTACATGATCGGCGGCGCGGTTTGCCTGATCACCGGCATCGTGCTGATGACCCTGCTCGGGAATAGCGCCACGGTCGGCCAAGTGGCCTGGCGCATGTTCATCTTCGGCCTGGGCCTCGGCCCTGCCCAGAGCCTGTTCTCCACCGTGGCCCAGAACTCCGCGCCCCAGGGCCAACTGGGCGTGGTCACCTCGGCCAGCCAATTCTTCCGCCAGATCGGCTCGACCGTGGGCACCGCCATCTTCGGCGCGCTGCTCACCGCGCGCCTGGCCGGCGAGATGGCCGTTCGCGGCGAGGGCGGCGGCCCGGCGGGCCTGGCCCAGCTGCAGGCCATCGCCCTCAACCACGAGACCGGCGTCGGGGCCAAGGCGGTGGTGGTCGACCCGGTGGTGCGCGCGGCCTTCGCCGCCTCCATGACCAGCCTGTTCCAGGCGGCGCTGGTGGTGGTAGTGCTGGGCCTGATCGCGATCATCTCCATCCCCCACGTGGAGCTGCGCAAGCACCACGTCCACGCCGAGCCGGTGGCCGAGCCGGGCGAGGGGACGACGGGGATCATCGAAGCCTAGGCCTTGGCGGGCGTTGTCGCGTTCGCGCAACGCGTGCATCAATGGCGGCATGGAAGATCGCTTCGATCTCAATCGCTTCGTGAAGGCGCAGGCCAGCATCTACGACGTCGTCCTCGGCGAACTGCGATCCGGTCAGAAGCGCGGCTATTGGATCTGGTACGTGTTCCCCCGGATCTCCGGCCTGGGCTCCACGCCCACCGACACCACCTATTCGATCCGATCTCTGGCCGAGGCGCGGGCCTACCTGCAGCATCCCGTGCTGGGGCCACGGCTCGCGCAATGCATTCAGACGGTGAATGCCGTGCGCGGGCGCTCGGCCGCCGACATCTTCGGCTACCCCGACGAACTCAAGTTCCGCTCCTGCCTGACCCTGTTCCTGCTGGCCGCGGCAGGCCCCAAGGAGAAGGCGCCGTTCCAGGCTGCGCTCGACAAGTACTTCGCCGGCAAGGGCGATGCGGTGACGGTGCAGACGCTGGGGCGCTGACCCGCACGCGGCCTCAGTCCTCGCCGCGGGCGTCGATGCGGTCTTCCAGGTCGATGTCGTCCACGGCGACGCCGGCCGCATCGGTCATCTCGAACGGCACGCCATCGGTGGTCAGCTCCCGCCACTTGTCGAGGGCTTCTTCTTCCGTGGCGGCCGTGTAGGTCACGGCCCGGCCGGGATGACGGGCGGAAATCCTGTATGCCATGGGCGCCATCCTAGTCATGAGCAGGCTCGATCGCCTAGCCCGGCGTAGCCAGCCAGATCATGTGCCGGGCCCCGCCGCCAGTTCGGCTGGCGCGCACACGGTGCTCTTCCACCCGGTAGCCGGCCTGGCCCAGGCGCCGGCTGAAGGGCGCGCTCGGCGAGGACGACCACACCGCCAGGACCCCGCCCGGGCGAAGGCCGCGCCGCGCAGCGTCGAGGCCCGCGCGGTCATAGAGGCGGTCGTTGCCGGCCCGGCTCAGGCCCTCGGGCCCGTTGTCGACGTCCAGCAGGATGGCGTCGTACGCCGCTTCGGCCCCGCCGATCAGGCGGGCGACGTCGCCCTCCACGAGCCGCACGCGGGGATCGTCCAGGCTATCGCCCGTCAGATGGGCCATCGGGCCGCGCGCCCAGGCCAAGACGGCGGGCACCAGTTCGGCCACCGTGACCGTCGCCCCGGGGCCGAAGGACGACAGGGCCGCGCGCAGGGTGAAGCCCATGCCGAACCCGCCGATCAGGATCTTCGGGGCGGGGTGGTCCGCGAGGCGGGCGCCGACCAGCGTGGCGAGGGCCTCCTCGGAGCCCGACAGGCGGCTGTTCATCAACTCGATCGCGCCGGACATGATCGAATATTCGCCGCCCCGCTGCATCAGGCGCAGTTCGCCGCCGCCGTCGGGCACGGTCGCGGTGTCGAGGTGGGTCCAGCGGATCATGGCGGGCTCAAAGGAAGCTGTAGGGGTCGACGTCGATGGTCACCCGCACCGAGCCGGGGACCTTCACCCGCGCCCGCCACGCCGCCAGGAAGGCCTGCAGGTCGACATTGCGGTCGGCGCGCACCAGGAACCGCTTGCGCCGGCGGCCGCGCACCAGGGCCAGGGGCGCGTCGGCCGGGCCGTAGACCTCGACGTCGGAGGTGTTGGGCGTGGCGGCGGCCAGCGCACGGACATACTGCTCCAGCTGTTCCGCGTCGGGGCCCGAGGCGATGATCGCCGCCAGGCGGCCGAACGGCGGCAGGCGGGCGGCCTCCCGCTCGGCCATCTCCACCTCGACGAAGCCGTCGCGGTCGCCGGCCTTCAGCGCCTGCATCACCGGGTGATCGGGCGCGTAGGTCTGCAGCAGCGCCCGGCCCGGCCGGTCGGCGCGGCCGGCGCGGCCCGTCGCCTGGGCCAGCAACTGGTAGGTGCGCTCGGCCGCGCGCAGGTCGCCGCCCCTCAATCCAAGATCGGCGTCGACCACCCCGACCAGCGTCAAGTTGGGGAAGTTGTGGC
Organism: Caulobacteraceae bacterium; assembly: GCA_036500495.1. Taxonomy (GTDB): domain Bacteria; phylum Pseudomonadota; class Alphaproteobacteria; order Caulobacterales; family Caulobacteraceae; genus BOG-938. The sequence continues at coordinate 6,463 of DASYBX010000173.1, forward strand.
CCTTGGCCGCCGCCTGGGTGGCCACCAGGATGTCGATCTCGCCGCCTTCCATCGCCCCGATCAGGGCGCGGGCCTGCTCGCCGTCCATTACCGTGTCGGAGGAGAACACCGCCACGCGCGCCTCAGGGAACAGCCCCCGCACCTCTTCTTCCACCCGCTCCACGCCCGGACCGATCGACACCAGGCTGTCGGCCGCCCCGCAGTGCGGGCAGGCCTTGGGCTTGGGCATGGAGAAGCCGGTCAGGTGGCAGATCAGGCGGCCGGAATAGCGGTGCTCCACCAGCCAGGAGTCGGTGTCGGGCGCGGTCATGCGCTCACCGCAGGCCCGGCACAGCACCAGCGGCGCATAGCCCCGGCGGTTGAGGAACAGCAGGGTCTGCTCGCCGCGTCCGAACGTCTCGGCCATCGCCCGCACGAGGGACGGCGACAACCAGCGGCCGGTCTCGGGCGGGGTTTCCTTCAGGTCGATCAGGCCGATGTCGGGCAGGCGTGCGGCGCCGTGGCGGGCCCTGAGCTTCAGCCACTTGTACCGGCCGCTCTCGGCGTTCCACAGGCTCTCCAGAGACGGCGTGGCCGAGGCCAGCACCACCGCCGCGCCCTCGATCTTGGCCCGCGCCACCGCCAGGTCGCGCGCCTGGTAGATGAAGCCCTCCTCCTGCTTGAACGAGGAGTCGTGTTCCTCGTCGACCACGATCAGGCGCAGCTTGCGGAACGGCAGGAACAGGGCCGAGCGTGCGCCCACCACGATGCGGCAGCGGCCGGCCTGCAGCGCGTCCCAAACCTTGCGCCGGCGCGGCGGGGCGACGCCGGAGTGCCACTCGCCGGGCATGACGCCGAAGCGGTCCTCGAAACGGGCCAGCACCGCCTGGGTCAGGGCGATCTCGGGCAGCAGCACCAGCACCTGCGCCTCCGGATCGGCGCGCAGCAGCGCCGCGACCGCCTCGAGATAGACCTCGGTCTTGCCGGAACCGGTCACGCCGTCCAGCAGCGCTGCCTGGAAACCCCCCGCCGCGATCAGGCCCTTCAGCACCTCGGCCGCCGCCGCCTGGCTGGGATTGAGCGGCAAGGCCGGCCTCTCGAAATCCGGCGCGGGGAAGGCCGCCTCGGGAACGTCGAAGCGCTCTTCCAGGCAACCCTCGTCGATCAGCGCCTTGACCACGCCGGCAGAGACCCCGGCCTTGGCCGCCAGGGCGGCGGGCGCGATGGGCCCGTCGGCCGCCGCCTCCAGCACCCGGGCGCGGGCGGGCGTCGAGCGGGCCGGCGCCTGGCCGGTAGCAAGGAGCTTGCGCTCTGGCCGCGGCTTGGGCGCACGGGCCCCGCGCAGGGCGATCGACAGGGGCGCGCCGGGCGCGTCGACGCTGTAGCGCGCCGCCCATTCTATGAAGGCGATGGCGGTGGGCGGCAGGGTGGGCTCATCGAGGCGCCCCAGCACCGGCTTCAGCGGCCGGTTGTGCCCGGCCCCGTCACGCAGGCCCGTGACCACCCCGCCGATGCGGCGCGGACCCAACGGCACCGCGACGATGTCGCCGACGGAAAGGTCCATCCCTTCCGGCTCGGCGTAGTCGAAGGCATCCGGCAGGGGCAGCGGCAGCAGGACCTGGGCGATGCGGGTCATCAGGCGCAGATACCCTGTGCGTGGCGATCGTCACAGCCGCGCGTTACAACGCTGCTCCCCCCAGTTTCCAGGACCTCCGTCATGAACCTGTTTCTCGACACCGCCGACACCACTGTGCTGAGGACCCTGGCCGCCACGGGCCTGGTCGACGGCGTCACCACCAACCCTACGCTGATCGCCAAGTCCGGACGTCCCATCGCGGAGGTCATCGCCGAGATTTGCGAGCTCGTCGAGGGGCCGGTGAGCGCCGAGGTGGCGGCAACCGATCTGGATGGCATGCTGGCGGAGGGCCGGGCTCTGGCGGACATCGCGCCCAATGTGGTGGTCAAGCTGCCCCTGACCAAGGACGGCCTGCTGGCCACCCGGGTCCTGTCCGAGGAGGGCATCCAGACCAATGTCACCCTGTGCTTCTCGGCGACCCAGGCCCTGTTGGCGGCCAAGGCCGGCGCCACCTACGTCTCGCCCTTCGTCGGCCGGCTCGACGATATCGGCGAGGATGGCGTCCAACTGCTGCACGACATCCGCGCGATCTACGACAACTTCGCCTTCGACACCGAGATCCTGGCCGCCTCGATGCGCTCGCCCGAGCACGTGCAGGCCGCGGCCATCGCCGGCGCCGACTGCGCCACCCTGCCGCCGGCGGTTTTCGAGGCGCTTTTCAAGCATCCGTTAACCGAACAGGGCCTTGAACTGTTCAGGGCCGACTGGGCCAAGACAGGCCAGTCGATTCTCTAGGGGAATCAGTCTTTCCCCTGGATCTCTTCACGGGGAAACGGTGATGAGCGAGAGCGGTCAATCCAGCAAGGCTGGGGCAAGCAAGACAGGCAAGGCCATGCCCAAGGCGGCAGAGGCTTCGGCCGGCTGGCCGTCGGTGCGGGCCTTCCTGAAGAACCACCCCAACCTCCTGCGCGAGGACCCCGAGCTGATGGGCGAGCTCGGGCTGAAGCTCAACGCAGCGAATATCGTGGAATTCGGCCCGGCGGCCCTGGCCCGCCAGATCGACGCCCACCGGCGCGAATCGACCGCTCGCGTGGAGCTGGAGACCACGGCGCGGGCCAATTTCGCCGCCCAGGCCCAATGCCACGCCGGCGTCATCGACATCCTGGAATCACGCAGCAACAGCGACCTGGCGCGCCGGCTCGACGAAACCGCCCAGCTCCGCTTCGGCCTCGTCGCCGGCGCCGTGGCGGTGGAGGGCAAGGCGCCCGCCGGCTGGATCCAGTTGGACGAAGGCATGGTCGACATGATCCTCGGCCAGGAGAACCTGACGCGCCTGGGCGAGACCGGCTTCTCCGCCCTGCTGTTCCCGTCGGCCCTCATGCCGGTGCAGAGCGTGGCCATGATCCGCCTGACCCTCTGGGATCGCACCGGCCTGCTGGCTTTCGGCGCGGCCGATGGGGAATCCTTCACCCCGGAGATGGGCTGCGAGCTGATCGCCTTCATCGCCCGGGTGATCGAACGCACGGCCGAGCGATGGCCAGTGATCTAGGGGCCGATGATCTAGAGGCCGATGCTGTAGGCGCAAGGCAGGCCCTGCTGAACTGGCTGGGCTACCTGGCCCAGGAGCGCCGGTCTTCGCCGCGCACCGTGCGCGCCTATGGCGACAACGTCGGCTGGTACCTGGATTTCCTGCAGCAGCACCGTGGCGGGCCCCTGAGCCGGGATGATCTCGGCGACGTGCAGGCCGCCGAGCTGCGCGCCTACCTCGCACACCGCCGGTCGGGCGACCACCCGCTGTCGCCGCGCTCCCTCTCGCAAGCCCTGTCCTCGATCCGCGCCTTCCACCGCTGGCTCGACCGCCGCTGCGGCGTGGCCAACGACGCCCTCGCCCTGGTGCGCGGGCCGCGGGTGAAGCCCGGCGTGCCGAGGCCGGTCAGCGAGGACCAGGCCGCCAGCCTGCTCGTCGAAGCGGCGGACGAGGAGGACCGCGAACCCTGGGAGGCGGCGCGCGACGAGGCGGTGCTCACCCTGCTTTACGGCTGCGGCCTGCGCATCTCCGAAGCCCTGTCGCTCAGACGATCCGATGCCCCCCTGCGCGAGAGCCTGCGCGTGGTCGGCAAGGGGTCGAAGGAGCGGGTCGCGCCCGTGCTGCCGGTGGTGCGCGAGGCCGTCGACCGTTACCTGGCGCTGATGCCCTTCACCCTTGATCCAGCCGAACCCCTCTTCAGGGCGAAACGCGGCGGCCCGCTCGGCCCGCGGCCGGTGCAGGCCCTGATGCAGCGCCTGCGAGGCCGGCTCGGCCTGCCGGCCAGCGCGACGCCCCACGCCCTGCGCCACTCTTTCGCCACCCACCTGCTGGGCGCCGGCGCGGACCTGCGCTCGATCCAGGAGCTGCTCGGCCATGCCTCCCTGTCGACCA
>DASYBX010000174.1:0-2206 GCA_036500495.1 Caulobacteraceae bacterium
GGCCCGCTGGCGCTGCTCGGCCGGCACCAGGAGCGGCTTGAGCGCGCTCATCGCCGGGCTGAAGAAGCTGCCCGCCCCGGCCGAGATCGCGGCCACGGCACAGAGCAGGGCCAGGTGATAGCCATGACCGAGGAACATGACCGCCAGGGCGGTCGCGGCCAGCAGCCGTACGAGGTCGGAGCCGACCATCACGTGCTGGGGCTGGAGCCGGTCGGCCCACACCCCGCCGAACAGTGAGCAGACCAGCATGGCGATGACCGAGCAGGCCATGACCAGGCCGAGGTCGCCGGCGCCGCCGCCGGCCCGCACGACGGCGACGGCCAGGGCGACCGTCTGGAAGCCGTTGCCGACCCAGGAGAGCGTCTGGCCGGTGGCGAGCAGGCGGAAGTCGGAGATCCGGGTCATAGCCCCAAACTAATTCATCGTCTAACTATTCACAATCTAAAAATCAGACACCACCTGGATCATGGCGGGTTGCCGGGGGTGGTGGCACAGTATGCCCATGGACCCGGTAGGGATATGGGTGGTCGCCCTGGTGTTGGTGGTCGCCTTGGCGGGCGGCGCCCACTGGAGGCGCACGAACGGCCGGCTGCGCGACGTCCCCGTGGATAGCGGCCGAAAATTGTCAGACCCGGCTGCTCTCCTGAGCCCCACCCAAGACGGGGTGGGGGCTGGCGGCGGCCCACCTGTGGATAACGAGCGGAACTTGTCGGATCCGGCTGCTCTAATCAGGCCCACCCAAGACGGGGTGGGGGAGGCGGCGGCGACCAGCCACAAGATCGACTTGGCGATGCTTGAAGGTCTCGGGGCCCACCCACGCGAACGCATCACGCTGCTGCAGTTCTCGTCCGCCTACTGCGCGCCCTGCCGCGCCATGAGCCGGATCAGCTCCGAGGTGGCCGGCGAGGTCCCCGGCGTCCGGCACATTGAGGTCGACGCCGAGGAGCATCTCGACGCGGTGAGGGCGCTCGGCATCTGGCGTACGCCCACCCTGCTGGTGCTGGATCGGGAGGGGCGTGTCCACAAGCGTGCTACGGGCGTACCCCGGAAGCCGCAATTAATTGCGGCCGTGACCGAAACGCTTTGACGTCTGATTATCAGACGGTGGCACAATCAGGAGCGTGACCGAAGAGCCGCGCGACAGCGTCGACGACCATGTGGCGCGCTGGGCGGCGTTCTGGAAGGACGACCCGACCTTCGCCCCCGAGGTCGAGGGTGCCCTGGTGCGGATGCAATACATCCTGCGCGAGCTGCGCCGGGAAGACGCGACCGCGTTCGCCGGGTCGAAGGACCTGTCGCTGGAGGACTACAAGACCCTGCACGCGCTGATGGTGCAGCCGTGGCCGGTCGAGGCGACCCCGGCCCAGCTCGCCGACACCCTCAAGATCACCCGGGCGGCGGTCACCAGCCGGCTCGACCGGCTCGTCGCGGCCGAACTGGTCACGCGGCAGGTCGACGAGACCGACCGGCGGCGGGTGCTGGTGCGTCCGACCGCGGCCGGGCGCGCGGCCTGGAACAAGCGCATCTTCGAGGGGACGCTTCGCGATCAGCGAATGTTGGGCGCGCTCGATGCCGGCGAGTTGAAGCAGCTCAACGTCCTGCTGCGCAAGATCGTGCGTTCCCGGGAAAGTTGACCGGAATTCCAGTGATGACTTTCACTGCGCTTTGCCGTGGCCCGGATGCGAGGCTTCCAGACATGGAACTCGACCCCCGCGGGCAGCGTTTCGCCGCCGCCCTGACCAGCATCGTCCTGGTCGTCATCCTGCTGACCGGGTGGGGCTGGCTGGCGCTGGTGCAGACCCTGGTCTTCGCGATCACCGCGTTCGACCCGCGTAAGGGCCCCTACGGTTTCGTCTTCCGCGCGCTGGTGCTGCCCCGCATCGGGCCGCCGGCCGAGCGCGAGCCCGCCGCGCCGGTGCGCTTCGCCCAGCTGGTCGGCTTCACCTTCGCCGCCGTCGCCACGATCGGCTATCTGAGCGGGGCCACCGTGCTGGGCGTGGTCTTCGCCGCCTTCGCCCTGCTCGCGGCGTTCCTCAACGCCGCCTTCGGGCTCTGCCTGGGTTGCGAGGCCTACCTGGCCCTGCGCCGGTTGCGGCCGGCGCAGGCCAAATAGGGCCTGCCCCATCAGAACTTCGGGGCGTCGGGCGCCTCGAGCAGGCCCAGCCGCAGGGCGGTCATGAGCGCCTGCGCCCGGTTGGCCGCGCCG